>NZ_JAHBDJ010000066.1:0-249662 GCF_019956375.1 Pseudomonas sp. GL-R-19 | reverse complement strand
GTGGACGAGTCGGTGCAGATCTATAACAACGAGCGGCCTCATCTGTCGCTGAAATACAAAACGCCCGATGCGGTGCATCGGGCGTTTTGAGGCTGAAACAGGTGTAAACCTATTTCAGGACTAGACATGCCAATCGCAAAAAATCACTGTAGGAGCGAGCTCTGCTCGCGATGACCGCAAGGACAACGCGTACATTCAGGCAGCCCGCGTCATCGTTGGCGTCCATCGCGAGCAGAGCTTGCTCCTACAGGGTTACGTGTTTACCGATAGTTTTTCGCAGACAAAAAAAGGGCAACCGAAGTTGCCCAAAATGCCTTGCGTGCTCATTACATCCAGAAAGAACTACGGTTTTTTCCGCTTGTGCGAATCCTTCCAGATAAAAAGTCCGAATCCTGCAAAAAACACAAACATGAGGCCGACAGTCAGCACTCCGGCGATCACCACGTTGTCGAAAAACATGACGCGTCTCCTGCACTTGGCCTGTTGCGATAGGGCTAAGTTAACCAAACGGGCAGGAGAGAACATTGACCAGGATCAATGTCGCCCGAGACTGGGCAAGAGGAAGGGGAAAGTTTGACCCGCATCAATGAATGCGGGGGGATTTCAGCGCTTTTTCGGTTTGTTTTTCGGCTTTTTCCTGGCCTTGCCCAACGGCATGGCCTGCTCGAACGCCTGGCGAACTTCATTGAGTCGCTTGTCGTTGAGGTCATGGATACGTTTGGCGCGTTCAGCGTTGAGGTCAATCAGTTTGTCGTCTTGGCTCATGGCAGTCAGTGCATCGCTTGAAATGAATTTCAGCCACCGTAGCGTTCGGCAACCCTGCGCCAATAATGCGGCCTGAAGGGCGCGCTGACCAGCCTGCGCTCAAATCTCGATATCGACCCACAGCCCCTGCCGCGGCTGATCTTCCATCAGCGGCGCCACCGGCACGGTGTTGTCGGCATTGAGTTCATCACCGGGAATCGCCAAGTGCGCCTCGGGGTCATGATCAGCCTCGCGGCGACGTCTTTGCTGCTCCTGCTTGCGGCGCTGTTCCTCGCGCAGCACTAACCCGTCCTCTTCAGGATTGCGCTTTTGCAGGTCAATGGTGCTTTCACTGGAGCTTTCCTGCACCGGCACCACCGGTGGAATGTCCGGACGCTGGCGGATCGGGTCGGTTTGCGAAGTGATCGGCACGGCACTCAGGGGGAGCATCGGTGGCAGCATGGTTTCGGTCTCCTGTCAGCAGGCTGTCGGCTGCGGGGATGGCGACTTGAGCCATCGGTCGCAAACTGTGACCCGATTGGCACTCATTAGTGCACCGGGCGGCGCGCCATGCACAGGTGGGCTAACGTATGACTGTGAGTTTTTCTGAGAGTCCTTTGGCCCTGAAGCCCTCATTCCGTTAAGATAGCCGGCTTTTTCAGGTGGGAGTCAGGCAGCATGGCGCAGCAGTATCAACCGGGGCAACGCTGGATCAGTGACAGCGAAGCCGAGCTGGGTTTAGGCACCGTTCTGGCACAGGACGGTCGCTTGTTGACCGTGCTCTACCCGGCCACTGGCGACACCCGCCAGTACGCGCTACGGAATGCGCCTCTGACCCGCGTGCGGTTTTCGCCGGGCGACTCCATCACTCACTTCGAAGGCTGGAAGCTGACCGTCCGCGAAGTCGACGACATTGATGGCCTGCTGGTTTACCACGGCCTCAACGGGCAGAACGAAGTGGTCACCCTGCCGGAAACCCAACTGTCGAACTTCATCCAGTTCCGCCTGGCCAGCGACCGTCTGTTCGCCGGCCAGATCGACCCGCTGGCCTGGTTCTCCCTGCGTTATCACACTCTGGAACACACCAGCCGCCAGTTGCAGTCCTCCCTTTGGGGTTTGGGCGGCGTGCGTGCGCAACCGATCGCGCACCAGTTGCACATTGCCCGCGAAGTCGCCGACCGCATTGCGCCACGGGTTCTGCTGGCCGATGAAGTGGGCCTGGGCAAAACCATCGAAGCCGGCCTGGTGATCCATCGCCAATTGCTCTCGGGCCGCGCCAGCCGTGTGCTGATCCTGGTTCCGGAAAACCTGCAGCACCAATGGCTGGTCGAGATGCGCCGCCGTTTCAACCTGCAGGTCGCGCTGTTCGACGAAGAGCGCTTCATCGAAAGCGATGCCAGCAACCCGTTCGAAGATACCCAGCTCGCGCTGGTCGCGCTCGAGTGGCTGGTGGACGACGAGAAAGCCCAGGACGCGCTGTTCGCGGCCGGCTGGGACTTGCTGGTGGTCGACGAAGCTCACCACCTGGTGTGGCACGAAGATCAGGTCAGCCCTGAATACTCGCTGGTCGAGCAACTTGCCGAAACCATTCCCGGCGTGCTGCTGTTGACCGCCACCCCGGAACAACTGGGCCAGGACAGCCACTTCGCTCGTCTGCGCCTGCTCGACCCGAACCGTTTCCATGACCTGCAAGCCTTCCGCGCCGAGAGCGAAAACTATCGCCCGGTGGCTGAAGCCGTTCAGGAGTTGCTGGACAAGGGAAGCCTGTCGCCGCAAGCCCACAAGACCATCCACGGTTTCCTCGGCAACGAAGGCGAAGCCCTGCTGGCCGCCGTCAATGATGGCGACACCGAAGCCAGCGCCCGCCTCGTGCGTGAGCTGCTCGACCGCCACGGCACCGGCCGTGTGCTGTTTCGCAACACCCGCGCCGCCGTCCAGGGTTTCCCGGAGCGCAAGCTGCACCCGTACCCGCTGCCGTGCCCGGATCAATACCTCGAACTGCCGTTGGGCGATCACGCCGAGTTGTACCCGGAAGTCAGCTTCCAGGCCCAGCCGGACACCAGCGAAGAAGAACGCTGGTGGAAATTCGACCCTCGCGTCGAGTGGCTGATCGATCAGCTGAAGATGCTCAAGCGCACCAAAGTGTTGGTGATCTGCGCCCACGCCGAAACCGCCATGGATCTGGAAGACGCCCTGCGCGTGCGTTCCGGCATCCCGGCCACGGTGTTCCACGAAGGCATGAACATCCTCGAGCGTGACCGCGCCGCCGCCTACTTCGCCGATGAAGAATTTGGCGCGCAAGTGCTGATCTGCTCGGAAATCGGCAGTGAAGGTCGCAACTTCCAGTTCTCCCATCACCTGGTGCTGTTCGACCTGCCGTCCCACCCGGACCTGCTGGAGCAACGCATCGGTCGTCTGGACCGGATCGGCCAGAAGCACATCATCGAACTGCACGTGCCGTATCTGGAAACCAGCCCGCAAGAGCGTCTGTTCCAGTGGTACCACGAAGCACTGAACGCATTCCTCAACACCTGCCCGACCGGCAACGCCTTGCAGCATCAGTTCGGCCCGCGCCTGCTGCCGCTGCTGGAAGAGGCCGACGACGGCGAGTGGCAAGCGCTGATCGACGAAGCCCGCGCCGAGCGTGAGCGTCTGGAAGACGAGCTGCACACCGGCCGTGACCGTTTGCTGGAGCTGAACTCCGGTGGCGCGGGAGAAGGCGATGCGCTGGTGGAGGATATCCTTGAGCAAGACGATCAGTTCGCCCTGCCGATCTACATGGAAACCCTGTTCGACGCCTTCGGCATCGACAGCGAAGACCATTCGGAAAACGCGCTGATCCTCAAGCCCAGCGAAAAAATGCTCGACGCCAGCTTCCCGCTGGGCGACGACGAAGGCGTGACCATCACCTACGACCGCAACCAGGCGCTGTCTCGCGAAGACATGCAGTTCATCACCTGGGAACACCCGATGGTTCAGGGTGGCATGGACCTGGTCCTGTCCGGCTCGATGGGCAACACCGCCGTGGCGCTGATCAAGAACAAGGCACTCAAGCCGGGCACCGTGTTGCTGGAATTGCTGTATGTCAGCGAAGTGGTTGCCCCGCGCTCACTGCAACTGGGCCGCTACCTGCCGCCGGCCGCCCTGCGCTGCCTGCTCGATACCAATGGCAACGACCTGTCGGCCCGCGTTTCGTTCGAAACCTTGAACGATCAGCTTGAAAGCGTGCCACGTGCCAGCGCCAACAAGTTCATCCAGGCCCAGCGTGACCAGTTGACGCCACGGATCAACGCCGGTGAAGCGAAGATCCTGCCCCGTCACACTGAACGTGTCGCCGAGGCGCAGCGTCGCCTGGCCGCCGATACCGAAGAAGAACTGGCGCGCCTCACCGCGCTGCAAGCGGTCAACCCGACCGTACGCGACAGCGAACTGGTTGCCCTGCGCAAACAACGCGAGCAAGGCCTGGCCATGCTCGACAAGGCTGCGCTGCGACTGGAAGCGATTCGGGTGTTGGTGGCGGGTTAACTCCCTGCTCCACCCTGCTGAAAAAGAAGGCCCGCAGCGATGCGGGCCTTTTGTTTTAGAACATCAAAAGATCTTAAGCAGTCACCGCAGAACCCTCAGGCTCAACCACCGCCACCAACCCTTCCTTCATCCGCATTGCATCGCGCACAAAACACCGCGAAGCCAGCACCAGAAACACCACGGTGAACAACAGCGCCACCGGAATCAGGTACATCGCATCGTGCAGGCCGACCGCCTTGAAAGCTTCGGTCATCTGCCCGGCACCAACCGCCAGCATCGCCGAGTGGGCAAAGTGATCCGACAAGGCCCCGACCACCACCGGCCCCAAACCGCCGCCCAACAGATACAGCCCGGCAAAGAACAGCGCCATGGCCGTCGCTCGCAACCGAGGCTCGACCACATCCTGAATCGCCGTGTACACGCAGGTGTAGAAGTTGTAGGCGAACAGCCAGCCCACACTGAATACGGCGATAAACACACCGATCTCGATGCGCCCGGAATGCAGCGCCCACGCGGTGCAGACCGTCGAAATCACCAGGCTGAAGGCCGCAAACAACAGCCGCCCGTTGGCAATCCGCTGGTGAACCTTGTCCGCGATCCAGCCACCGAGGGTCAGGCCGACCAACCCGGTCACGCCGACAATAACCCCGGTGGCGACCGCCGCTTCCTGCAACGGCATGAGGAAGTAGCGTTGCAGCATCGGCACCAGAAACGAGTTGCAGGCATAAGTGGCGAAGTTGAAACACAGGCCGGCCATCACCAGCCACAGGAAAGTCGGCACAGCCAGTACCCGCCGGATCGGCCGATCGATCTTTTCCTGCGACACCTGAACGCTCTCGGCGGCGCCGCGTTTCGGTTCCTTGATGAAAAACATGAAGATCGCGAGGACCAGCCCGGGCACCGCTGCGATAAAGAACGGCGCGCGCCAGCTATCGAAGGCCTTGACCATCGCGCCGATGGTGAAGAACGCCAGCAACAGCCCCAACGGCAGCCCGAGCATGAAGATGCCCATGGCGCGGGCCCGGCGGTGAGCCGGGAACAAGTCGCCGATCAGCGAGTTGGCGGCTGGCGCGTAACTGGCCTCGCCGATACCGATGCCCATGCGCACGATCAGGAAGCTCCAGAAACTGCCCACCATACCGTTGACGGCGGTCAAACCGCTCCACACCGCCAGCCCCCAACCCATCAGCTTGCTGCGCGAGCCGGTATCGGCCATGCGCCCCAATGGCAAGCCGGCAATGGCGTAGACGATGGTGAATGCCGTACCGATGATCCCCAGCTGGAAATCGCTGAGGTGCCATTCCATGCGAATGGGTTCGATGATGATGGCCGGAATGGTGCGGTCGAAAAAATTGAACAGATTGGCCAGGAACAACAGGAACAGGATGCGCCAGGCATTGGCCGCTTGGGTCGAGTTCTGCATGGGTCCGTCTCTTTTATTGTTTTTGGGGCGTCACTGCCCCCGGACTTTGCAATCTAGACAGAGCGGCCACACCTGTCTTTCATTATTCGCCAGGCTGATACCAACCCATGGGACGCAACCTGTAGGAGCTTTCGCAGGGCGGGTATTTCGCAGTCCGTCCGGTCGTTGAAAAATACCTTTCTCCCCCCCTTCCCAAGCCGTTGGCGAAGCCTAGAATAGCGGCCTTGATTCCCCCCTGTGTCACCACCCCTCCTTACGATAATCGCCCATGTCCGAAGCCAGTCCGTGTCTGAATTGCGGTGCCTGCTGTTCTCATTTTCGCGTGTCATTTTTCTGGGGTGAATGCGCCTCATCCGGAGGGACGGTACCCGATGAGCTTGTCGAGCAGATCAGCCCCAGTCGGGTCGCGATGCTCGGCACCGGCTGCAAACCCGTGCGCTGCACCAGCCTGGTGGGAGACGTGGGCAGTACGGTGCAGTGCTCGATTTACGAAAAACGCTCCAGCACCTGCCGGGAGTTCGACGCTTCGTGGGTCGATGGCCTGGCCAATCCCGATTGCGACGCGGCCCGTGCCGCTTTCGGCTTGCCGGCCCTGCAACCCGCATTCGAGACGCCCCAGAAGCACATCGCCTGAGTGTTAGCCCTAATCGCTATTAAGCTAATATCAAAATGTTTGGCATCAATATGCCACTATCGCTTGCGCTCCATCCACGCCCTCTATACTCCAGGACATTCGCTGGCGCTCCTTGCGCCGGCCTGAAGGATAACGATGGGGCGTGCTATGGAGTGGCCTGGTTTGCATTTCCTTACCGAGCTACCAGAGAGTGGGCAGGTCGTACTTAATTGCACACATGACCCTTTTCTGGTGCTGCTGGCTTATCTGGTCGCCTGTGTCGGCAGCTTCGCGACACTGGACATGGCCGAACGGGTTGCTCACGCTGAAAAATCCGCTTCCCAAACGCTCTGGCGCTGGGTTGGCAGCGGATGCCTGGCCGGCAGTATCTGGGCCATGCACTTCGTCGGGATGCTGGCATTCCAGGCGCCTATCGCTCTTCACTACCAACTGCCTGTCACGGTGTTCTCACTAACCATCGCGCTGCTCGCCGCGTGGCTGGCCATGCATACCCTCAGCCTTCCCGAGCTGAGTTTGCGACGGTGCCTCACGGCATCGATCGGGATCGGCATGGGTATCGCGACCATGCATTACGTGGGCATGACGGCCATGCACGCCAATGCCTCGGTCTATTACCATCCGGGCCTGTTTGCCCTTTCCATTGCAATCGCGATCGGTGCCGCACTGGCAGCCTTGTTACTGGCATGGTATCTGCGCGACGGCGCCGGCATGCTGCATCAGCTCATCAAATACTGCGCCAGCCTGTTGCTCGGGGCTGGCATCCTCAGTATGCACCTCACGGCCATGGCCGCCTTCAACCTGGTGCTGCCCGAAGGCAGCCTGCCAGCGCAAACCGGCGATCACAGCCAACTGCAGCTGGCACTGACCGTGGCGGTCATGACCCTGCTGATCATCGGCAGCAGCATCAGCGCGGCGCTGGCGGACAAGAAACTGCAACGCAAGGACCACGATCTGCAACGGGTCAACTCCCTGCTCAGCCAGTTGGACCAGGCGCGCAGGTCGCTGCAACAGGTGGCGCACTACGACCCGCTGACCAACCTGATCAACCGCCGCGGATTCAACCAGGTCTTCGCCGAAAAACTCATCGAGAAAACCAACAAAGGCGGGATGCTGGCGGTCATGTTCCTGGACATCGACCATTTCAAGCGGATCAACGACAGCCTTGGCCACGATGCCGGTGACGAACTGCTCAAAGTGCTTGCCGGGCACATCAAGAGTTCGGTTCGCAGTCACGAAGATGTGGTCGCACGCTTTGGCGGCGACGAGTTCTGCCTGCTCATCGACCTGCATGATCGTGAAGAGGCGCGGCATATGGCCCAACGCATCATGTTGAAAATGAAGGAGCCTATCGAACTGGCCGGCAGGCGCATGGTCATGACCACCAGCATCGGCATCAGCCTGTTTCCGGAGGATGGCAAGACGTGTGAAGAACTGCTGAAGAACGCCGACCTTGCGCTGTATCAGTCCAAGGGCGGTGGCCGCAACGGCCTGAGCTTTTTCAGCGCCAAACTGAAAACCCGCGCCACACTGGAACTGCAACTGGAAGAAGAACTGCGCCATGCCCTGCGTGAAGACAATGGCCTGATGCTCTATTACCAGCCGATCTATGACCTCAAGACCGGTCAGGTCAGCAAGCTCGAAGCCTTGATCCGCTGGCAGCACCCGGTCCACGGGTTCCTCGTGCCGGATCGTTTTATCGCGATCGCCGAGGCCAACGGCCTGATCGCCGAACTGGACAACTGGGTGCTGCGCAAGGCCTGCGAGGATCTGGGTGAGTTGTCGCGCCAGGGTTATGCAGACCTCAAGATCGCCGTGAACTGCTCGCCCCTGAGCCTGGCACGCGTAGAACTGGCCGATGAAATCGAGTACGCATTGCGAGCCGCCGGTGTGAAGCCCCAACAGCTGGAACTGGAAGTCACGGAAAACGCCTTGATGGGCAATATCGCCAACACACTGATGTTGCTGCGACAGATTCGTGCCCTCGGCGTGTCCCTGTCGATCGACGACTTCGGCACCGGCTATTCATCCCTGGCCTACCTCAAGCGCTTGCCGCTCAACACATTGAAAATCGACCGTTCGTTCATCCAGGACATCCCCAAGGCCACCCAGGACATGGAGATTGTCCAGGCGATCATCGTCATGGCCCATACCCTGCACCTGCAAGTGGTCACCGAAGGGGTCGAAACCTTCGAGCAATATCAGTTCCTGGAAAACCATGGCTGTGATTTCGTTCAGGGCTATTTACTCAGTCGGCCGGTGCCGCTGGCCGAACTGCATCCGGTGCTGAACGAAATCAATCAGCGCGAGCACGCCTGTACCGTCACGACGCTGAGCCTGGCTCACGGTACATCTGCACTAATGTAGAGGGGTCCTTTTCAAGGGACCCCTGACTCCCATGCAGGCGCATCAACTGCGCGGCCAGGCCGCTGATCGGTGTCGCCGAGCCTTGCTCTCGCGAAAACTTTACCGCCGTATCCAGATCCTTGAGCAACGTGCGCACGTGCCACTTGATCGGTTCGAAACGGTTTTCAGCCATTTGCGGGGCGAGGATCTGCAACGGTTTCGAATCGGCAAAGCCGCCGGCCAGCGCTTCGGCGATCAGGCTTGCATCAACCCCGGAACGTTCCGCCAACGCGACCACTTCGGCAATCACCAAGGCATTGCAGGCGACGATCATCTGGTTGCACGCCTTGGTCACCTGCCCTGCCCCGACGCCGCCCATGTGCGTCACACGTTGCCCCAGGTTCAGCAGAACGGGACGAACCCGATCCAGATCCTCCGACTCGCCACCCACCATGATCGCCAGGCTCCCGGCTTCGGCCCCGACCACACCGCCGGACACCGGTGTGTCGAGCCAGCCCATGCCGGTTTTACCGGCGAGTTCTGCGGCCATTTCCCGTGTGGCGTTAGGCTCCAGGCTGGAAAAGTCCACCAGTAACTGGCCTTTCTTTGCCCCCTCGATAATGCCTGCCGGACCAAACACTACCTCGCATACGACCGACGTATCTGCCAGGCACAACATCACCACGTCCGCGTGCTGGCACAGTTCTGCCGGGCTGGCGACCTGGCGTGCGCCGGCCTCCACCAGCGGCTTGCACTTGTCCGGATTGCGATTCCATACCGCCAGCGGATAACCCGCCGCCAACAGGCGCCGGCACATCGGCAACCCCATCAGGCCGATCCCGGCAAACCCCAGCGCAGGTAGCATTGACATCATTTTGCCTCCTTTAGATTAAAGATCACCGAATATTGGCCGATCCATCATGACTCAGGAAAGGATTCACGCCGAGTGATGCTCAGGCCAAGGACCAAGGCATGGTCCAGGTACGCGCTGAAAAAAAGACGCGATTGTATTCCGTGACGGTTCGACGACTGCGAGTCGGCCAACCAATCAGCCCAGGTAGATGGCGAACAATGACTTCTAAAAACAACCCGGCCACTGCGGTAACCGATCTGACGTTGAGCCCCGCGGCCAACAGCCCGTCATCACCGAAGCCATTGATTCAATCGCGCCCGTTGGCAACCCAGCAATACCTGTACTTCACCGAAACCAACACCGACCGCATCCTCGACAACCTCGACGGCCTGCGCGACATGGTGTTCCCGCGCGCAGCGCATCTGGAGGGCGACAGCGAACAGCACAACGATCAGGAATTCCCGTCGGTGTGCCTGATCGGTCTGGGCCGCTGCGGCTCGAACATAGCGCTGGACGTGGCGGAGCTGGTGTACAACGCCCGCAAGTTCTACCTCAACGAATTCAATAACGAAGATCGCCTGTCGCCGGACAAGCGTTTTGCCGAAAAGGGCTACAGCCCGGCCCAGTGGATCCGCAACAACCTGCGCCTGGGCCAGAACAAAAACACCAAGCCGGTGTTTCTGGTCGAGCCACTGGTGATGCTCGGCGACCTGGACAAGGACATCGCCGGACGCATCCGTTTCTCGCGCAAGGGCGAAAAAAGCGGTTTCCTGCGCGACTACAGCAAGATGAAAATCATGGACTTGTCGGAAGTCCACGCCGGTGGCGCCGGTAACGCGCCGATCCTCGGCCAGTACCTGGCCAAGATCATCCTGAACAAGGACACCCAGCGTTTCTCCAGCCCTGACTGGAAGATGATCCACTCGTACCTGATCGACAGCTGCGGCATCAAGGCCAACCAGTCGCGCCTGTATTTCTCGATCTTCAGTGCCGGTGGCGGTACCGGTTCGGGCATGGCCTCGGAATTCGGCCTGGCCCAACAGCACTCGTACATGAACAAGACGTTCGACACCAAACCGATGGACGAGCACGACAGCAAGAGCGGCCACGCCTTCGTCTTCGAACCGATCTTCACCAGTGGCATCTGCGTACTGCCGAACATTTCCGATCACCGCAGTGAAATGTCCGAGGCGCTGCACATCAACGCCGGCCGCCTGCTGTGCAAATACCTGTCGGAAGAGTGGGACTTCTCCTACAACTTCGCCAACGAAGACAGCAGCGAAGCCAGCGTCATGGGCCGCATCCGCCCATGGAACGCGATGATGTTGATCTCCAACGACATCATGCGTTACGCCGAAGAGAACGATGACGGCAATATCCAGAACATTGATGTCAATGCCATGGAAAAGCATGCCAACCAATACATCTCACAGCAGATCTTCAACATTCTCACGGCCCAGGCGGTGACCACCGACTACGACCAGAACTATTTCCGTCGCGCCGGCATCGACATCGGCGAAACCATCCGCCTGGACGCCAACGACCTGTTCATGAGCCTGGCCGGCCCGGTGGCGATTGCCTACGCAGAGTCCGTGGTGCCGGAAACCCCGCCGCCGAGCAGCGACAAATTCAAGGTGTTCGAGAAAGAGCCGCAGCGCCTGAACATCGACGACCTGTTCTTCCGTTCGATCGACCTGCCGCACTTCAACAAGGTCACCCAGGCCATCGAAGGCATCAGCCTGTTGCCGATCGAATCCAAGCGCTATCGCGCGTCGCTGGAGCAGTACAAGAACTCGGGGTACGACGCGGCGGCCCTGCACGACCTGCACTTCTTCAAGAACTGCTCGTCGGTGGTGTCGATCGTTTCCTTGCCGAAGGACTACAAGCTCTCCTACATGGATTTGAACCGGTTGAAGACTCACCTCAACAGCCTGTTCCCCAACACCACGCTCAAGCGCTACGCGCTGGTGATCGGTGCCTCGGCCAACCTGTCGCTGACCACCCTGATCGCCAAGAGCCCGTGCCTGTCGGACGACTTCCTGACACTGATCGTGGCGTTCATCAAGCGTTGCTTTGCGAAAAACCCGTACCGCTTCGACGAGACCCTGGACAACTCGATCCTCGACTTCATCATCAACGAACAGTTCGACGAAGACCGGATCGACGAGTTGCTCAACGAATTCGAGAACCCGGCGAAGATCCTCGATACCAACTGGTACGCGATCAAGCCGATGTACGAGAAGAAGTACCGAGAGCTGATCAATGACAAGGACAAGTTCGTCTCGATCAACGACATCCGCCTGTCGCGCGATTGCGTGAAGAAATCGATCAAATACCTGCGCGAGATCTACCGTCACCGCATTGGCAAGACCAAGGTTATTTCGTTGAATAACCATACGGGCAAGACGGCTTGATGAGGTATGCCTGAAAAGATCGCAGCCTTCGGCAGCTCCTACGGGCTGCGGTTCACATGACACCGCAGCGCGCCTTTGTAGGAGCTGCCGAAGGCTGCGATCTTTTGATCTGATCTTTTGATCTTTTATCCAACATCCAGAAACAATTGAGCAGCCGTTCAGTTGTCCTCTCAACTGTTCCCGTTACGTTTACGTCACCGTGAAGCTGTGGCCTTTCTCCACGGCAACATGCCATCACGCTACCCGGCTACACACTTTCCCCTCTGAAAAGAACGCACCAAACAAGTGCAACCTTTCAAGCCTGCGCCCTTTCCTGGACCAGAATCCACGGCGAAACAACCACGGCCCACAACTGCGGATCACGTTCAAAAAGATCCAGCGCCCGCGTTTCAGACAGCTTGCCGAGCTTGTCGCCGGCCAGCCAGGCAGCCACTTTCACCCCTTCATCCTGGGCCACGGCCTCGGCGGCGGCGATCAAATCCAGGCCAGGATCGACCCACAATAGGGCACCCTTGGCGAAGAACGGCTCCAGCTCTTTCCAGGTAATAGATGCGGTTTCACCAAGCAGCTTGGCATAGAGGGTGCTAGGTTCTTGATTCATGGGACTGTCCGGAAAAAGAAATCGACGCGAATGATAACGTCGCTGGTCTGGCAGAAAAACCCGGATGCAATTGAGTGACCGAAATGAAAAGCGCAGTAGAGCCAGGGAATGCACTGAATCCGGCTATAAGCCCTTCAACACCCCCGCCGCAATTCTGTCTTTTTCTTTCAATAAAGCGACACTTGCAGGTTTTGCCCCCCGGCGCCGCCTTCCCAGGCTGACAATCGGCGCTCTACACTGTACCGGTACAGTTGCCGGGGGGCATTTCCGGGGGGATGTCGTGGATATCTGACCCGGTTCTGCTGCCATCGGCGCCAGGACTATAAAAACTACAACAGTAAGAGTGGAGCACTATGACTAAGGCTACTAAGCAGATTTCCAAACTGTTTGCCGCTATGGTTCTGGCCGGGGTTGCCAGCCATTCGTTCGCAGCTGACACCATCAAGATCGGCATCGCCGGCCCTAAAACCGGTCCTGTAGCCCAATACGGCGACATGCAGTTCAGTGGCGCCAAAATGGCCATCGAGCAGATCAACGCCAAGGGCGGCGTAGACGGCAAGAAACTCGAAGCCGTTGAATACGATGACGCCTGTGATCCAAAACAAGCGGTAGCAGTCGCGAACAAAGTCGTCAACGATGGCGTCAAGTTCGTGGTCGGTCACCTGTGCTCCAGCTCCACTCAACCGGCTTCGGACATCTACGAAGACGAAGGCGTGATCATGATCACCCCGGCTGCCACCAGCCCGGACATCACCAGCCGTGGTTACAAAATGGTGTTCCGCACCATCGGCCTGGACAGCGCCCAGGGCCCTGCCGCCGGTAACTACATTGCCGATTTCGTAAAACCGAAAATCGTTGCCGTCCTGCACGACAAACAGCAATACGGTGAAGGCATCGCCACCGCCGTGAAGAAAACCCTGGAAGGCAAAGGCGTGAAAGTTGCCGTGTTCGAAGGCATCAACGCCGGCGACAAAGACTTCTCGTCGATGATCTCCAAGCTCAAGCAAGCCAACGTCGACTTCGTCTACTACGGCGGCTACCACCCGGAGCTGGGTCTGATCCTGCGTCAATCCCAGGAAAAAGGCCTGAAAGCCAAATTCATGGGTCCGGAAGGCGTGGGTAACGACTCCATTTCGCAGATCGCCAAGGACGCTTCCGAAGGTCTGCTGGTGACCCTGCCGAAATCCTTCGACCAGGATCCGGCCAACGTCGCCCTGGCTGACGCGTTCAAAGCCAAGAAAGAAGACCCGAGCGGTCCGTTCGTGTTCCCGGCCTACTCGGCTGTGACCGTGATCGCCGACGGCATCAAGGCCGCCAAGTCCGAAGACGCCGCCAAAGTGGCTGAAGCCATCCACGCCGGCACCTTCAAGACCCCGACTGGCGACCTGAGCTTCGACGCCAAGGGTGACCTGAAAGACTTCAAATTTGTGGTTTACGAGTGGCACTTCGGCAAACCTAAAACTGAAGCCAAGCCTCAGTAAGGCGTTGCCTGACTGACTGCCAATAAAGCCCACGGCGTGCCGTGGGCTTTATTTTACGAACGTATTGGGCCGCGCTGGCGTGATCCGCCAGTCTCCCCACCTGAAAATCTCAAAACCGTCATCAGCGGTTCGCTGGCAAACCCCGAATTCGAAGTGGATGCAGATCCACGGGGCTCGGGCGGGAAAATGACTCCACCAGTGAAATGCGTATCAGGTTTTTAGGAGCGCTGTAATGCCTGACATCTATCACTTTTTCCAACAGCTGGTTAATGGTCTGACCATTGGCAGCACGTATGCCCTGATCGCCATCGGCTATACGATGGTTTACGGCATCATTGGAATGATCAACTTCGCCCACGGCGAGGTGTACATGATCGGCTCCTACGTGGCGTTCATCGCCATCGCCGGGCTGGCCATGCTGGGACTCGACAGCGTTCCGCTGTTGATGACCGCTGCTTTTCTGGCAACCATTGTCGTCACCAGTGCCTACGGCTACAGCATCGAACGGATCGCCTACCGCCCCTTGCGCGGCAGCAACCGTCTGATCCCGCTGATTTCCGCCATCGGCATGTCGATCTTCCTGCAGAACACGGTTCTGCTGGCACAAGACTCCAAGGACAAATCCATTCCCAACCTGATTCCGGGCAACTTTGCCATCGGCCCAGGTGGCGCACATGAAGTGCTGATTTCCTACATGCAAATCGTGGTGTTCGTGGTGACCTTTGTCGCCATGCTCGGCCTGACGCTATTCATCTCCCGCTCTCGCTTGGGTCGCGCCTGCCGCGCCTGTGCCGAAGACATCAAGATGGCCAATCTTCTGGGTATCAACACCAACAACATCATTGCCCTGACCTTCGTCGTCGGTGCCGCACTGGCGGCCATCGCGGCCGTGCTGCTGAGCATGCAATACGGTGTGATCAACCCGAACGCCGGTTTCCTGGTCGGCCTCAAGGCCTTCACCGCCGCGGTACTGGGTGGTATCGGCAGCATCCCCGGCGCCATGCTCGGGGGGATCGTGCTGGGGGTGGCGGAAGCCTTTGGTGCCGATATCTTCGGCGACCAGTACAAGGACGTCGTGGCGTTCGGTCTATTGGTTCTGGTGTTGTTGTTCCGGCCAACCGGCCTGTTGGGACGTCCGGAGGTTGAGAAAGTATGACTAGGAATCTTAAACAGGCACTGTTCAGTGCCTTGCTGGTGTGGGCCGTTGCCTACCCGGTACTCGGTCTGAAGCTGACCATCGTCGGCATCGACCTCGAAGTCCATGGCACCAGCACTACAACGCTGATCACCATCGCCGTGTGCTCGGTGCTGATGTTCCTTCGTGTACTGTTCGACCAGCAGATCAGCTCGGCCTGGCGCTCCTCGCCCAGCATGCCGCTGATTCCGGCCAAGGCCAGCAACTTCCTGACCCTGCCGACCACCCAACGCTGGATCATCATCGCGCTGATCGCCGGTGCGCTGATCTGGCCGTTCTTCGGCTCTCGCGGCGCGGTAGACATCGCCACGCTGGTGCTGATCTACGTGATGCTCGGCCTCGGCCTGAACATCGTGGTCGGCCTGGCCGGCCTGCTCGACCTCGGTTATGTCGGCTTCTATGCCGTCGGCGCCTACAGTTATGCGCTGCTGTCGCACTACTACGGTTTGAGCTTCTGGATCTGCCTGCCGATTGCCGGGATGATGGCGGCCACCTTCGGCTTCCTGCTGGGCTTCCCGGTCCTGCGTCTGCGTGGTGACTATCTGGCGATCGTGACGCTGGGCTTCGGTGAAATCATCCGGCTGTTCCTGCGTAACCTGACTGGCCTCACGGGGGGGCCGAACGGCATCAGCAACATCGAGAAACCGACGTTCTTCGGCCTGACCTTCGAACGTAAAGCGGCTGAAGGCCTGCAGACGTTCCACGAGTACTTCGGCCTGGAATACAACTCGATCAACAAGGTGATCTTCCTCTACCTGGTGGCGTTGTTTCTCGCGCTGTTCGCCCTGTTCGTCATCAACCGCTTGCTGCGCATGCCTCTGGGCCGTGCCTGGGAAGCCCTGCGTGAAGACGAAATCGCCTGCCGTGCGCTGGGTCTGAACCCGACGATCATCAAGCTTTCAGCCTTCACCCTGGGTGCCTGCTTTGCTGGTTTCGCCGGCAGCTTCTTCGCCGCGCGTCAGGGCCTGGTGACACCAGAGTCCTTCACCTTCATCGAGTCGGCGACCATCCTCGCCATCGTGGTGTTGGGCGGCATGGGCTCGCAACTGGGTGTCGTACTCGCAGCCACGGTAATGATCCTGTTGCCGGAAATGATGCGTGAGTTCAGTGAATACCGCATGTTGATGTTCGGCGCCTTGATGGTGCTGATGATGATCTGGCGTCCTCAAGGTCTGCTGCCCATGCAACGTCCTCACATGGAGCTGCGCAAATGAGCCGCGAGATCCTCAAAGTAGAAAACCTGAGCATGCGCTTCGGCGGCTTGCTGGCGGTCAACGGCGTGGCCTTGAGCGTGAAGGAAAAACAGGTGGTGGCATTGATCGGCCCTAACGGCGCCGGCAAGACCACCGTGTTCAACTGCCTGACCGGCTTCTACAAGCCAAGCGGCGGCAGCATCCTGCTGGACGGCGAGTCGATCGAGGGCCTGCCCGGCCACAAGATCGCCCTCAAGGGCGTGGTGCGCACCTTCCAGAACGTGCGGTTGTTCAAGGACATGACCGCGGTCGAGAACCTCTTGATCGCCCAGCACCGTCACCTGAACACCAACTTCCTGTCCGGTCTGTTCAAGACGCCGTCGTTCCGCAAAAGCGAGCGCGAGGCCATGGAATTCGCCGAGTACTGGCTGGACAAGGTCAACCTCAAGGCGTTTGCCAACCGTCCTGCTGGCACCCTGGCCTACGGTCAGCAACGTCGTCTGGAAATCGCTCGCTGCATGATGACCCGTCCGCGGATCCTCATGCTTGACGAACCGGCCGCGGGCCTGAACCCGAAGGAAACCGAAGACCTCAAGGCGCTGATCAGCATGCTGCGTGAAGAGCACAACGTCACCGTGCTGCTGATCGAACACGACATGAAACTGGTCATGAGCATTTCCGACCACATCGTCGTGATCAACCAGGGTACCCCCCTGGCCAACGGCACGCCGGAACAGATCCGCGACAATCCTGAAGTGATCAAAGCCTACCTGGGGGAAGCGTAAATGCTGCAGTTCGAAAACGTTTCCACCTTCTACGGCAAGATCCAGGCCCTGCACAGCGTCAACGTCGAAGTCCGCCAGGGCGAGATCGTGACCCTGATCGGCGCCAACGGTGCCGGCAAGTCGACCCTGCTGATGACGCTCTGCGGTTCGCCGCAGGCCCACAGCGGCAGCATCCGCTACATGGGTGAGGAACTGGTCGGCCAGGACTCCTCGCAGATCATGCGCAAGAGCATCGCCGTGGTACCGGAAGGTCGTCGGGTGTTTTCCCGCCTGACCGTGGAAGAAAACCTCTCCATGGGTGGTTTCTTCACCGCCAAGGGCGACTATGAGGAACAGATGGACAAGGTCCTCGGACTTTTCCCACGCCTGAAGGAACGCTTCGCCCAGCGTGGTGGCACCATGTCCGGTGGCGAACAGCAAATGCTCGCCATCGGCCGTGCGCTGATGAGCAAGCCCAAGCTGTTGCTGCTCGACGAGCCTTCCCTGGGCCTGGCACCGATCATCATCCAGCAGATCTTCGACATCATCGAACAGCTGCGCAAGGACGGTGTAACGGTGTTCCTGGTCGAGCAGAACGCCAACCAGGCGCTGAAAATCGCTGACCGCGCCTACGTGCTGGAGAACGGCCGGGTCGTGATGCAAGGCACCGGCGAAGCATTGCTGACCGACCCGAAAGTGCGCGAAGCGTACCTCGGCGGCTAAGCCATTGCGGTAAACAGAAAACGGCCTTCGGGCCGTTTTTTTATGCCCACCATGAGATCCCTTGTAGGAGCGAGCTCGCTCGCGATGGACGTTAACGATGACGGTGGCTGGCTGGATGAACGTGGTGTCTATACGTTCTTCGCGAGCAAGCTCGCTCCTACAGGGGGTCGCTACAGTCGATCCAGCGCCTCCCCACTGCGCTTGAACCACCCGATCAAATAATCCGCCAGCACCTGCGTGCGCTTGGGCAATCCGCCCTGATAAGGATGCACCAGATACATCGGCATACTGCGGGTCTGATAATCGCGCAGGAGCCATCGCAAACGCCCGTCGGCCAGTTCTGTTGGCAAACAGTAGGATGGCAGGCGCGCAATACCGGCACCGACCAGTGCGGCTTTCTTCAACAGGTTGTAGTGGTTGCTGGCGAACGGCCCCGACACCCGCACCCGCAACAATTCATGCTGCTGGTGATACAGCCATTCTTCGCGGCCGCTGTAATGGCTGTTGAGCAGGCAACGATGTTCGGCCAGCGCCTGGGGCGTTTGCGGTTCACCGTATTGCTCCAGGTAAGCCGGGCTGGCGCAGGTCAGTTCTTGCCAAGCCAGCAACGGACGCGCCACCAGTCGCTGGTCAATCGCCACGTCAGAACGAATCGCCAGATCGAAGCCGTCGCGGGACAGTTCGCGGTAGCTGTTGTTGAGCTCCAGTTCGATCTGCACCTGGGGATACCTGGCGGAGAACTCCAGCAACAAGCCATCGAAGAAGGTTTCCCCGAGCGATACCGGAACTGTCATCCGTACCGGGCCGGCCATGTCGTCCTTCAGCCGCGCCAGCGCCTGACGCGCCCGCTCGACTTGCACCACCAACGCCTGAGCCTGTGGCAACAACGCAGCGCCGGCTGCCGTCAGGCTCAAACGGCGAGTGGTGCGCTGCAACAGCACCACGCAAAACTGCGCCTCCAACTGGCTGATGCGCTTGGACAGCTGGCCTTTGCTGCAACCGAGCTGCTGCGCCGCCAGGGTGAAACTTCCCGCTTCGATCAATACGGCGAACGCGGCCAGGTCATCCATCTCACTCATGGATTGTTTCCATTTGAAAACCAAAGGTTGCCTATTAGTGCGCTTATCTAGAGAAAAAACCACTCTAAACTGATGCCTTGTTCAACCCATAACGAGGATCAGCTTCCATGAAAATTCTTTTGATCGGCGCAGGCGGTACCATCGGATCGGCTATCGACAAAGAACTATCGCAACGCCACGAAATCATCCGCATCGGTCGCACCAGCGGCGACTTCCGGGTGGACATCAGTGACAGCGCCTCGATTCGCAAACTATTCGCGCAGACGGGCAAATTCGACGCGCTGGTGTGCGCCGCGGGCAACGTGACCTTTGCCCCGCTCAATGAGATGACCGAAGAGAGCTTTGCCCTGGGCCTGAAAGACAAACTCATGGGCCAGGTCAACCTGTTGCTGATCGGTCGCGAGTTCGCCAACGACGGCGCTTCGTTCACCTTCACCACTGGCGTACTCAGTCACGATCCGATTTACAGTGGTGCCTCGGCAGCCTTGGTCAACGGTGCACTGGACAGCTTCGTCCGGGCCGCCGCCATCGAACTGCCCCGCGGCTTGCGTGTGAATTCGATCAGCCCGAACGTCCTGGTCGAGGCCATGGGCAAATACGCGCCGTACTTCCGTGGCTTCAAGCCGGTTCCTGCGGCGGATGTGGCCTTGGCCTACGCCAAAAGCGTGGAAGGCCTGCAAACGGGTCAGACCTTTCACGTAGGCTGAGCCGGTTCAAGCTCAATCAACCAACGTGGGCAAGAGGTCTTTGGCGATGGCTTTCGGGATGGACACTCTGAACTGCGATCCCAGGACCGATTGCACTGTCGTCTCAGAAACCTTCCAGCCATTGATCGATAGCGTCAATTTCTGGCCTATCGACTCGAGGCTAATGCGCTGCATGCGCTCAGTTGCTTCAGGACTGAGCGTGACATTCATTTCAAACACCGAATGAAGTCTGTCGTTGTCCTTCAATAGCAAATCCATTCGGGTGAAGTCGGTTGCCGAAGACAAATTGATCTCGGCAGCCTGACTGCCCGTGGCCCCCGTCATCACAATTAAAAACAACCAGCTCTTCCAGCCCATAGCGTTCTTCATATCCGCCCCCTGTAAAACCGCGGCAGCTTACCTTTGGCACCCTGAAACTCGGCATCGGAATAATTCACAAGATGTTGCCGCAAATCACCCTCTACTTTGCCAGAGAGCAACTCCAGCCTTGTGATGAACGGTCAGCCTGAGTAACGTGGCGGCACTTGTCAGGAGACCCCAAGATGCGTGTTGCCCGTTCCCTAGTCCTCATAGCCCTGCTTCCGCTGTTCGCCGCTTGCCAGTTGTTCGAGGGCGAACGGCAGAACGCCTCCCACGTCGGCCAGACACGCATGCAAGGCCAGTTGACCGCGGCGGACGGCAAGCTGCTGTTCCAGCCGTGCAACCAGGCAAACCGCTACGTGGTCAACGACACGGGCGGTACCAGCGTCCTGCAGCAGGCCGCAAACCTGGCGGACAAGCAGGGCAAACTGTTTGCCGACGTGCGTGGGCGCGTTGTGGCCGGCAGCGGTGGTGACGGCCAGCTCGATCTGGAGCAGTTGTACCGCGTCGAGCGCTCGGGCACCGCGTGCGACGATCCGAATTTCAAGCTGCTGACCCTGCGCGCCGCCGGCCATACGCCGGAGTGGGACGTCAAGGTCAGCGGCAAAGGCATGGTCATTGACCGCGCCGGCCAGCCGCCCCTCGCCGTGCCCTACGTGGAAGAGCAACTGGGCGACGGCCGTTTCAACCTCAGCACCGAAGTCAATAACCAACACATAGAACTGTGGGTTGCACCGCAACGTTGCGTCGACAGCAGAACTGGCAGCATCCAGCACATGAGTGCCGAGCTGCGCGTTGACGGCCAGGTCCAGCGTGGATGCGGGTATTTCGGCGGCTCGCGCGACGACTGATTCGACGAGAGGCGGTTTTTGCCTCACTGGACGCTGTCTTTGGGGCTTATAATCGCCGGCTTCAAACGCCCTGGCGCAGTTGTGCGCCCCGCGAACCGGATCCCGCCATGTTACGAATCACCGAACTCAAGTTGCCGATCGACCATCCCGATGAAGACCTGCGCCCTGCCATCGTGCAGCGCTTAGGGCTTGCCAGCGATGACCTGCTCGATTTCACCTTGTTCAAGCGCAGCTACGATGCGCGTAAAAAGTCCTCCGAGCTGTGCTTCATCTACACCATCGACCTTGAAGTTCGCGACGAGGCGGCGGTACTGCACAAGTTCGCCGATGACCGTAACGTCAACGTGGCTCCGGATGTCAGTTACAAAGCGGTAGGCCAGGCACCGGCCGACCTGAGCGCACGTCCGATCGTCGTCGGCTTCGGTCCGTGCGGGATTTTCGCCGGGCTGCTGCTGGCGCAAATGGGCTTCAAGCCAATCATCCTCGAGCGCGGCACCGAAGTACGCCAGCGCACCAAGGATACCTGGGGCCTGTGGCGCAAAAGCGTGCTCAACCCCGAGTCCAACGTGCAATTTGGTGAAGGCGGCGCGGGGACTTTCTCCGACGGCAAGCTCTACAGCCAGATCAAGGATCCGAAATTCCTCGGTCGCAAAGTCCTGCACGAATTCGTCAAGGCCGGCGCGCCGGAAGAGATCCTCTACGTCAGCAAACCGCACATCGGTACATTCCGCCTGACCGGCGTCGTGGAAAACATGCGTGAGCAGATTCGCGCCCTCGGCGGCGAAGTGCGCTTCCAGCAGCGGGTCACCGACGTATTGATCGAAGACGGCCAACTGGTCGGCGTCGAGCTCAATGGTGGCGAGCAGATACATTCCAGGCACGTGATCCTCGCCCTCGGCCACAGTGCCCGCGACACCTTCCGCATGCTTCACGGGCGAGGCGTGTTCATGGAAGCCAAGCCGTTTTCGGTGGGTTTCCGCATCGAGCACCCGCAATCGCTGATCGACCGTGCCCGCCTGGGCAAATACGCCGGCCACCCGAAACTGGGCGCCGCCGACTACAAACTGGTGCACCACGCCAAGAACGGCCGTTCGGTCTACAGCTTCTGCATGTGCCCGGGCGGTACGGTGGTGGCGGCGACTTCCGAGCCGAACCGCGTGGTCACCAATGGCATGAGCCAGTACTCGCGTAACGAGCGCAATGCCAACTCCGGGATCGTCGTCGGCATTACCCCGGAAGTCGACTATCCGGGCGGCCCGCTGGCCGGTATCGAGCTGCAGGAACGCCTGGAATCCCACGCCTTTGTGCTGGGCGGCAGCAACTACGAAGCCCCGGCGCAACTGGTCGGCGATTTTATCGCGGGTAAACCGTCCACCGAACTGGGCAGCGTCGAACCGTCCTACAAGCCGGGTATTGCCCTGGGTGATCTGGCGTTGGCACTGCCGGCGTTCGCCATCGAAGCGATTCGCGAAGCCTTGCCGGCGTTCGAAAAGCAGATTCGTGGTTACTCGCTGCACGATGCGGTGTTGACCGGCATCGAGACCCGTACCTCCTCACCGCTGCGCATTACCCGCAACGAGTCGTTGCAGAGCCTGAACGTGAAAGGTCTGTTCCCGGCCGGTGAGGGTGCCGGTTATGCAGGCGGGATTCTGTCGGCGGGTGTTGACGGGATTCGCATTGCCGAGGCTGTGGCTCGGGATATCCTCGGCCTCGAGGCTTAAGCCTTAAAGCAAAAGATCGCAGCCTTCGGCAGCTCCTACAGGATTTACACCATTCCCTGTAGGAGCTACCGAAGGCTGCGATCTTTTCATTTGTGTCAGATATTGGCGCGCAACACGCTAGCCGGCAGTGCCTCACCCCGCTCCACCGTCGCTGCCACTGCAGCCATCAAACCACTCAATTCATACCCCTGAGCCTTGAGCCAGTCCTGATCGTAATAGGTCGTGGCGTAGCGCTCGCCACTGTCGCACAGAATCGCCACCATCGACCCCGTCTCCCCCTGCGCCTTCATGTGTTGAGCGGCCATCAGTGCGCCGATCAGGTTGGTCCCGCTCGACCCGCCCACATGGCGTCCCAAACGCTCCGCCAGGTAGTGCATGGCCGCCAGTGACAGGGCATCCGGCACCTTGACCATCGCGTCGATCACCTTGGGCAAAAACGACGCCTCCACACGCGGCCGACCGATACCTTCGATCCGCGAGCCGTGGTCCAGTCGCAGGCTGGCATCGCCGGTCTGGTAGTAATCGAAGAACACCGAACGCTCGGCATCGGCACACAGCACGCGGGTGCAATGCTGGCGATAACGCACGTATCGGCCCAGGGTGGCCGTGGTGCCCCCGGTACCGGGGCTGGAAATCAGCCAGCTCGGCTCGGGGTGCTGCTCGAAACGCATCTGATGAAAGATCGACTCGGCAATGTTGTTGTTCGCCCGCCAGTCGGTGGCGCGCTCGGCGTAGGTGAACTGGTCAATGAAGTGCCCGTCGTGCTCGCGGGCCAGGCGCTCGGACTCTGCATAGATCTGGGTCGGATCGTCCACCAGGTGGCTTTGGCCGCCATAGAAGGCGATTTGCGCGATCTTTTCTTTCGAGGTAGTCGCCGGCATCACCGCAATGAATGGCAAGCCCAGCATACGCGCGAAGTACGCTTCGGAAATCGCCGTGGAACCGCTGGAAGCCTCAATGACCGGCGCCCCTGGCTTGAGCCAGCCATTACACAGCGCGTACAGGAACAGCGAACGGGCCAGTCGGTGCTTGAGACTGCCCGTGGGGTGGCTGGATTCATCCTTGAAGTACAACTCGATGCCTGGAAAACCCGGCAGCGGCAAGGGGATCAGGTGGGTGTCGGCGCTGCGCTGGAAATCGGCTTCGATGATCCGGATCGCTTCGCGGGACCACTGTCGGTTGTCGCTCATGATGGATTTCTCGTTGAATCGGGCAGGAGTCGGCCTTTTATCAAGGCTCATCCAACAAGCTTAGGAAAAAACCTACATCCAGCACAGATACAGCTGAGGTCCAATACGCCCGACAACTGCTAGGCTCAGCTTGGTACTAGCGGCTCACTCTGTAACGGCATATAACAAAAAAGAATATAACTTTTGTTTTAACAACTAACAGTACTTGTTAGGGTGTAACACCTTTTGAACTCACGGATGGAGAGCGACCTTGCCTCTGCGTAGCACTTTCACGCGTTTCTTTCAGTTGGAAGCTGCCAGCGGTCTGTTACTGATCGCCGCTGCCGTTCTGGCTCTAATCATCAACAACTCGCCGCTGGCGTGGTTGTACAACGGCCTGCTGGACACCCCCGTGGTGGCGCAGATCGGCGCGCTTAAAATCGCCAAGCCGTTGCTGCTGTGGATCAACGACGGCCTGATGGCGCTGTTTTTCCTGCTGATCGGCCTGGAAGTGAAGCGCGAAGTCCTCGACGGCCAGTTGTCCAAACCGTCGCAAATCGTCCTGCCTGGCGCGGCGGCGATTGGTGGCATGGTGGTGCCGGCGCTGATCTACTGGTACCTCAATCGCGACACGCCACCGGCCCTCAACGGCTGGGCAATCCCGACCGCTACCGACATCGCCTTCGCCCTTGGCGTGCTGGCGCTGCTGGGCAAACGCGTTCCAGTCTCGCTGAAACTGTTCCTGATGACCCTGGCGATCATCGACGACCTCGGCGCGATCATCATTATCGCAATCTTCTATTCCGGCGCCCTGTCGACCCTGTCCCTGGCGCTGGCCGCGGCCTGTATTGCAGCGCTGATCGGGATGAACCGGCTCGGCGTGGTCAAGCTCGGGCCCTACATGATCATTGGCTTGATACTCTGGGTTTGCGTGCTCAAGAGCGGTGTCCACGCCACGCTGGCCGGTGTGACCCTGGCTTTCTGCATTCCGCTGCGCACGAAAAATGCCGAGCCCTCGCCATTGCTGACCCTGGAACACGCCCTGCACCCGTGGGTCGCCTACGGCATTCTGCCGCTGTTCGCGTTTGCCAATGCCGGCCTGTCCCTGAGCGGTGTCACCGTCGAAAGCTTCACTCACCACGTCCCCATGGGCATCGCCATCGGGTTGTTGCTGGGCAAGACCGTCGGTGTCTTCGGCCTGACCTGGCTGGCCGTGAAAACCGGTATCGCCGCCCTGCCCCAAGGCGCCAATTGGGGCCAGATACTAGGTGTGGCGATTCTCTGCGGCATAGGTTTTACGATGAGCCTGTTTGTCGGTTCGCTGGCCTTTGAGCCGGGGGTGAGTGATTTCGCCGGGATGGATCGCATGGGAATCCTGACCGGTTCGATTCTGGCCGCGCTGATCGGTTATGGGGTGACGGCCATGGCGAGTCGCAAGGGTTCCAGCCTGGCATCCTGATAAACCGCGATAACGCCTGGTGCCAATCAAGACTCGCCTCAGCCAAAAACAAAAAACCCGATCAGTCACCTGATCGGGTTTTTTGTTTATCCGGTGTTTACGCTTAGTGCGAAACGCGGCTGGTGCCACCCACACTGGCGATACGCACACGCTCACCAACACGGAACACTTCGTTTGGCTGAACTTCCTGAACGTAGGCGCGCATGCTGCCATCATCTTCGCGCACGGTGATTTCCACGCCCTGGGTGCGGGTCAAGCCTTCTTCAGCGGCCGAGCCGATCAGGCCGCCAGCGACTGCGCCGATGACCGCAGCAACAACACTACCTTTACCACCACCGATCGAGCTGCCACCAACGCCGCCGACCACTGCGCCTGCAGCGCCGCCGATCGGGGTTTTGGTGCCTTCGATTTTCACCGGACGCAATGCTTCGATGGTGCCCATGCGAACGGTCTGCACGCGACGTGCTTCGTCACGGGAGTAGGAGTCACCGGTCAGGCTCGATTGGCAACCAGTGAGCAACATTGCCATCGTGGAAAAGGAAGCAACCAGTAGAACAGACTTACGCATAGCATCAACTCCAAAGAAACAGATATTCATTAAACTCCGCAGCTTGACGCCTGTCACGGCACCGCCCGGATAAAATTGGTTTGATTCAGGCTCCGTTAAGGCGCCTCCGCGAACTCACACAGTAGCGGCAAAATCGGAAAACTGCCCACTGGCCAAGGACTCTCATGGACTATTTTATCATCGTCGTCACGACTGTTGCCGGTTTGTACTTCCATTGGTGGCTGTACGTGCGGATCAAACGCTGGATGGACCGCGACCTGGCACTAGCGCTGGCGGGCAAGGATGAGCAGAAAAAAGCCTTCATGCTCGAACGGTTGGCGAGTGCTCAGGCGCAGAAGATCAAGCGTCGAGACCTGCCGAAGTGGCTGGAGGCCGCTGCGGCAGACTATCCCGGTGGGTAAACTGCTCAGGGGGCCAGACGTTCAAGAATCCAGTCGGCGCCCTGCTGGCGGTAATTGAGGCGGTCGTGCAGGCGGCTTGGGCGGCCCTGCCAGAATTCGATGCGCTCCGGCAGCAGGCGATAACCACCCCAGTGTTCCGGGCAATGCGGCTGGGTGTCGCTGAAACGTTGCTCGGTGTCCTTGAGCAGCGCTTCCAACTCGCCACGACCGGCGATCACGCGGCTCTGCGGCGATGCCCAGGCCCCCAGGCGACTGCCCAGTGGACGGACCTGATAATAGGCATCGGACTCTTCAGGCGTGACCTTCACCACCCGCCCTTCGATGCGCACCTGGCGCTCCAGCGCCGGCCAGAAAAACGTCATGGCCGCGAACGGATTCGTGGCCAGGTGTTGGCCCTTGGCGCTTTCGTAGTTGGTGAAAAAGGTGAAGCCCTGCTCGTCCAGGCCCTTGAGCAACAGTATGCGACAGTGCGGTCGACCGTCCTGGTCGACGGTGGCCAGGGTCATGGCATTGGCTTCCACCGGCGCCTGTTCGGTTTTCACCGCGTCGGCGAACCACTGGTGGAACAGCGCAAACGGCTCGGCCGGGGCTTGTGCCTCGGTCAGGCCATCACGGGTGTAGTCACGACGCATATCAGCCAGGCCCTGGGTCATGGCGCATTCCTTTTGGTTAACCTATCACTGCTTTGCAGTATCGGTGGTGGCGACTTTCTTGTCAGCCGTCGAGGCTTTGGCTGGCGTGGTCTTTTTTGCCGGCGTTGCGGTTTTCGCAGGTGTTTTCTTGGCCGACGCTTTTTTCGCCGGGGCTTTTTTCGTCGCTGGAACAGCAGCCTTTTTAGTCGCTGGGGCCGGTGTCACAGGCTTGGCAACCGGTTTGACGTCAGCGGCAGCGACCATGGTCACCGGGGCTGGCGCCGGCATGTTGTACTTGCTCAGCAGCGCGACCATGGTGTTTTGCGGAGTCACCAGCAATTCCACGCGGCGGTTCAACGCACGCCCTTGCACGCTGTCGTTGGCGGCACGCGGCGCATCACCGCCCAGGCCACGCAGCATCAAGCGATCACGCTGCAAACCACTGAGACGGAAAATCGCCGCAACGGACTGGGCGCGCTCCTGGCTCAGTTTGACGTTGGAAGGCGCAGCGCCGGACGTATCGCTGTGGCCGAGGATCAAGACAGAGGTCTTTGGATCGGCTTCAAGGATTTTCGCAACCCGGGTAAACGGACCGAGTGTGACCGGCAGCAGCATGGCCGGACGATCAGGATTGAACGAGCCTTCGACCGGCGCAGTCACCACCAGCACGTTTTCGCGGCGTTCGAGTTGCATGTTGCTGCCCTTGACCGCCTCGCGCAGGCGCGGTTCGTAGTCGTCAAGCCAGGCCTGGGTGACTTTCGGGTCGGGCATCGGCACAGCCTTGGCGGTGCTCTGCTCGCTGCCGCCGAACGGCCAGTACCACTTGCTGCCGCTAGCGGTTTCGGCCTTGGCCACCGCAACGGGTTTGACTTCAGGTTTTACCTGCGGCTTGACCGCGGGCTTGTCGGCGCTGTCGTCCGAACCGAATGGCCAGTACCAGTGGCTGCTGCTTTCAGTCTTGGCAACGGGGGCCGCCGCGTCTTTCTGTGGAGTCTGTGCGCAACCGGTAATAGCGAAGCACAGGGCCAAGGCGAGGGTTTTATTGGATGACATTGGATATCCACAAAAATGAAGTCAAAAAAATCAGGCCACATCGGCCCGTATAAACAGACGCTTTGAAACTGGAAAGGCAATCGGGTTCCAGCACTGGAACCCGATGACCGCTTTTACAGACAAGTGGCCAGAACCCGCACCAGCTTTTGCGCGCGCGGATCCATCAAGACGTACGGCCCCAGGGTATTTGTCACAAATCCGAAGGCCACATCGTGCTCCGGGTCAGCAAAGCCAACGGAACCGCCGGCGCCGGGATGACCAAACGCCCGCGGACCAAGGCCGAAGGTGGCGTTGGCAACATCCGGTTGATCGAGCATGCAACCCAGGCCGAAACGGGTCCGGGTCAGTAAAGTCTTGTCCTCGCCGAGACTGTGCTCGCGGGTCAGTTCATCGAGCATTTCGCTTTCCAGCAGGCTGCCGTCGAGTAGGCCTGCATAGAAGCCGGCCAGGCTGCGGGCATTGCCGTGGCCATTGGCGGCCGGTTGCTGCATGCGTCGCCACTCGGATTTGTTGGTGCTGGTCATGATCGACGGCGGGTTGGTGAACGCCCGGGTCGTCATGGCCGTTGGCTCACGCATGGTCACTTGCAGCAGGCGCTGGGCGGCGGCATCGCCGACATTGCCCTTGCCCCGCGCAATGTGGGCCACACGATAGAACTCTTCGTCGGCCAGGCCGACATGAAAGTCCAGGCCCAACGGTTTGGCGACCCGCGCGACGATGGATTCCCCCGGTCCACGACCGTCGGCACGGCGCAGCAATTCACCGACCAGCCAGCCATAGGTGATCGCCGCGTAACCGTGACCCTCGCCCGGCGTCCACCACGGCGCTTCGGCGGCCAGGGCGTCGACCATGGTTTGCCAGTCGTAAAGGGCTTCGGGGGCCAGTAACTCGCGCAATGCCGGCAGGCCGGCCTGATGGCAAAGCAGTTGACGCAGGGTAACGGACTCTTTGCCGGCAGCGGCAAATTCGGGCCAGTAGCGCGCAACCGGGGCATCCAGTTGCAGCTTGCCTTCGGCCACCAATTGCAGCGCGGTGACGGCGGTAAAGGTCTTGGTGCAGGAGAACAGGTTGGCGATGGTGTCGCTGTGCCAAGCCTCGGCCCCGTCCTTGTCCGCAGTGCCGGCCCACAGATCGAGGACGGTTTCGCCACCGACCTGGATGCACAACGCTGCGCCACGCTCCTGAGGATCGTCGAACAGCGCCGCGAACGCCTCTCGCACCGCTTCGAACTTAAGCTCGTAATGACCCTGAATCTGCACCCGCAACTCCCCGGATTAACGCTCTACAAAGTGGTCGGCATTGTTCCAGCCCTTGAGGGTTTTGGGAACAGGGTTGGGCTGGATGGTTGTGGCGAGGGGGCTTGCCCCCGTTGGAGCGCGCAGCGCTCCCAAATTATTCAGCCGTTGCCGAGATTTTAGGGTTGCTACGCAACCCAACAGGGGCAAGCCCCCTCGCCACAGGGTTTCGGGTCTTAGTGACCTTTGCCGGAATGCCCGCCAGCGCCCTTCCCCGGCCCCTTGCCGGCCTCGGCCTTGCGGCCGCCCTCGGCGTCGTGACTGGCTTTGTCGGCGGCGGCCGCAGACTTCTCGGCCTCCTTGCCCAATTGCTCGACCGTCGTCAGGTTGCTCTTGCGCACGCTGTCGACAAAGCCCTGGAACGGCAGATCAGTAATGCCCACCAACCCGAAGTGACCGTTTTCACCGTCAAGCAGGCGCCCGGTGACCGGTTGATCGAGGTACTGAAACCAATGCACACCAACAATCGACGGCTCGCTCAAGGCCTGCTTGAGGAAGTTGGCATACGCCGCGCCGCGGTCCTCCTCCTTCGCCAACGGCGTGACGCCGCCCCAGAACGGGCCACGATCGGTCGAGCCAAAATTGAACTCGGTGATCAGCACGGGTTTGTCGAGACTGCGCAGTTTGGCGAAGTCGTAACCATCCTGAGGTTGCAAGGTATACATGTTGAAACTCAACACGTCGCAATACTGGGCGCAGGACTCCACGGCCTCCGGCGTGCTGATGGCGAAACGGCCGCCGAGCAGCAGCTGGTTCGGCGCGTGCCACTTGAGGGAGTCGGAGAGGGTCTTGAAATAAGTGTCGGCAAGGACCTTCTGGAAGTATTTGAAGTCAGCTTCGATTTCCGGGTGCTCGGCGCTTGGCAGTGGCGGTACGAACCCCGGGTCTTCCATCAGCTCCCAGGCCGGCAGATCAATGCCCCAGGCCTTCGACAAGCCAGCCTGATTACGGTACTTGTCGCGCAGTTGCTTGAGGAACGCGCGCTTGGCCGGCACGTCGGTGGTCATTTTCAAGGTGCCGTACGCCAGGGCATAACGGGCTTTCGGGTCATCGCCGGGACCGGCCCAGGCCAGTTCATTGTCCGCGTAGTAACCGATCAGCCACGGATCGTCACGATGGTCGCGGGCGGCGATGGCCACGGCACGTTCGGTGGCCATGGCGAAACGCGGGTCGAACGGGTCGGGCATGCCGCCCCACCAGTCGGTACCGGTGCTGATGCTGGCGTAGTCGCCGACGATCGACAGCGGTAAGGTGTACGGCACGCGATCAGCGTTGCCCAGTACCGGAGCACTCCAGTTGCCAATGGTGTTGAAGCCCCAGGCCTGCAAGCGATCAAGAGTGTGACTGGCCCAGCGTTGCTCGTCGAACAGCGCCTTGCACGGTTCGACAGATTTCGGCTCTGCCACTTTCGCTACCCTCGCTTCGGCGACGCCGGCCTTGGTTTCGCTGCCCAACGCGCAAGGATCACCATACAGACGCTGCAGGTTGGCAGCGTAGAAGTCGTACCAGCGTCCGGCATTATAGCCGCGTCCTTGATCGGACCCGTTGCCGCTACGGTTGTCGCCATCGCCATAGTGGTTGGCCAGCGCCTCGTCGGTCTTGGGCAGGGATTCGAACATCCACTCGCGACCGGCAACATAGGTCTGGTTGACATCCGGAGCCACGGTATTGACCCCGAGGGAATAGAACGGGTGGCCTTCAGGCGTCACCAGATACCAGCGACCGTCATGCTTCTCTGTGCGGAAAAAACCGCTGGCCTTGAAGGACGGGCCTTTGGTCAAACCACCGAATTTGTCCAGGGAGGACTTTTCGCGCTCGGCCAGCCAGGTTTTCAGTTGCTGCTGCTCTTTGCCGGCAGCGCCCTTGAGTTGTTCGTCGCTGCTGATTTTTTCCGGCCATTTAGCCCGGGTCGACTGGCCGTATGCATCCACCAATCCGCCATACACGGCTTGGGTGACCGACTCGCCGTCCTGCACACCAAAGCGTTCCAGCAGGATGCTTTGCGCGACCTTCGGCTGGTCCATCGACAAGCTCACCGACACCACTTGGCTGCGATCCAGGTCACCGGCGCTACTGGCCAGCAACACACGCTGACCCTCGACAGTCACAGGCATCGGTGGGCCAGCCTTCATGCCCTGGCTCAGTGGTGAAGTCGCTTGCAAAGGCACCAACAGGGTTTGCGCAGGCCCCGCCGGCAAATCGACGCGGCTGACCAGCGTCTTGCCGTCGTTGCTCTGGATGGTCACGTACAGGGTCAGGGCCCAGTTCATCGCGCTCTGGATCCGCAGACTCATGACGCCCGACTGCGACCAGTCCCAAGCGCCGGTTTGCGGGGTCAGGCGCAATGTCGGCCGGGCGGCCGGGTTGAACGTCACCCGGCGCAGCACTTCGCCCTCGGGGGTTTGCTCGCCGTTGGATTGCGGCAGGCTGGCGTCCTGAGTCGCCACCTGGACCACGTCGGCGGGGCGTACAAAGTTGAACAGCGTCTGCGGGCTGGCGGGAGCGGCCAGCAGAGGTGTTGCGAACAGCAGGGCAAAAACGGCAGGTAACGAACGGCGCAGCGAACGGCAAATCATGAGAACGAAAATCTCCCTAACGACCCGGATGGGCCAGTGGAAAAGCGATGGCAGAGAGATAGACAACGCGGTGGGCAAAACCGCCCACCGGTGTTTCAGGAAATTTCTCGACGGAACGGCGGCAACGCGTTGAGGATGGCTTTGCCATAGCGCTGGGTCACCAGGCGCCGGTCGAGCAAGGTGATGGTGCCGCGGTCTTCTTCGGTGCGCAGCAAGCGACCACAGGCCTGGACCAGTTTTAGCGAGGCGTCCGGCACGGAGATTTCCATGAACGGATTGCCGCCCCGGGCTTCGATCCACTCGGCCAGCGCCGCTTCGACCGGATCATCGGGTACCGAGAAAGGAATCTTGGCAATGACCACGTGCTCGCAATAGGCACCGGGCAAGTCGACCCCTTCGGCGAAGCTCGCCAGGCCGAACAGCACGCTGGAGTCGCCGCCATCGACTCGCGCCTTGTGCTTGTTGAGGGTTTCCTGTTTCGACAGGTTGCCCTGGATGAACACTTGCTTGCGCCAGTCGCGGTCCAGGCCATCGAACACGTCCTGCATCTGTTTACGCGAGGAAAACAGCACCAGCGTGCCCCGCGAGCCTTCGACCAATTCAGGCAGATCACGAATGATCGCGGCGGTATGCGCTGCTGCATCACGGGGGTCGGCGTTCAGGTTCGGCACCCGCAACACACCGGCGTCGGCATGATGGAACGGGCTTGGCACCACCGCCGTCACGGCTTTTTTCGGCAGGCCGGCGCGCATGCGGAAGCGGTCGAAGGTGCCGAGTGCGGTCAAGGTCGCCGAGGTGACCAGACAGCCATACGCCACATTCCACAAATTGCGCCGGAGCATTTCCGCCGCGAGGATGGGACTTGCGTTGACCTCGATATCGAACAGCGAACCGCTCTCGGCCAGAGTCAGCCAGCGCGCCATGGGCGGGTTGTCTTCCGGGTCTTCGACGGTGAAGGCGGTCCACAGCTCCCAGTTGCCGGAAGAACGCGACAGCAGGCTGCCGAACAGCGGATACCACTCTTCGGCCTGGTTGCTGGCGATGCCAATGTTGACCTCGCCGTCCATGCCTTCCTTGAGCAGTTCGGTCAGGCGGGTGAACAGGTCCGTCAGGCGCGCGAAGCCTTTCTTCAGTTCAATGCCCATCTCGCGCATGTGCTCGGGAATCACACCGCCGACGAATCGGTGACGCGGGCGCTCGCGGCCTTCAACGTCTTCGCCGGGTTTGAAATCGGCAATCTGCTCGCAGGCGGTGAACATGAACTGCTGCTGGGTCTTGATCTCCCGCGCCAGCTCCGGCACCTGCTCGATCAACTTGCCCAAGTCGCCCGGCAACGGGTGCTGGGCCAACAGTTTGGTGAGGTTCTTGGCGGTGGTTTCCAGCCAGTCGGCGGTGGAGCGCAGGCGCGTGTAATGGGCGAAGTGGCCGATGGCCTTGTCCGGCAGGTGATGGCCTTCGTCGAACACGTAGATGGTGTCGCGCGGGTCAGGCAGCACCGCGCCGCCGCCCAGGGCCAGGTCGGCCAGAACCATGTCGTGGTTGGTGACGATCACGTCAACCTTGCCCATGCCTTCGCGGGCCTTGTAGAAGGCGCACTGGCCGAAGTTCGGGCAATGACGGTTGGTGCACTGGCTGTGGTCGGTGGTCAAGCGCGCCCAGTCGGCGTCTTCCAGGGCGGTTGACCAACTGTCGCGGTCACCGTCCCATTTATTGCCGGCGAGCTTCTCGATCATGCTGGTGAACAGCTTCTGGCTGGCCTCGTCGACCTCGATCTTGAAACCTTCTTCTTCGAACAACTGCGCCGTGGCGGTCTGCGCGTGGCCTTCCTGAAGCAACATGTCGAGCTTGGACAGGCACATGTAGCGCCCGCGCCCCTTGGCCAGGGCGAAGCTGAAGTTCAGCCCGCTGTTGCGCATCAGGTCGGGCAAGTCCTTGTAGACGATCTGCTCTTGCAGGGCCACGGTGGCCGTGGCGATCACCAGGCGCTTGCCGGCGGCCTTCGCCGTGGGAATCGCCGCCAGGCTGTAGGCCACGGTCTTGCCGGTACCGGTGCCGGCTTCCACCGCGACAATCGCGGGGTCGCCACTGCGCCGGCCTTCGTCGTCGGTGTCGATGTCACCCAGGACCTTGGCGACTTCGGCGATCATCAGGCGTTGGCCATAACGCGGCTTGAGGCTCTTGGCTTCGAGAAAACGCGAGTAGGCGCCCTGGATCGTGGTTTTGAGTTCGGTGCTGATCATGGATTGTCGGGCGCAAAAAACGCTGGATAAATTTTCAGTGGTTCGGTTTGGTCGCTATCATACCCCGCTAATGAATACCGCGCAGAACGGAGTAACCCAATGACACCTTTTAGCCTCATCTATAGCCTGCATGTACTGGCGGCCCTGGTCTGGGTCGGCGGCATGTTTTTCGCCTGGATGGTCCTGCGCCCCGCGGCGATCACGGCGCTGGAGGGCCCTGCCCGGCTGAAGCTGTGGGTAGAAGTGTTTCAAGGTTTTTTCCGCTGGGTCTGGGTGGCGGTGGTGCTGTTGCCGGTCAGCGGCGTGGGCATGCTGAATTTGCACTTCAACGGTTTTGAAACCGCACCGCGCTATGTACAGGTGATGATGGGTTTGTATGTGGTGATGACGGCGTTGTTTATCCGCATTCAGGCGCTGATGCTGCCGGAACTGCGCACCGCCGTGACCGGGCAGGACTGGCCCGCGGGGGCCAGTGTACTTGGACGGATTCGCCGCTTGGTGGGTATCAATTTGTTAGTGGGGTTGGCGGTGGTGGCGATAGCGGCGGCTCGGCCGATGTTTTGAAGTAACTCTGGCCTGAGAGGTGGTTGTGGCGAGGGAGCTTGTCGGAGCGCCGCATCGTCCCGCTGGGTTGCGAAGCGACCCTAAAACTGGCGACCACGTTTTTTCAGAAAATAAGTGGTGACCGTTTTTACGACTGCTTCGCAGTCGAACGGGACGGTGCGGCGACCCGACAAGCTCCCTCGCCACTGGAAATCAATTGCCACATACTTCCTGGCGAGATTTACAACCGCTGCACCGTCACCGAACCCGCCGCACCTTCAGCTCCCGGCTGTCCATCGGTGCCAGGTTTACCGCTCTTGCCGCCATCGGCCTTGTAAATCAGGCAGCCCTTGGCCTTGCCACCCGCGCCCGGCTTGCCGCCCGGGCCGGCCAGGCCACCGGCACCGCCGGCCACCTGAACCTTGATCCGGTCTGTCGGGTAGTCGTGCGGCACTGCCAGTTTAACCAGAGCCCCCGGAGCCCCTGGCTGGCCGTTGCTGCCGTCACTGCCATCGGCACCGCGACCGGCTTGACCCCAGGTGCAGCCCGGTTCCTGGCCGTTGGCCCCATCGAGACCAATAAACCCCGGTGCGCCCGCACCACCACGAGCATCAACGATCAATTGCGGTGCGTTCAGGGCCTTGATCTGCAAATCAAGATTGCGTCCGGATCGGGCGGCCTTCTGATAGGTTCCGGGTGCGCCACGGGCGGTGATCTGACTGCCTTCGGACAAATCAGCGCGACGGACCTTCAGGGCCAGCGCCTGCTCCCCCGGCACGATGGCAATGCGCGCTTCACGCCCCAGATGCAATTCACCCACGGTGACTTCGGTCACGTTCGAGGGAATCAGCAAGGTGCCGTAATCGGCCACTTCCAGGCGTTCCAGTTGCAGAGTGCTGGCGGTGTTGGGCAAGCGCATCAGCGAGTTGGGTTCGACACTCACCACCTGTGCGCTGGCCAATGGGCTGATGAGTGCGGCGAGCAGACAGAGTTTACGCATGGGAAGCCTTCGAAGCGGTGGGGGCTGGAATGGTTTGCAGATGGAATACGCCGAAAATGACGATCTTCAGACGGTCAAGCCAGGGATGGGCGCGACCCCGGAGGCTGCGATAGCACAGCAACGCTTCCAGAAGATGGATGAACCCCAACAGGCCGCCGGCCAGATTGACCAACGGGTGCAGCGGAAAGACGAACGGTGTGAGCAGATTGACCAGCACTACTGACCAGAACAGTAAGGTCAGTAACCGCCCCAGTCCCCATAAGACTTTCATACGCGCCCCCAATGAGAATTATTGTTTGCGCGAACAGTAACGGCTTCCACGCGGGATAAGCCAGAGGGCAACGGAAAAATCTTCATGCAGGCCGCCGAACGGCCGTCGCACCGCTCACAAATGTCGCCCGACGGCTCTATCTCATGGCTCAGCGGTTTATATGCAGATCCACGCGACGGTTTTTCGCACGGCCTTCTTCTGTTTCGTTGTCGGCAATCGGTTGGCTCGCGCCGTTGCCTTCGCTGGTGACTTTGTTCGGCGCCACACCCTGGCTTAACAAGTATTCCGCCACGCTGCTGGCACGTCGCTCCGACAAGGTCTGGTTATAGGCATCCGAACCGACGCTGTCGGTATGGCCGACCACTTTGATGCTGACCACATCGGCATCCTCGAACTTGCTCATCAACGCGTCCAGTTGACTCTTCGCCGTCGGGGTCAGGTCGGATTGATTGAAGGCAAACAGTACGTCATCGCTCAGGGTGATGACTTCGGATTGCGCAGGCTCGGCCTGGACGCTGTCCGGGTACTGCGGCGCCGGGCAACCGCGATGGTCGACCGGGGTATTGGCGGGAGTATCAGCGCAACGGTCACGTCGGTCGAAAACGCCGTCGCCGTCTTCGTCGCCATCCTGGGCATAGCAGATCAAGCCGCCAGACAAGATACCCAGCGCCGCCCCACCCGCGGCCCAAGCGCCACTCTCGATTGCGCCCAGGCCACCACCGACCAGGCCACCGATCACGCTGCAAATTGGCCAGGTGCGTTGATTGAGGGGGGCACTGCCATCGCTGTGGGTGGCGCAACCGGTCAAGAGGCTGCCAAGTAGCAGAACCGGCAAGACGGTCCTTGTGAGAACGATCATGTTGAAAGCTCCTGTGTCACCGGCCAATACCGGTCACACAGGAGTAAAGACCCGCATCCGCGACTGCACAAGGCGCGGACCCGGGGGGGCTTAACGCTGGATTTTGATTTCGGTACGACGGTTCTGTGCACGGCCGTCAGCGGTTTTGTTGTCCGCAACTGGCTGGCTTTCACCGGCACCGACAACCGACACGAAGTTGCTGCGAGGTACGCCTTGCCCGATGAGGTATTCAACCACCGAGTGGGCGCGTTTATCCGACAGTTTCTGGTTATAGGTGTCACTGCCCACGCTGTCGGTATGGCCGGTTACGGTCAGTTGAGCAGTAGGGGCCTCGGCTTTCAAGCGAGTGGCAATCTTGTCGAGTACCTGTTTATCGGACGAGGTAAGCGTGGCTTTATTAAACTGGAAGTGAACATCGCGGATGACGATGGTTTCTTCCTGGACTACAGCCACTTCTTCGACCACAGGTGCAGGTGCAGGTGGTGGGCAACCGTTGGCATCGACCTTAACGCCTTTTGGCGTGCCTGGGCACTTGTCGCGACTGTCTGGCACACCATCGCCGTCTTCGTCGCCATCACCATGAACCCAGCAATAAGCCGCCGCCGTACCGCCGACGAGCAGAGCACCATACCCTGCCCATGCCGAGCTTTCGGTCGCACCGAGGCCCGCACCCACGACACCACCGACCGCCGCACAGGTCGGCCAGTCGGTTTTCTGCAAACCTGCGCAACCAGTCAAGACACTGGTTAGCAGAACCAAGGGTAATGCTGTCCGTACTATGCTCATCTAGTTTTCTCCTGAGGGATCGGCTTAAAACCGATTCAGGTAGTAAAGACCCGAGTTTTAATCTCCGCCAGCAATAGGCCATGCTGTTTATTCGTGTATTAACGACAGGTTGATGCTTTTGTCGCCCGGCCGCTCTAGGCCCGAACGTTCGGTCAGGCTAGTCTTGGCAGATCTGATTGAGGATCTTCGATGATTGCAGGTATTTCTTCACGCACGCCGCAGCAGGCACTGGCCGCTTTGCTTGACCGATATGCCCCCGCGCGCCTGTTGTTGATCGGCGCCAGCGAGTTCCCGGCGCTGGAGGCTTTCAAGCTCGCTCACCCGGACAGCAGCGTCGCTTTCGCTGCCCCCGGGCCGTTGCCCGACGAGTTGGCGGCCCGCCGATTCGACCTGGCCCTGGTGGTCGATTGCCTGGAGCATTTGCCCAAGCGCAACGGCCTGAATCTGCTGGGCGGCATTCGCAACCTCAACGCCAGCCGCATCGCCGTGTTGGCGGATCTGTCAGCGTGTGGTTGGCAGGAAACCGACTTTTTCTCCCTGGCCCTGCAAGCCAGCGAACGCTTTCAACGGGACGAACAGGTCTTGACCCTGTTCACCTACGATCTGCTTGAATACAAACAAGTCCCTGACTGGCTCAATTCGCGCTTCTGGGCCAATCCGGAAAACTTCGGGAAATACTGGTGGTAATGCAATGAGTACACCCATTTGCCCTTGCGGCAGCGGCACCCTGCTCGACGCCTGCTGCGGTCACTACCATGCCGGGCACCCGGCGCCGTGCGCCGAAGCCTTGATGCGCTCGCGCTACAGCGCCTACGTGCTGGGGTTGGTCGACTATCTGGTGGCCACCACCCTGCCCGCCCAACAGGCCGGCCTGGACCGTCAATCGATCAGCGACTGGAGCGCGCAAAGTACGTGGCTGGGCCTTGAGGTGGAAAGCTCCGAAGTGCTGGGCGGCCAGCCTGAACACGCTTTCGTGACCTTCACTGCACGCTGGCACGACAGTAATGGCGAGCACAGCCACCGCGAGCGTTCGTCATTTGTGCAAAACACCGGGCGCTGGTATTTCATCGACCCCACCGTGCCGCTCAAGCCCGGACGCAATGACACCTGCCCATGCGCGAGTGGGCAGAAGTTCAAGAAATGCTGCCATAATTACCTACCATAGAGTTTCGGGTAGGTCGCATCATGGGTAAGGTCTTCAGCTACATCCGCTTCAGCAGCGAACGCCAGTCAGCAGGCGACAGTTACGCAAGGCAGGTGAAAGCTGCTAAGAAGTTTTGCGATGAAAACAACCTTGAGTTAGCTGATCCTCGTGAATACCTTTTCTTTGATGCAGGCCGTTCGGCATTCAAAGGTAAGCACCTTGACGATACTGGCGAGTTGGCCCGGTTCCTGAGCTTCGTTGAAGACGGGACCATCCCACCGGGCAGCTATCTTGTCGTCGAATCGCTGGACCGCCTTTCACGTGAAAAGGTGAGGGACGCCCTTCCCCGCTTCCTTGATCTTCTGGCGAAGGGGATCAACGTCTACACCAGTGTGGACAAGCGCCTGTACACCAAGGACTACAACGAGATTGATCTGATCATCTCGATTATCTCGATGTCCCGTGCTCATGAAGAATCGGCACTCAAGGGCGGTCGGGTATCTTCAGCGTGGCGCAATAAACAGAAGGATGCCCGCACCACTGGCAAGCCCCTAGGGAAGCTTCGCCCGTTATGGCTCGACCTCACAGAAGACGGCAAGGAATACGTACTGAACCCCACCAACGTTGCAATCGTCCGCCGCATCTTCGAACTGTCCACCAAGGGCCACGGCTCTCGTGTCATTGCCGCAACATTGAATCAAGAAGGCATCCCCTCGTTCAGTGCTGGCAGGAAGAACTTCAGCGGCCTGTGGGGCTTTAGCACCGTGCGTCACATCCTCGGTAGCCGCGCAGTTTTGGGCGAGTATCAACCCCACATTTTCATCGACGGCAAGAGAACTCCAGACGGTGAGCCGATCAAGGACTACTTCCCCGCCGTGGTGACCGAGGATGAATACTACCTGGCCCATGCTGCCAGATCGTCCCGTAAGACCCACAGCATCACCAAGACCACCACCAACTTCAACGTGCTGGCTGGCATCCTCAACTGTTACGAATGCGGGGCACTCATGCACCTTCAAGGGCAGCGTGGGCGGAAATACTACAAATGCTCTAAGTCAATGAAGGGTATGTGTGGCGCAGGGATCATCAGTGCCCCACGCACTGAAGCAGTATTCAAAGAGATTTTAACCAAGGTCGATAGCCTGTCGTTGGTGCAAGACAGCTCAGGCAGTTTGCAGAAATCGCTTCAGATTCTTGAAGGTCGGATTGCAGAACTCAAGAGCAAGCAGGACGAAGCAGAAGCCTCGCACATTGAGCATCCATCTCGTATCAGTGCAAAACTTCTCCACGAATTGGAAGGCAGCATTGCCACGCTTGAGGCTGAACGCACAACCCTGACCGAGCAACTGACAGCGGACAAGGTGATGAGCAAGGAGAATTTCTTTGAGAAGCTTGACCTCGTTTCGTTCGAAGGTCGTGTAGCAGCGAACAACCTCATCAAGAGACTGGGCTTGCACATCTTTGTTAGCAAGCACGGCAGGACGGATGAGACGTATTGGGTTAGCAAGAGCAACGCCATCCCCACCCCATTCAGTGACGAAGCGGAAAACCTCCTGTTCTACCTGATGCACAAGGGCGCCAGCATCCGCTTTGAGGCGATGTATGACGAGTATGTTGACCTTCAGGTGGTCCAAGGTGAACTAACCGAGGTAGGTGCCATCCTTGCTAAAACTGACTCTTGGGATGAACTGCCTTCAGAAATCCTTGCAGCATTGAAAGCGCGTCATGGTGTGAAGGAATGATCGCTATGACAAAAAACCACGTTCATCGGATGAAAAATGAAGAAGTTCGTTGTCAGCTCGTACGCTAACCGTGCAACTGGATAGGGAACTTCTCAATCGTTTAACCAGTGTTCAAAACTCATCAAATGCCCCAAAAACGTCGGTAAAACCTGCACCAATTTCGTCAGACTCCAAGTACCCACTTCCGTCCAGCCCAGTGTTTACGGGCTTACATAGCTGTCTTGACTAAGCAAGACGCTTTCTCTCCCGCTCGAAACTGGTTTTGTCAATAAAGGATGACAGAAATACTAGTTGACTCGGCACCCATAAGTCCGTATATTGCCGACTCTCTTGAGCAAGCAACTCAAGAACATCCGGTGGGGGATATCCCACACGTCTAGCCCCGGGTGGGCTGATGATCAAGACCGCGATAGTCTGACAGTAAGCACTCATTGCCCTCCGCAATAATATGGAGAACTGGCACTGGGTATTTTTTATGTCTGCGATTTACCAAACAAATCAGGCACAACCCGAGAGGACGCCCTTTTAATGAACTGAACAAGGAGAAATAACATGCAAGTATTTAATGTCGCTACACCTGAAGTGAATACCACCGCTGAACTGATCGACCATTTCCGTGCTAATGGCGATCACGATATCGCCGATAATCTCCTCATTCAAAGTGGCTCATTGGAGCTCTGCTCTGATCAAAGTTATCACCACTCAGATGAGCGCCCCTCCGTCTTCGAAATGGAAAACGAGCTGGCATTCATTCGCCAGCATATGATCGCGTTAAAGACTCATCCCGAGATGGTCACGTCAGAACGCTCAGATGCTGTTATTCGAGCTCTTTATGCTCTGGCATACGATGCCTTGGAACAACTGGCTGACCGCTAGCAATTCCCAGAAAAAGCCTATCGACTTTAGTTGTCGAGTCGTACAGGCACGCTTGAAGTAATAAAGCATTATAACGCTGATCAGCCTAGCGAGTACTCCGCTGGGCGTGATTCGTCGCACCCAGGCAATAACGCCAAAGGCAAAACCAATATCCAGAGGTAAACGCCAACCCAAAACAACACAGGAGAAATATCAAAGTGTCGAACTACATCGTTATAGATAAAGAATCAAATCTGATCGTCAAGGTGATCACCTCATGCATCAAGCTGAGAGAAACTGCAAAGTATCGAATGGTACGAGTGTCCGAAGCCATTTTGGCTAAGTACTATAAGCGGGCCAGGTTGAAGTCCAGAAACGGCACACTGGTAGACGCCGGAGAGTTAGCGAACGTGAGCCCTGCGTTTTTGGAACTCTTACAGGTTCGTAGCTAACGATACTGTTTACTGACGCAAATCCATGTAAAAGAGCCTACCCCTACCTACCCTATGGGTTGGGTGTTTTTACATGGGTTTCAGCCAGTGGATACGGGGGTGTAATGGCCGAAATCAGGCAAAGCACACCCTCAAAAAATATTGAAATGAATGAGTCGGCAATACCGAGGTAACGCCAATGAAATGAATTTGAACAGGAGAATCATTATGAGTAACACGCCCCCCGCTACCCCCTCGAAAAACCTGATCACCGTTGATGGCTTTGTAGTAGACAAGCTCACGGGAGAAATTGTTAAACCATCGGTCTTTTCCACCCCAGCTGACTATCAACCGAATCTTCGCGACTGCCGAAGCGTGGACGACTTTGAACGCCACTTGAAGTTTGTTGATCGACGCAAATTACCTGCACATACCCTGCATCCACTGCGTGACGAAGTGGACCGTGCTCTTGGAGAATGGCGTCGTACTGGCGTTGACTGTCGGATCACAGTGCCTCAGCAACGCCTGCTTGAGCAACTGCATGGGCTTGTTCTCTATCGAAACGTCATCATCTTGCTTCTGGCTGACTTGGCGGCGAAGCTGGGAACGGTTGAATCGAACCTGATGAAAAAGTTGCGGGTCTTGGTGGATGCCAACATGCTAAGTGTCTACACGTCGCGAGACGGTAGCATCCGTAAGGGCGAGATCAAGCTGGTTGTGAACCCTCGGTTGATCTTCAGAGGCAGTGACAACACGCGGGAAGGGTACATCCGAGAGTGGTATCGCCCAGTTGGCAGTCTGCACCTTGAAGCGGTTAGCCCAGTTGGTGTAGCGGGCAACTTCGCTATAGTCGCGTAGTTCTCCCGTAAGTTTTTATAAAAAGTTACGCAAGAATTCGTCTGGAAGCACCGAAATACAAGGGGGTCGAGAAATTCCTATTATATAAAGGAGTTTCTTCGGCGACTACCGTCGAAGGAATTGCACGGTAAGCGACAGCTTACAAGTGGACTCCAGTGAAGGGACTTTACGACTGTATACCTTGTAGAGAGACGATAGCCTGAAGGTGTAGCTGGGAATATTGATACGTATGTATCCCCAGCAAGTGAAAATGTAAGCTGTCGCTTGAATGGTACTATCGTCAGCGTCGCTGACAGGGAATTACACTGAATGCTCACGCATTCGTCTTGCACAGTAAAGGAGATCAAAAGCAACAGCGAAGCTGGATTGTGGTTATGATTTGTTGTGTATGTGCAAGACCGGAAGGTCTATGGCGTTCCCGGCAATGAACGGCAGTTCATGGGTGTGGGCGGATTGATATATATCAATATATCCGCCAACTAACTGGGATGATTGAATTTCAAGCTGACGCTTGGTTGTGCAATAACGGCGAGCGACGCTCGAAGTGGACATGACGTAAGCTCCGCTTACCGGTGCTACTGGGAGGACCAACGGTGCAGGAGCGTTGATTACCCTCACAGCGGAGCTGTATGCATATTCCCGTGAGCCAGGCTCACAACAGTATTCCTGTGAACGACGTTCACAACGGTGTCCCTTTCTTGGAACTGGCGGATTGATGATAATCAATTATCCGCCCATCTGAAGAGAGTCAGCTTTTACGTGAAGTAGTACAAGGGCGAGGGAGCGGAGTTCCAAGGGCGAAGCACTCGTGTTAATCCCACCATAAAGGCGAGTTCCTACAGTGTGGTAAACTATTTCCGAATTCGAATAGTCGGATTCACTGAATGTTTACACGACTCTGTTTGTCTCTGAGGAAATACTTCATGTATGACGTGAATGTTGTTTATAGGTCGCTGCTGGCTCGCATCAACTGTGGTGAAACCTGCCTAATGGATCAGGATGTGATCGATCTAAAACAGTTGATCTTGTTCGGATTGGCAGAAGGTACGGATGCTGGGGCCGATGATAATGAAATCGGTGAGTACATCGAAGTTCGTATCACTGAGGCTGGTCGTCAATACTTGATCGCCCACGCCTAACCATCCCAAACAGGGTACAGCCGATGACTGACAATCAAAGGCTGTTCCGGGGCCGTGAACGGCAGTTCACAACTATGGCGACGTTAAGGCGTTACATCGTCTTGGGGCTGAAGCCCCGACCTACCCATCTGCAAACCAACCCGATTGCATAAAGCATCCCGCATGCAAGAAGCCAGAGGCAAGTTGAGGTTAGCCCTAGTGCCAGTTGTCTTGAGAAAAGCGTGGAAGGCTTCAGTCTGTAGTCTTCATCTTCTTGTGCGATGGCGAGTATCGCTTTATCAAGCGTATTGTTCTCATTGATAACGCCCGGAGAATAATCAGGGTAGTCGGTGGCGGTCTGCATTATCTGTAATTGCAGTTCATTCGATCTGACACTGAGCCTGTGCGACTCTTCATCCCTAGCGGTAGTGGGCCAAGCATCCATTGTCATCACAAACACTGCGATTCCCAGTCCAACACACGCAAGTACCCATACCCGTTGCCAACCATTCATCCCGTTCTCCTTGTCCATGTAGTTCAAGCCACTGTCCATGATGGCACCCAATCCAGACAGTGCTAGTGGAAACCTTGCGGAAACGTATGTAAAACCCTACCGAAACCCTACGCCCATCACCCGGTTGACCTGGAGCGACAAGGTCCGCCACCGCTGAAACCGCATTCCGTAAGAGCTGGTGGTCAAGGATTGCCAAGCAAGATGCGTATGTTGCTTCCAATTTGAGTTTTCTGCACGAAATTGGCGTGTTTCGTCCGTAGCTCTCAATTTCATGCGGTGTGTTGGCAGTTCTTCTCTCCGATCTGATGTGACCCACCAGATTCATGCAGACGCTCTGAGCTGGGCTAGGCTGTGAATCTCTCCATCAAGGATGATTGCCATGTCAGACCAGAACGAAGCCATAGCCAACGCCCTAGAGCTGCTGGTGATCAGCCAGAACGGCATTGGTGCTGCCATTGAAGAACTCGCCAAGTGGGTGGCTGAGCGGGGCTCTGTGGATGTTGCAGACAACGCCGTGACCGCATTGCAGGTGCTCGACTCCAATGCCGAAGGGATCGCCAGTGCCATCCGGGTGCTTCGTGGAGAAGGCTCATCAAACGACCGTTAAACGATGCCAGCAAAAGCGCCTCGAATTGGTATCATTAAACTAGCCTTGACATGAAGGTGATCCCTCTGTATCGTGATCCCACCTTAACCGATACCAGCAAGGAGCCGCCCACCATGTCCCGCACTTTCCTTTACGCACGTTGCTCCACCGCCAGCCAGTTCACCGAGAACCAAGTGCAGGAAGTGAAGAGTGCTGGTTTCGATGTGCAGGCGAGCAGGGTCGTCGAGGAGACGATTTCAGGCAGCATCTCAGCAACGGAACGCCCCGGCTTCCAGAAACTGCTAGATCGTATGGAGAGCGGAGATGTGCTGATTGTCACCAAACTTGACCGATTGGGTCGTAACGCCATGGATGTGCGTCAGACGGTTGAGCATCTGGCCTCGAATGGCATCCGTGTTCACTGCCTGGCTCTTGGTGGTGTAGACCTCACCAGTGCAGCTGGGAAGATGACCATGCAAGTGCTTGGGGCTGTGGCTGAGTTCGAACGTGATCTTTTGATCGAGCGTACACAAGCAGGTCTGGAGCGTGCCAAGAAGGAAGGTAAGAAGCTTGGTAGGCCGGAAGCTCAGTCAACCACTCGTGATGTTCTCGAACTCAAGGAGCAAGGGTGCAGTCAGTCTGAGGCAGCAGAGAAGCTAGGCATTGGCATTGCCACAGTGAAGCGTCACTGGAACAGAGTGATGGTGGTGAGCAAACCCACAGGGACATACGTTCTTGGTCAAGCTAAAGCCTAGAGCGTCAGCAGTCAGAAGGACGCAATCAACAAACACATTCCGTTAACGCAGTGCGAACAATCCACGGGGAAAGAAAGATGTTCACACAACACCGTTGCCACACCGCTCTTTAACAACTCGGAATGTTACTTTTGAAAAGCTCAGCTTTCTGGCTTGGCCGGTTGCACAGGGTTAAGTGATGCAGGTGAAAACCCTACTTTCCAGATGCCCCGTCCCTATTACTTTTCTGGCTTGGTTTTCCAGCTTCATAAACATGAGGCTGAAAAATTTGGCGCGGGATGGGATTCGAATCAGAAAACGGTCTTCCAAACCTCGACAGCAAAGTACCCCAAAAGCAGCAGTCCGGCACCTATCCCAAATGTGAGAGTCGGCACTAAGAACCACAACCACAGCTTGTTGATCCTGACATTGTGTGAGGATGAAGCGGCATCAATGATCTTCAAGACATTCGGCCCACGCACTGTCTTGAGAATCATTTTGTTGATGCGGTTGAGGTGCACTGTGCCCCACGTCATTTTGATCACTTCCCAAGAGATGAAAAGCAGTAGGGACAGGAGAGCAAGCAGGCCGCAGAGAGCGTACAACCAGTTTGGGAGCTTGGTTACCAGTGTGGACCAGAACGCAAAGTATCCTGCGTAACCAGCCACCATGATCAGGTTTGTGTAGTTGGTGGCATGCATCATCTGCTTTTCAGCCATCTGCATCATCATTGCAATGTCTTTGTCGCGCTCGCAGTCCTGCTGAAACTTCTTGATCTCGTTGATCTCTTCCGCCATCGAATTGACTGCATTCGCGACCGTCTCTTCCCAATTACCTTCAGTTCGCCTCATAACGCCCCCCGCTGTGGTTCGCACATCCTGCCAGAGCCAATAGTGCAACCACTGCCGCTATCCTTGTCTTCATGATGAATTCCTTGGTGTACGTCCTCTCAGTAACAGTTGGTATCAACTGTCTGACCATAAGCGGTCGAAGTGCAGTGCGTTTGCTTTGGTAGTGTGGCCGGCTGCTGAACTGGCATCACATACGCCTTCTGTTGTTGACTCTGCTGGTTTTGCAGGTTCAGAAAGAACGCTTGAGCCGCACGCTGCTTCTGATCCGCGCTTTGCGTTTGCTGGTCAGCGGCAATCTTCTTCAACTGGATACGGCAGTTCACGTATGCATCCGTACCCGGCTGAGCACCGAATGACTGGCATTCAGCATCATCGTTGTTCGCCTGATGCCCTTCAGCTACGGCAAGGTTCTTCAGGCTTTCCTGCCGGATGGCATAACCCTTGGTGCCGGGCAGGCAGTCGTCCCACGCAATGAACCCTGTTGCACAGTCCATCGGGTGATTGGCACACCCCGCCAGAGCCAACAGTGCAACCGCTCCAATCCATGCCTTCATGATCAATTCCTTGGTGTGTGCGTGGTGGCACGATGTTACACACAAGGAGTAATTTTATGAAAAAACTGATTGCAGGGCTCGCCCTGGCCCTGACTCTCACCACAGCGAACGCTGACGGCCTGATTCAGAACGCGGGCATGAAGCCGCCAGTGAGCGATGACGCACGCCCCCCCCCCACTTTGAATATCATTAGCTATTATTACTAGGTTAGATTCCATTCTCCTGTCCCTTTGGACGTGAGCCATGATCTCTACGCTTGAGCTTCGCCACATTATTGAATGTGGATTTCAGCCGCTCTCGTGCACCTGCTCAGTCAATCCGGATGGATCACTGACGATCAAGGTGTTCGATCCTACCTCTGGCCGAGTCGATCTCCTGGCCACCGCAGTCACGACAAGCCAACTGACGTCCAGCCGATCCATTGAAAATTTGATTGGGGCGCTTCGCTCTGAAATGGTAGCGCACCAAGCGACGGGCACGGTGGTGTTAGCGATATAGCAAAGGTTGTATCTCCTCGGATGATCGCATCTTCAAAAACCAACGTGAGTGCGATTCAGCCGCCAACCCTGCTCTTAGGAGAGGTTCTACTCCCACCGATCCGCCTGCAAGCCTTATTCCATAAGGGCTACAGCCATTTTCAGTGTGCAGGATCGTGATCATCCTCAACGAATTCTTCGCCATTCCAGCGAAGGTGCTGTGTGATTGGCGTAGCTTCGAACTCAGTCTGTGCAACAGCCAGCTATGATGTGATCGAAGACGCCTGAAACAACATGGTAGTTTTTTGTAGCAGCAAATGAAGAAGTGTTGCGCAGGCTATTTCAGCAGTTAGGACATGGAATGTCTGTTCACCCCCGCAGGAGCTGCCGAAGGCTGCGATCTTTTGGGTCTGGACCGGGGCTCAAGGGAGAAACACCACGATGATCATCCGCCACGGCGCACTCTATCTGCTGATGTTGTTCCTGACACTCGGACTCGGCGGCTGTACATCGTGGTTCGACGACGACTTGCCGGACCCCGAGGTCCATCTGGTGAAGATCGAGGTGGTCAGCGCCAAACTGCTGGAACAGAAATTCCTCCTGCACTTTCGCATCGACAACCCCAACGACAGCGACCTGACGGTGCGCAGTCTGGAGTATCGCGTTCACCTGGGTGACATACTGCTGGCCGACGGCGAGTACGAACACTGGTTCACCATCGGCCCCAGGCACAGCGCTTACTTCAAGGTGCCAATCCGCACCAACCTGTGGTCCAAGGTCCGTGATCTGGCCAAACTGCTGAAAAAATCCGATCAACCCATTCCCTATCGTCTGGATGGTGAACTGGAAACCGGTATATTCATCGCCCACTACGTGCACCTGGCGCGCAATGGCGTGATAATCGCCGCCGATTTAATTCCGGAGCAACACCGATGACCCAGCAACCCCACGTCCACGGCCCTGACTGCAACCACGATCATGATCATGACCATCACCACCATGATCACGACCACGGCCATGTCCACGGTCCGAACTGCGGCCACGCTCACCAGGAACCGGCGCGCAATGCCCTGAAAGACGTCGGCCGCAACGATCCGTGCCCATGCGGCAACGGCAAGAAATTCAAGAAGTGCCACGGCGCTTGATGCTTCGGGCGAAGGCTTGCTTCGCCTGTTGAATCGCCTTCGCGAGCAGACCTGTGCTGTGGATGCAGTTCCCTTGCACGCGATGGACTGTCAGTCGACATCTGTGTAGCTGACACACCATCGCGAGCAATCGAGCGTCGACCGGCTGCTCCTACAGGTTTTTCAGTCCGCCTTTAATACACATGCGGTGCTGACCACCGTCGCATACTCCCCCTGCAAATTCCCCAGCGACATCGCATGCACCTCTTCGGCGCTATGGACATGGCCGAAAAAGTCAGCCTTGTCGAAGGTAAAGCACGCATCCTCGGCCACCCAGGTATCAAAACCCAGGTTGCCTGCGCTACGCGCCGTGGATTCCACCGAGTTGTGGGTCGCGACACCCACGATGATCAATTGCCCGATCCCCGCCTCGCGCAACTCAGTCTCCAGCCCCGTCGAACAAAACGCATCAGGCACCTGTTTCTGGATCAAGCGTTCACCGGCCATGGGCTGAAACCGCTCCTGAAACTCCACCCCCGACTGCTGCGGCCAGAACACTGAGTCCTCCGAGCGGGACAGGTGCTGCACATGGATCACCGGCCGAACCGTGCGCCGCCAATGGTCGAGCAATTCCAGCATGCGCGCTTCAGCCTGAGGATTATTCCGGCGGCCGAGTCTGGGATGCAGGATGCCTTTTTGTTGATCAATGATGATCAGTGCCGCGTTTGTCTTGAGCTCCATGCCGGCTTTTCTCCAGGATTGTCGAGCGTGTCGCACTTCAATACCACCAGTTACGGCTGGCAAGCCACTGTTGAGTGTCAAAAGATCGCAGCCTTCGGCAGCTCCTGCGCGAGATCGGCGTATCTCTACAGGAGCTGCCGAAGGCTGCGATCTTTGACAAATCCTGAAATAACCTCTTACCCCGCTTGCGCGGCCATCACCTGCTCACTAACGTAGCGCCTTTATTGCGCCACCACCCCCGCAGGAGCTTTGCCATGGCCTCGCCAGCCCTTACTCATTTTCTACCCCGGTTCGGCGTTGCCGCAGCAGTGGCCGGTGCCTTGAGCCTGACCGGTTGTCAGAACTTCAACGCCCAGGACACCCTCCCGCCGACCTCCGGCGTGCAACCGCTCAAGGGCCTGGCGCAGAACGTTTCGGTGCGCCGCAATGCCATGGGCATGCCGCTGATCGAAAGCAACAGCTTCCACGACGCGCTCTTCACCCTCGGCTACGTGCATGCCAGCGACCGCATCACGCAGATGGTCACCCTGCGCCTGCTGGCCCAGGGCCGTTTGGCCGAGATGCACGGCGCCGACCTGCTGGATGCCGACCGTTACATGCGGGCGGTCAACCTGAAGAAAAGTGCTGGCGAGTTGTACAAGGCCTCTTCGCCGCGTCTCAAGCGCTTCTTCGAGGTCTATGCGCGCGGCGTCAACGCCTACCTTTTCCGCTACCGCGACAAACTGCCGGCGGACCTCGCGGCCTCCGGGTACCAGCCTGAATACTGGCAACCGGAAGATTCGGCGCTGATTTTCTGCCTGTTGAACTTCAGCCAGTCGACCAACCTGCCGGAAGAAATTTCCACACTGGTACTGGCCCAGACCGTCACCACCGACAAACTGGCGTGGCTGACGCCGTCAGCTCCCGACGAAAAACTGCCGGTCGGCGAAAGCGAAAAACTGCAAGGCATCAAACTCAACGGGCAAGTGCCGGGGCTGGCCGAACTCGGCAAGGCCACCGGGCAACTGTCGGACCTGAACCTGCTCGGCGCCACCTCGTCGAACAACTGGGCCATCGCCCCGCAACGCAGCCGCAGCGGCAAGAGCCTGCTGGCCAGTGACAGTCACGGCCCGCTGGGCGTGCCTTCGCTGTTCAGTTACGTGCAGATTCGCGCGCCGAAATATCAGGCATCCGGCGTGACCATCGCCGGTCTGCCAATGGTGCTCGGTGGTTTCAACGGCAAGGTAGCGTGGAGCGTGACGTCCGTGACGGGTGACAACCAGGACCTGTTCCTGGAGAAGATCAAACGCCAGGGCAACGGGCTCACCTACGAAAACGCCGGGAAGTGGCAGCCGGCGATCGTGCGCAATGAAACCTATTTCGTCAAAGGCCAGCGGTCGATTCGCGAAGCGGTGTACGAAACCCGCCATGGCCCGCTGCTCAATAGCGCCCAGGGCACCACGCTGGCCAATGGTTTCGGCCTGGCCTTGCAGGCACCGAACTTCACCGATGACAAGACCCTGGACGCGTTCTTTGACCTGTCCCGCGCCCAGAGCGTCGAGAAAGCCTCGGATGCCAGCCGAGAAATCCGCGCCATCGCGCTGAACCTGGTGTTTGCCGACGCAAGCCACATCGGCTGGCAAGTCACCGGTCGTTACCCGAACCGCCGCGAAGGCGAAGGCCTGTTGCCCTCGCCGGGCTGGGAAGGTCGATACGATTGGGACGGTTACGCCGACCCGATGCTGCACCCGTACGATCAGGACCCTGCCCAGGGCTGGCTCGGCACCGCCAACCAGCGGGTCATTCCCCATGGCTACGGCATGCAGCTGTCAAATTCCTGGGCCGCTCCGGAGCGCGGCGAGCGCCTGGCCGAACTGGCCGGCGCAGGCAAACACGACAGCCGCAGCCTGATCGCCATGCAATACGACCAGACCACTACCTTCGCTGCCAAGCTGAAGAAAATGTTTGAAGCGCCGGGCATGACCCAGCCGCTCAAACAAGCCATGGACGCCTTGCCGGCGGCAGATCGTGCCAAGGCACACGAGGCCTACAGCCGCCTGATGGCGTTCGACGGCAAGCTCGGCCCGACCTCCACCGATGCGGCAATCTACGAACTGTTCCTGCAGGAAAGCACCCGGCAGATCTTCCTCGATGAACTGGGCCCGGAAAGCAGCCCGGCATGGAAGGCCTTTGTCGCCAACGGCAAGCTTTCCTACGCGGCCCAGGCCGATCACTTGCTCGGGCGTGAAGACAGCCCGTTCTGGGATGACGTGCGCACCGCGCAGAAAGAAGACAAACCGGTGATCCTCGCTCGCAGCCTCGCCGCGGCGATCAGCGCAGGCGACAGCCAATTGGGCAGTGATCACAAAGCCTGGCAGTGGGGCAAACTGCACCGCTATGAATGGAAGAACAGCAGCGGCCAGACCGTACGCGGACCGCTGCCGGCCGGTGGCGATCACACTACGCTCAACACCGCCGCCTTCGCCTGGGGCCAGGACTTCAACACTACACTGGCGCCAGCCATGCGGTTTATCGTCGACTTCGGCCAGTCCGAACCGCTGATGGCGCAAAACGGCACCGGCCAATCCGGCAACCCGGTCAGCCCTAACTACCTCAACGGCATCGAACCGTGGCTCAAGGGCCAGTACATGAGCCTGCCGATGCAGCCGCAGAACTTCGACAACGCCTATGGCAAGGCACGGTTGACGCTGACGCCCGGCAAATAACCACGCCCCCTATCTGTGGGAGAATCTATGGTTGAGGGCTTTCCCTCAACCATAGATTCTCCCACAGGGGATGTTATTAATCCCCCCAAAAACAAATAGAACTTCTCGCCACACGCCAACCTCATAGCTGACAAGCCCCTCCACTCCGGTAACGAAATGGACCTTGTTATCTCGCGCCCCGAAGGTTTGTACTGCCCCGCCGGCGACTTCTACATCGACCCGTGGCGGCCGGTCGAACGCGCCGTGATCACCCACGCCCACGACGATCATGCCCGCGCCGGCAATCAGCATTACCTGGCGGCAGCGCCCGGCGAGGCCATCCTGCGCACGCGACTGGGCCAGAACATCAACCTGCAGACCCTGCGCTATGGCGAGCGCCTGCTGCATCGAGGCGTGCGCCTCAGTTTTCATCCCGCCGGCCATGTGCTCGGCTCGGCGCAAGTACGCCTGGAATACGGCGCACAAGTCTGGGTCGCATCCGGGGACTACAAGATCGAGCCCGACGGCACTTGCGCGCCGTTTGAACCGGTACGCTGCGACACCTTCATCACCGGGTCGACCTTTGGCCTGCCGATCTACCGCTGGCAACCCCAGGCACAGGTGTTTGCCGAGATCGATCAATGGTGGCAGGCCAATGCGGCTGTCGAAAAAGCCAGCGTGCTGTTCTGTTATTCCCTCGGCAAGGCCCAGCGCATTCTCCATGGCATCGACGCACGACTCGGTCCCATTCTGGTGCATGGCGCCGTCGAATCCATCAACGAGATCTACCGCGAAGCGGGGGTTTATCTGCCGCCCACGACTCATGCCGCCGACGTAAAAAAGAGCGACCCGCTGATGCGCAAGGCGCTGGTGCTCGCCCCCCCTTCAACGGCGAACAGCAGCTGGATGCGTCGCTTCGGCGATTACAGCGATGGCTTCGCCAGTGGCTGGATGCGCTTGCGTGGCATGCGTCGGCAGCGCGGTGTGGACCGTGGCTTCGTGCTGTCCGACCACGCCGACTGGCCCGGCCTGCTCTGGGCCATCGAACAGACTGGCGCTGAGCGGATCATGGTGACCGATGGATCGGCCGGCGCACTGGTACGCCATCTGCGCGAGCAGGGGCTCGAGGCCATGGCGTTCAATACCCAATACGGTGATCACGAAGAGGATGTGGTCATCGCCGAAGCCGAGCCTGCCGAGATGCTGCCATGAAGGCGTTCGCCGAACTGTATACCGAACTGGACACGTGCACCTCGAACAACGCCAGACTGGCGGCATTGCAAAACTACTTCGCCCAGGCCAGGCCGGAAGATGCTGCCTGGGCGTTGTACTTTCTGTCAGGGGGACGCCCCCGGCAATTGGTGCCGGTACGGGTCCTGCGCGAATTGGCCGTGGCGTTTTCCGGTTTGCCGCAATGGCTGTTCGAAGAGAGTTACCAGGCAGTCGGTGATCTCGCGGAAACCATTTCGCTGGTTGTACCGCAAGCGTCGCATCATTCGACCGACGGGCTGGCCGCGTGGATCGAGGACAAATTGCTGCCACTGCGCGGCGAAACAGAGCAGTCCCTCGCTCGACGATTACCGGCGCTGTGGACGCAACTGGACGGTCCGAGCCTGATGGTCTGCATCAAACTGATCACCGGCAGCTTGCGCGTCGTGGTGTCCAGGTTATTGGTGACCCGTGCCCTGGCAGCCATGGCTCACCTGGACTGCAAACGTGTGGCCCAGCGCATGGTGGGTTACACCGACCAGACCCATCGCCCCAGTGCCACCCGCTACTTAAAATTGATCGCCGCCGAATCCCGGGATGAACGCGCCCAGCGTGGTGGCCAGCCCTACCCGTTTTTCCTCGCCCACGTCTTGTCGCCACCCGTGGAGCAATTCGAAGCCCTGCTCGGCCCTGCCCAGCACTGGCAAGCGGAATGGAAATGGGATGGTATCCGCGCCCAGGTGATCAAGCGCGAAGGGCGACTGTGGATCTGGTCGCGGGGTGAAGGGCTGGTGACCGAACGCTTCCCTGAACTGGACAGCTTATTTCTGAGCCTTCCCGACGGAACGGTGATCGACGGCGAGATCGTCGCCTGGAAATCTGCAGCAACCGCCATCGACAAGGTGTTTCAACCCGCGGCGCAACCTTTCGCCCTCCTGCAACAACGCATCGTTCGCAAAACCCTGGACCGGAAAATCCTCGAAGAAGTGCCAGTCGTGTTAATCGCCTTCGATTTGCTCGAATGGCAGGGTGAAGACTGGCGCAACCGGCGTCAGGCCGAGCGACGCGCGCAACTGGAACGGGTGACCAGTGACTGTGCCAATCCGCGGTTGCGCCTCTCGCCATTGGTGACCGGCGACACGTGGCTCGACCTCGCCCGCCAGCGCGAGACATCCCGCGCCCTCGGTGTCGAAGGCCTGATGCTCAAGCCACGCGATGCCCTGTACGGCGTCGGCCGGACCAAGGGCGTGGGTGCGTGGTGGAAATGGAAAGTCGACCCTTTCAGCGTTGACGCCGTGCTGATCCACGCGCAACGGGGGCAAGGACGCCGGGCCAGCCTCTACAGCGATTACACGTTCGCCGTGTGGGACGGCCCGCCAGACGCCAGCGAACGTTCCCTGGTGCCGTTCGCCAAAGCGCATTCAGGGTTGAGCGATGACGAAATCCGCCAGGTCGACAGCATCGTGCGCAAGACCACGGTGGAAAAAATCGGCCCAGTGAGCAGCGTCCAGCCGAGCCTGGTGTTTGAATTGGGTTTCGAGGGGATCGCCCTCTCCCACCGTCACGAAAGTGGCATTGCCGTGCGTTTTCCGCGCATCTTGCGCTGGCGCAAGGACAAGTCGGTCGACGAAGCCGACAGTTTGACGACCCTGCAAAATCTGCTCGGCTGAGCCTTCTTTTTATCCTCAAGATTTTTTCTTTTTGAGTCGAACGGGTGCGGCCATTTCCCTGCGCCCGTTTTCGTGCATAAATCTGTCTCCGGCTATTTCCAGACACCTTTTAAAACGCTTGTTCGGCACTCTGGTTCGGAAATTGCTACTTTCAACAGGTCTTACGCTTTCCAGTAACAATAATTCTGCGCCACAAGCGCTCATATTGGTTTTAGGGATTGAATAATGAAAAAAGCATTGCTGACCCTTTCTGCACTGGCGTTGTGCATGGCCGCTGGCTCCGCCATGGCGAAGGAGTACAAAGAACTGCGTTTCGGCGTTGACCCTTCTTACGCACCGTTCGAGTCAAAAGCGGCCGACGGCAGCCTGGTAGGCTTCGACATCGATCTGGGGAACGCGATCTGCGCCGAACTGAAGGTCAAGTGCAAGTGGGTCGAAAGTGACTTCGATGGCATGATTCCCGGTCTCAAAGCCAATAAATTCGACGGTGTGATCTCGTCGATGACCGTAACCCCGGCCCGTGAAAAAGTCATCGACTTCTCCAGCGAGCTGTTTTCCGGCCCAACCGCTTACGTGTCCAAGAAAGGTTCCGGCGTGACCGCAGACGTCGCGTCCCTCAAGGGCAAAACCGTCGGCTACGAACAAGGCACCATTCAGGAAGCCTATGCCAAAGCCATTCTGGACAAGGCCGGCGTAAAAACCCAGGCCTACGCCAACCAGGATCAGGTCTACGCTGACTTGACTTCCGGTCGTCTCGATGCAGGGATCCAGGACATGCTGCAAGCCGAACTGGGCTTCCTGAAGTCGCCACAGGGTGCCGACTACGAAGTCAGCAAGCCGGTCGACAATGAACTGCTGCCGGCCAAAACAGCGGTCGGTATTAAGAAAGGTAACACCGAGCTGAAAGCACTTTTGGATAAAGGTATCAAAGCGTTACACGATGATGGCACCTACGCCACCATTCAGAAGAAACACTTTGGCGATCTGAATCTGTACAGCGGCAAATAATGCCCGGCGCCCATCTCTGGATGGGCGCTTTTTTCATCCGATCAGGCTGCTGATTTATGTTTGAAAACCTACTGGAAAATCTGGGGCTCTCTGCCTTCAGCCTCAAGGGCTTCGGTCCGCTGCTGATGCAAGGCACCTGGATGACGATCAAATTGTCGGCGTTATCGCTGTTGGTAGCCGTGTTGCTCGGGCTGCTTGGCGCCAGTGCCAAGTTGTCAAAAGTCAAACTGATGCGCGTGCCTGCCCAGCTTTACACCACACTTATTCGCGGCGTTCCGGACCTGGTCCTGATGCTGCTGATTTTCTACAGCCTGCAAACCTGGCTGACCTCGTTTACCGATTTCATGGAATGGGAATACATCGAAATCAACCCGTTCAGCGCCGGGGTCATTACCCTGGGCTTCATCTACGGTGCGTATTTCACCGAAACCTTCCGTGGCGCGATTCTCGCGGTTCCGCGGGGCCAGGTCGAAGCGGCTACTGCTTATGGCCTCAAACGCGGCCAGCGTTTCTGGATCGTGGTGTTCCCACAGATGATGCGTTATGCCCTGCCAGGTATCGGTAACAACTGGATGGTAATGCTCAAGGCCACCGCCCTGGTGTCGATCATCGGCCTGGCCGATCTGGTCAAGGCTGCCCAGGACGCCGGCAAAAGCAGCTATCAGCTGTTTTACTTCCTGGTACTTGCCGCGCTGATCTATCTGGTGATCACCAGCGCGTCCAACTTCATTCTGCGCTGGCTCGAACGTCGTTACTCCGCCGGTACCCGGGAGGCCGTACGATGATCGAACTCCTGCAGGAATACTGGAAACCCTTCCTTTACAGCGACGGCAACAACATCACCGGTCTGGCCATGACCATGTGGTTGCTCAGCGCATCGATATTCTTCGGTTTCATCGTCTCGATTCCGCTGTCTATCGCCCGGGTTTCACCGCGCCTCTACATTCGCTGGCCGGTGCAGTTCTACACCTACCTGTTCCGTGGCACGCCGCTGTATATCCAGCTTCTGATCTGCTACACCGGGATCTACAGCCTGGCCGCCGTGCGCGCACAACCGCTGCTCGACAGCTTCTTCCGCGATGCGATGAACTGCACCATCCTGGCCTTTGCCCTGAACACCTGCGCCTACACCACCGAGATTTTCGCCGGGGCAATCCGCAGCATGGCCCACGGTGAAGTGGAAGCGGCCAAGGCTTACGGACTGACCGGCTGGAAGCTGTACGCCTACGTGATCATGCCGTCGGCCCTGCGTCGTTCGTTGCCGTATTACAGCAACGAAGTGATCCTGATGCTGCATTCGACCACCGTGGCCTTCACCGCGACTATCCCGGACATCCTGAAAGTCGCGCGGGACGCCAACTCGGCGACCTTCCTGACCTTCCAGTCGTTCGGTATCGCCGCGCTGATCTACCTGACCGTCACTTTTGCGCTGGTCGGCCTGTTCCGCCTTGCCGAACGCCGATGGCTGGCCTTCCTCGGGCCGACCCACTAGGACTCCGTTTTCAGGAAACAAAAATCCATGCGCCACCAGACTCATGACCTGCTGGCCCCGCTACCGGGGACTGCACGACAGATCCACAGTTTTCACTTCGGCCCACAACCCGCCAACGGCAAGATCTACATCCAGGCCTCCCTGCACGCCGACGAAATGCCCGGCATGCTGGTGGCCTGGCACCTCAAGCAACGCCTGGCGGAGCTGGAAGCCGCTGGCCGTTTGCGCAGCGAAATCGTCCTGGTCCCGGTCGCCAACCCGATTGGCCTGGAACAAGTACTGATGGACGTGCCGCTGGGCCGCTTCGAGCTGGAAACCGGGCAGAACTTCAATCGCTGGTTCGTCGACCTGAGTGAAGAAGTCGGCAACGAGATCGAAGGCCAACTCGGCAACGACCCGCAGCACAACCTCGAATTGATTCGTAACAGCCTGCGCAATGCGCTGGCCCGGCAAACCGCCAGCACCCAGCTGCAATCCCAGCGCCTGACCCTGCAACGGCTGGCCTGCGATGCCGACATGGTGCTCGACCTGCATTGTGATTTCGAAGCGGTCGCACACCTGTACACCACGCCGGAGGCTTGGCCACAGGTCGAGCCACTGGCCCGCTACATCGGTGCCGAGGCCAGCCTGTTGGCGACCGATTCCGGGGGCCAGTCGTTCGACGAATGCTTCACCCTGCTCTGGTGGCAGTTGAAGGAACGCTTCGGCGAACACTTCGACATTCCACCAGGCAGTTTTTCGGTGACCGTCGAATTGCGCGGCCAGGGCGATGTCAATCACCCGCTGGCGAGCCTCGACTGTCAGGCGTTGATCGACTATCTGATCCATTTCGGCGCGATCGCCGGCGAACCCGCGCCCCTGCCCGACCTGCCCTATCCGGCGACACCGCTGGCCGGTGTAGAGCCGGTGGCCACACCGGTGGGCGGGCTGCTGGTGTTCACCGCATTGCCGGGGGAATACCTTGAGGCCGGGCAACTGATCGCCGAGATCATTGATCCCGTCAACGATCTGGTCACTCCCGTTCATTGCGCCACAGCCGGGTTGATGTACGCCCGCTCGCTGCGCCGCATGGCCACTGCCGGCATGGTGATTGCCCACGTCGCAGGCACCGAAGCCTATCGCAGCGGCTATCTACTTTCGCCTTGAGGATGCACGCCCCATGTACAAATTGACCATCGAAGGCCTGCATAAGAGTTATGGCGATCATGAAGTCCTCAAAGGTGTTTCACTCAAGGCCAGGACCGGCGACGTCATCAGCCTGATCGGCGCCAGCGGCTCGGGCAAAAGCACCTTTCTGCGTTGCATCAACTTCCTGGAACAACCCAACGACGGCGCCATGAGCCTCGACGGGCAGAACATCCGCATGATCAAGGACCGTCACGGCATACACGTGGCCGATGCCAATGAACTGCAGCGCATTCGCACCCGCCTGGCCATGGTGTTCCAGCACTTCAACCTGTGGAGCCACATGACGGTGCTGGAAAACATCACCATGGCCCCGCGTCGGGTGCTGGGGTGTGACCGGAAAGAAGCCGAGGACCGCGCCCGGCGCTACCTCGACAAGGTGGGGCTGGCCTCCCGTGTGGCGGACCAATACCCGGCCTTCCTGTCCGGCGGTCAGCAACAACGGGTAGCGATTGCCCGCGCACTGGCCATGGAGCCGGAAGTCATGCTGTTCGACGAACCGACCTCGGCGCTGGACCCGGAACTGGTGGGTGAAGTGCTGAAGGTGATCCAGGGCCTGGCCGAGGAAGGCCGGACCATGATCATGGTGACCCACGAAATGAGCTTCGCCCGCAAAGTGTCGAGCCAGGTGCTGTTTCTGCACCAGGGCCTGGTTGAGGAAGAAGGCGCGCCAGACGACGTGCTGGGCAATCCGAAAAGCGAGCGGTTGAAGCAGTTCCTCAGCGGCAACCTGAAGTAACGCCTGACAAAAAAACTGTGGGAGCGAGCCTGCTCGCGAATGCGGTCTGACATTCAACATTTGTGTTGTCTGACACACCGATTTCGCGAGCAGGTCGGATCGCCGCACCGTCGCTCCCACATTTTTTGATCTGTAGTGTCTGAACTGTCAGACCATAGGCGCAGGCGGCGGCTCATCCGGCAGCGTAGGCTCGCCCGGTTCGTTAGGCTGTTCGTTCGGGGTATCAGGATCAGGCTGGCCGGGGATACCCCCTGCCATGCTGACGGGCGGATGTGCCAACAAGGACCAGGCCAGAACGCCAACCTGATTGGGTTCCAGCCTTGCCAGTTCAGCACTGATTCGCGGATCGATCTTCATTCGGCACTCCTGGGCGATGACCCGACCCGCCTTGCGCGGATCGGAACAGTACACCCCATAGAGTGTACGCCCGCTCAGGAATTCCCGGCACTTGTCGGACGGTTGACTCAGGTGCGAGGCAGGGTCACGCCACGCTGCCCCTGGTACTTGCCGCCACGGTCCTTGTAGGACACTTCACATTCTTCGTCAGATTCGAGGAACAGCATCTGCGCCACGCCTTCGTTCGCGTAGATTTTCGCCGGCAAATTGGTGGTATTGGAGAACTCAAGGGTCACGTGACCTTCCCACTCAGGCTCGAGCGGCGTGACGTTGACGATGATGCCGCAGCGCGCGTAGGTGCTTTTACCCAGGCAAATGGTCAAGACATTACGCGGAATGCGGAAGTATTCGACGGTGCTGGCCAGGGCGAAGGAATTAGGCGGAATGATGCACACGTCGCTGTGGATGTCGACGAAGCTGCCGGCATCGAAGTTTTTCGGATCGACGATGGCCGAATTGATGTTGGTGAACACCTTGAAATGACTGGTGCAACGCACATCGTAGCCGTAGCTCGACACGCCATAGGAGATCACACGGCTATCGTCGCTGCCGCGCATCTGGCGCTCGACGAAAGGCTCGATCATGCCGTGTTCCTGCGCCATGCGGCGAATCCACTTGTCCGATTTGATGCTCATGGCGGGTGTCCTGAATAGCGAGGTCGAAAAATTCTGTCCGGCATCTTACCGGGCGCGCCGCCGGGTTCAAAGTCCGCGGTGCAATTCTCGCCGAACAGGCAGGAATTACCTGTGCTGGCGACGAACCGTCGCACCGCCGATCCTTAAATCAGAGAAACCTTCGCAAGAAGCATTGGCACGTCCCGGAAAAAGGGTTAAGGTGGCGCCACTGTGCTGCTTGTGTCACTGAGAATCTCTACACGATATGTTGAATTTCGATCCAACCATCTACAAGAATTTTTCCTGCTCTTTGCACTCAGTCTCGGCCAGGGTTCTTCCTGAGTCGCAGTTATCTTTGTTCAAGGAGTTACACCATGTCTAATCGCCAAACCGGTACCGTTAAGTGGTTCAACGATGAAAAAGGCTTCGGCTTCATCACTCCACAATCCGGTGACGACCTGTTCGTTCACTTCAAAGCTATCCAATCCGACGGCTTCAAAAGCCTGAAAGAAGGCCAACAGGTTTCTTTCATCGCTACCCGCGGTCAGAAAGGCATGCAAGCTGAAGAAGTTCAAGTTATCTAACTTGTACTTGCTTTAGTAAAAAAGCCCCGCCCTCAACAGCGGGGCTTTTTTGTGCCTGTGTGTTTTTCACAGGTAAAAAAGATCGCAGCCTGCGGCAGCTCCTACAGGGTGAACATAACCCCCCTGTAGGAGCTGCCGCAGGCTGCGATCTTTTAGCGTATTACCAAGTCACGCCAAATCCTGCGGTGTAGCGTGTCTTGTCCAGATCCGCATCATCGGTGCCGCTGATGATGTCCCGCTCCGCCTTCAGGTTCAGCGAAGCCCAGTCAGTCACCTTGTAGCGTAACCCCATCTCGGCATCGAGTGCGTAGTCGGCCACACCCGACAGCGGCTTGCCGACCTCACCACTGGTGAAGAACTCGACATGCTTGCCGATCAGGTAGCGGTTGTAATCCCACGTCATGGCCAGTGCGTAGAAATTGTCCTTGCTGCCATCGGAGAACTCATAGTCCGTGCGGTTGACCAGCGAGCCCAGGGAGAACGCCCCGAGCTCGTTATCCCAGAACTGATAGCCGGGACCGGTACCGACGGTGCGCTGACGGGATAGGTGTTCGACCTTGTCGCGCTTGTACTCCAGACGCCCCTGCCAGAACCATTGCTCGGTCAGGAATCGGTCAATGGAGTACTCGGCCCGCCAGTTGTCGGTGGTCACCACGTCATCCTGGAACTCGCGGTTGTATTCACCCTCGGCGGTGTGCCGCCAGCGACCGTGGCGCGCACTGGTCTTGAAATCGATGTCGTAGTCATCGGTGTCGTTTTCCGCCCGCTGATAATCCAGCGCGATATCGACGTTGCCTTTCCACACCAGATCCTCGACCACCGGTTTTGGCTTGAGAATCTGCTGAATGCTCGCCAGTTCGACCGTCCTCGGTGCGTCGCCATTGGCCAGCGTGACCTTACCGGCGTCCGCCGCTTTCAGCGACTTGGCTTTCTCGCCACTGTAGGCATCCTGCTTGACCAGCAATTGCTGATCGCTGTCCAGAGTCTTGACCTGTTTCCAGTCGATCGTCACCGCACCGGCGTACTCGGTCTGGATCAGCAGCTTGCCGCCATCGAACAGCGTGATCTTGCCGCTCAGCTTGTCACCGTTCTTCAACCACACGGTATCGGCTAACAAGGGAGTAGAAGCACTGAGGACAGCGAGGTACAGCAGGGATCTGGACAACATAAGCAAAATACGGGCTCGGGCTTGCGAGAAAAGTCGGCATTATCCGTAGGAATAATGTCCTGACAAGGACTGACCCGACTATTTCTGTTGAGTTCATTTCTCAACCGCCTGTACAGGATTTACTCTATAGATGGTAAAGCAGACTTCTTCAGGAATGACGGACGTGACCGATCCAACCGATGAACCCGAGAGTGCGGCGCAAATCCGACGCACGGCGCTGTATCTGACACTGGCGCAAGTTCCCGAGGGCAAAGTCGTCAGCTACGGTCAATTGGCCGAGCTTGCAGGACTGGGTCGCGCCGCCCGCTGGGTCGGCCGCACCCTCAGCCAATTGCCGAGCGACAGCAAATTACCCTGGCATCGCGTTCTGGGTGCAAACGGGCGTATCAGCCTGCCGGCGGGCAGCCCTTCGGGCGAGGAGCAGCGCGTACGATTACGCATGGAGGGCATCAGTGTCCTGAATAATCGTGTTGATATTCAGCGCCATGGCTGGCGTCCGGTAGAGCACAGCGGTTAGAGTGCGCGCTTTGTTTCCGTATTTCTTGAGGCAGACTCCAGCCCATGCCCCGTAAAACCTGGCGCGCCGCGCTCGCCGCTTATGCCAGCCCTTCGACACTCGTGCTGTTGCTGCTTGGTTTCGCCGCCGGCCTGCCCTACATGCTGGTGTTTTCAACGCTTTCAGTCTGGCTGCGTGAGGCTGGCGTGGCGCGTGAAACCATTGGCTATGCAAGCCTGATTGGCCTGGCATATGCCTTCAAATGGGTCTGGTCACCGTTGCTCGACCAATGGCGACTGCCATTGCTTGGCAAACTCGGTCGACGACGATCCTGGCTCGTGCTGTCCCAGGCACTGGTCATCCTTGGCCTGATCGGGATGGGTTTCTGCGATCCGCAAAAGCATTTGTCCTGGCTGATCGCCATTGCCGTGGTCGTCGCTTTCGCATCAGCGACGCAGGATATTGCGGTAGACGCCTATCGCCTGGAAATCGCCGAAGACAATCGTCAGGCCGCCCTGGCCGCCAGCTACATGTCCGGCTACCGGGTCGCCGCGCTGCTGGCGACTGCAGGCGCGCTGTACTTCGCCGAAGGCTTTGGCTCCACCGGCTTCAACTACAAGCATTCGGCCTGGGCCGGCACTTACATTCTGTTCGGGGTGCTGATGGTCCCGGCACTGCTGACTTCCACGTTCATGCGCGAACCACCCGTGCCGTTGCGCACGCAACTGCAGGCCGGTCGCTACAGCTTCGTGCATCAACTGGCCTCGGTGTTCGTGCTGATCATTTTGCTGGTGTCCGTGCCGGCCATGTTCACCCAGCTCTACTACACCGACTTCGCCAGCGTACTGTTCGAAGGCGTGAGCGTGCTCGACCTGCTGCTCGAAGACCGCGCGTTCCTGCGGGCCATCCTCTATATCACGCTCACCGCCCTGTGCCTCTCGGCCATGGGCCGTCGCGGCCTGGCACCCGTGCTGACTCCGATCAACGACTTCATCCTGCGATACCGCTGGCAAGCGTTGCTACTACTCGGCCTGATCGCCACCTATCGGATGTCCGATACGGTCATGGGCGTGATGGCCAACGTGTTCTACATCGACCAGGGCTTCACCAAGGACCAGATCGCCAGCGTCAGCAAAATCTTCGGCCTGATCATGACCCTGGTGGGTGCCGGCATGGGCGGCCTGCTGATCGTGCGTTTCGGCATCTTGCCGATCCTGTTTATCGGCGGCGTCGCATCCGCGGCGACCAACATCCTGTTCCTGATACTCGCCGATATGGGCCCCAACCTGAACATGCTGGTGCTGACCATCTCCCTGGACAACTTCAGTTCAGGCCTGGCCACCTCGGCGTTCGTCGCCTACCTGTCGAGCCTGACCAACCTCAAGTTCTCCGCCACCCAATACGCCCTGCTCAGCTCGATCATGCTGTTGCTGCCGCGCCTGATCGGTGGCTATTCCGGGGTCATGGTGGAAAAATTCGGTTACCACAATTTCTTTCTGATCACCGCCCTGCTGGGCGTCCCGACCCTGCTGTTGATCGCCTTGCACTGGTTCCAGGAGAACCGCCGCGCAGGTCCGACACCGACACCGGAACCGGTGCAGACCCCGGTCACCGAAGAATCGTAGGATCTTTACTCAGGAACAATCGCGGAGGGCCGAGTGAATCGTGCCCTCCTGCCACACCACTGACCGCGCGCCTGTACGCCAGCGGATCTCGCCCGTACAATGCTCCGTCACTTCTCGTCATCAGCAATCGATAACGGCCAACCATGCGCACCAGTCAATTTTTGCTCGCCACACAAAAAGAAACGCCTTCCGACGCGGTCGTGATCAGCCACCAGCTGATGCTGCGCGCCGGCATGATCCGCAAACTCGCCTCGGGCCTGTATACCTGGCTGCCGATGGGCTTGCGGGTAATGCGCAAGGTCGAAGCTGTCGTTCGTGAAGAAATGAACGCCGCCGGCTCTCTCGAAGTGTTGATGCCGAGCACGCAACCGGCTGAGCTGTGGCAGGAATCCGGGCGCTGGGAAGAGTACGGCCCTGAATTGCTGCGCTTCAAGGATCGCCACGGTCGCGACTTCTGCGCAGGTCCCACCCACGAAGAAGTCATCACCGATCTGATGCGCAACGAATTGAGCAGCTACAAGCAGCTGCCGATCAACCTGTACCAGATCCAGACCAAATTCCGTGACGAAACCCGCCCACGCTTCGGCTTGATGCGTGGCCGCGAATTCATCATGAAGGACGCCTACTCCTTCCACGCCGACCAGCCTTCGCTGCAGGTCACCTACGACCGCATGCACCAGGCTTACTGCAACGTGTTCACCCGTCTGGGCCTGAGATTCCGCCCTGTTGAAGCCGACAACGGCTCCATCGGCGGCGCCGGCTCCCACGAGTTCCACGTTCTGGCCGAATCGGGCGAAGACGACATCGTCTTCAGTAACGGTTCCGACTACGCGGCGAACATCGAGAAAGCCGAGGCTGTGCCACGGGAATCCTCGCGCGCCGCTCCGAGCGAAGAACTGCGCCTGGTCGACACGCCGAATGCCAAGACCATTGCGCAACTGGTCGAAGGCTTCAACCTGCCGATCGAGAAAACCATCAAGACCCTCGTGGTGCACGCCGAAGAGAAAGGCAAGCTGATTGCCCTGATCATCCGTGGCGACCATGAGCTGAACGAAATCAAGGCGGCCAACCAGCCAGGCGTTGCCAGCCCGCTGGTCATGGCTTCGGAAAGCGAACTGCGCGACGCCATTGGCGCCGGTGCCGGTTCCCTGGGTCCGTTGAACCTGCCGCTGCCGATCATCATCGACCGTTCGGTCGAACTGATGAGCGACTTCGGCATCGGCGCCAACATCGACGACAAACACTACTTCGGCGTGAACTGGGAGCGCGACTTGCCTGTTCCGACCGTTGCCGACCTGCGCAACGTTGTGGCCGGCGACCCGAGCCCGGACGGCAAAGGCACCCTGGAAATCAAGCGCGGCATCGAAGTCGGGCACATCTTCCAGCTGGGCAACAAGTACAGCAAAGCGATGAAGTGCGAAGTGCTGGGCGAAAACGGCAAGCCGGTCACCCTGGAAATGGGCTGCTACGGCATCGGCGTGTCCCGCGTGGTAGCGGCTGCCATCGAGCAGAACAACGACGAAAACGGGATCATCTGGAGCGACACCCTCGCGCCCTTCCAGATCGCCCTGGTGCCGCTGCGCTACGAAACCGAACAGGTTCGTGAAGCCACCGACAAGCTGTACGCGCAACTCACCGCTGCCGGCTTCGAAGTGCTGCTCGACGACCGCGACAAGAAAACCAGCCCGGGCATCAAGTTCGCGGACATGGAGCTGATCGGCATTCCACACCGGATCGTGGTCAGCGACCGCGGCCTGGCCGAAGGCAACCTGGAATACAAGAGCCGCACCGAGGCCGATGCGCAAGCGCTGCCGGTCGACGACGTACTGTCGTTCCTTCAGGCCCGCATCCGCCGCTGATACCAGACATAGAGGCGTCATGTTCAAGCGAAACACCTTAGGCCTCGGTGGTGCCGCCTTGTGCGGCACCCTGCTGGTCAGCGGCTGTGCCAACCACATGTCACAACGCAGCGAGCAAGAGGAACGTGTCGAGCGCAAACTGCTCGATCACAGCCTGCAGATCGATGTCGGTGAGCCCAAGGTGCTTGAGCTGCCGCAACGGCGGGTGAAAATTCACGAGCAGAAGACTTTCGAAGTCACCGAGTACGAAGTCACGCGTCACTACGACCGCTATACGCCGTACCAACCCTGGCGGGAGATTTACGAAATCCCGCTGGGCGCGGTGGCCGTGGTGGCGGGTGTCGGTGCCAACGTGGTCAATGTGTTCGCCCTCGGCAATCTGCCGGACAGCGTGACCAAGGATTGGCTGAGCTACGGTTTCGCCGGGCTCAACCCGTTCATGAACGTGCAGTCCCACGGGCGCGCGCAGCAGAACCTGGCCGGCATTGATGAAGTCCAGCACGACAAGCGTACGGAATATTCAAGCCTGCCCTGGAGCGAGCGCCCGGTCGAGGTCAAGGCCGGCAAGGAAACCTTCGAGCTGACCACCGACAAAAACGGCGTGTTACGCCTGAATCTGTTGGACAACCCGTTCGCCGAACATGACATCAATCATCTGAGCCGCTTGCTGATCCGTGTTGAGGATGCCCAGGGCAACGTGCACAACGATTCCACCCTGGTCATCAGCAGCAACTTGCGCAGCAAGCTCTATGAGGCCCACGGGTTGATTTATGACGACCTCGAAGGTGACGAAGTCAGCCAATGGGTCCACCGGGTCAAACGCCTGTCGGAGCTGGGTCTTGAAGAGGAAGCCAGTGAGCTGGAACAGAGCCTGATCGAACTGACGCGCAATGATCCTGAATTGCAGACCGAATTCCTCAAGTCACTGGCCCGCAATGGCGAGCGACTGGTGGCTAATCCGGGGCTGAACTAAACCCCAAAAAAAGATCGCAGCCTGCGGCAGCTCCTACAACAGATCGCGTTCTTCTGTAGGAGCTGCCGCAGGCTGCGATCTTTTGTGTTTCAGAATTTACCGCTCAAACAACTCCATCTGCTCGAACCCGCCCCGCAAGTCCTCCAGCCGCACGCCGACGCCCAACAACCGCACGGGTTTACCGCCGCGATTGAAGGCCTGGGTCAGCATCAACTGATAACTGCCCAGATCCCGCCCTGCCCCGGCCTGCTCCAATGTCGTCTGGGTGAAGTCGTGGAACTTCACTTTGACGAATGGCTTGCCCGGACGATAGCTGCTGTCAATTCGCGCCATGCGGCCAGCCAGGGTCTCCAGCAGCTCGGGCAATTTATCCAGGCAACTCTTCAGATCTGGCAGATCGACGTCGTAGGTGTTTTCGACACTGATCGACTGACGACGACTGTCGTTGTGCACCACGCGGTCATCGATCCCACGGGCCAGGCTCCAGAGTCGCTCGCCAAAGCTGCCGAATTCACGCACCAGCGCCAACTTGTCCCACTCGCGCAATTGCAGGCAATCGGTGATCCCCAGCTTGCCGAGTTTGTCGGCGGTGACTCTTCCGACCCCGTGCAATTTACTCACCGGCAAGCCACTGACAAAATCCTCGACCTGGTCCGGCGTGATGACGAACAGGCCATTGGGCTTTTTCCAGTCACTGGCGATCTTGGCCAGAAACTTGTTCGGCGCCACACCCGCCGACACGGTGATATGCAACTGGTTGGAGACCCGGCGCCGGATGTCCTGGGCGATGCGCGTTGCGCTACCACCGAAATGCGCACTGTCCGACACATCGAGGTACGCCTCATCGAGCGAGAGCGGCTCGATGATCTCGGTGTAATCGCGAAAGATCGTGTGGATTTCCCTGGAAGCTTCTCTATAGGCGTCCATGCGTGGCTTGACGATGGTCAGGTCCGGGCACAGTTTCAAGGCATGCCCGGAGGACATCGCCGAACGCACCCCGTACGCTCGCGCCTCATAATTGCAGGTGGCGATCACCCCGCGCCGGTCCGCCGCCCCACCTACCGCCAGTGGTTTACCGGCCAGGCGTGGGTCGTCGCGCATTTCGATGGCTGCATAGAAGCAGTCACAATCGACGTGGATGATCTTGCGTTGAGTCATAGCAAAGCCGTGTTCATGGCAAAGAAAAGGCGTCATGGCGTGCCGGACAAACAGTATCTCACCGACACCTGTATATAGCACCAGTAGTCTGAATGTTCTTTTCCAATCGTAGGAAGAGTCGATTGTGAATTTATTTTTTCAATCGAAAAATTACTTTCAATAGACGCGCAGGCCTTGTCCTGCCTGCCTCACAGACCGGTCGACCTCCCCTTTTGAACGCTAACCGATTGAACAGGAAGAGGTTTTATCGGAATTGGAGGTTGACACCCGAGCGCATCTCTATAGAATGAGCCACACAGACGCGGGATGGAGCAGTCTGGTAGCTCGTCGGGCTCATAACCCGAAGGTCGTCGGTTCAAATCCGGCTCCCGCAACCAAACATCAAAAAAGGCTACTCGAAAGAGTGGCCTTTTTTGTGCGTGCTCGTTTTGTAGCATCGAACACCGAAACAAGGCCTGGACACTCAACGACACCGAAACCGGAAATCGTTCTGATTCCGAAACTTAGGCCATCGCTGCGACCGTTTGCCGCGATTCAACATTTATTTGACCTGCTTCAGGATTAACGGTTGACACCTCGGCGTATCTCTATAGAATGCCGCCACACAGACGCGGGATGGAGCAGTCTGGTAGCTCGTCGGGCTCATAACCCGAAGGTCGTCGGTTCAAATCCGGCTCCCGCAACCAAACATCAAAAAAGGCTACTCGAAAGAGTGGCCTTTTTTGTATCTGTTGAAAAAGTCCTTTCGCAACAATGACCTGTCACTGTGAAGCAAGCCGTTTGGGGAGCACCCATGCGCCGGGTTCAGACTATGCTCTATCGCAGGCTGAAGCCTTCACGACTGATGACGCGCCGTCCCCGTTGCCCGGTGATAGGCGTTAATATTTGTGATTATTTTTTTCTGCAGGGATTGGTAACTTGGCTGGATACCCCCATCCTGTCGCGCACAATCCAAGAGGTGATTGATGCGCGCCAACTCGTCTGACTCACAAGACACTGTCACAGCGACACAACCGATCAAGGCTGAGCGTCTGCGCCTGCTCGATCGTTTGAGCAAATACCGTCAACCCATTGGCCTGGCGGTCACCCTGCTGTTGTTCGCGATCGCGCTGATTGCCTGTCGCCACCTGTTGAGCGAACTCGATCTTTACGCGCTGCACGATTCGATCCTCGAAGTCCCGAAACCTGCCTTGCTGGGCGCACTGGGCGCAACCGTGGTGGGCTTCATCATTCTGCTCGGCTACGAATGGTCGGCCAGCCGCTATGCCGGGGTAAGCCTGGCACCGCGCGAGTTGGCGCTGGGTGGTTTCACGGCCTTTGCCATTGGCAACGCCATCGGTCTTTCAATGTTGTCGGGCGGTTCGGTGCGCTATCGCCTCTATGCCCGTCATGGTCTGGGAGCGGCTGAAGTCGCCCGCATGACATTGTTCGCCAGCCTCTCGCTGGGTTGCGCCCTGCCGCCGCTGGCTGCCCTGGCGACGCTCAGCGACCTGCCGGCGGCGTCCACCGCCCTGGGACTCTCCGAGACGTTGCTGGGTGTGGTGGCAGGTGCCGTGCTCGTACTGTTTTCGGTGCTGGCTATCGGTATCTACCGTCGGCGGCTGCCGGAACAGCCTTACCCGGACAACCTGCTGGTCAAGGTCGGGCGCCGCACCTTGCGCCTGCCCGGGCGTCGCCTGACGTTCCTGCAATTGATCATCACAGCCCTGGACGTAGCAGCCGCCGCGACCGTGCTCTATCTGCTGCTGCCGGAAACACCGCCCTTCGGTGCGTTCCTGCTGGTTTACCTGCTGGCGCTGGCCGCCGGCGTGCTCAGCCATGTGCCGGGTGGTGTCGGGGTGTTCGAGGCGATTTTGCTCGCGGCGTTTTCCGATACCCTCGGTGCTGCGCCACTGGCGGCCGCCCTGCTGCTCTATCGCTTGATCTACGTGGTCCTGCCCTTGCTGGTGGCCTGCCTGCTGTTGCTGATCAACGAAGGTCAGCGCCTGTTCCAGACACGCCAGACATTGCGCGCGGCCTCAGGCCTGGCGGCTCCGATACTGGCGGTGCTGGTATTCCTGTCCGGTGTTGTCCTGCTGTTCTCCGGCGCCACCCCGGAAATCGATACCCGCCTGGAACACATCGGTTTTCTGATCCCCCATCGACTGGTCGATGCTTCGCACTTTGGTGCCAGCCTGGTCGGCGTTCTTTGCCTGTTGCTGGCCCAGGGGCTGCGTCGCCGGCTGTCGGCCGCATGGATGCTGACCACCATTCTGTTGCTGGTCGGCGCCCTGCTCTCACTGCTCAAAGGCTTTGACTGGGAGGAAGCCAGCCTGATGGTGCTGACGGCGAGCCTGCTCGGGGTATTCCGTCGCTCGTTCTATCGCCCCAGCCGCCTGACCGAAGTACCGTTCTCGCCGCTGTACCTGGTGGCCAGCCTGTGCGTGCTCGGTGCGTCGATCTGGTTGCTGCTGTTCGCCTATCAGGACGTTCCATACAGCCACCAGCTCTGGTGGCAGTTCACTCTGGACGCCGATGCCCCTCGCGGCCTGCGTTCATTGCTCGGGGCTGCCGTGCTGCTGATGGTGGTGTCGCTGACCTGGCTGCTGCGCACCGCGCGTCCGGTGATCCACCTGCCGACGCCCGACGAACTGGAGCGCGCCAGCAAGATCCTCATGGCATCGGCCCAACCGGATGGCGGCCTGGCCCTGACCGGTGACAAGGCGCTGCTGTTTCACCCCAACGACGAGGCGTTCCTGATGTACGCCCGCCGTGGCCGCAGCCTGGTAGCGTTGTATGACCCGATCGGCCCGGGCCAGCAACGGGCAGAAATGATCTGGCAGTTCCGCGACCTGTGCGACATCCACCACGCCCGTCCCGTGTTCTATCAAGTGCGCGCCGAGAACCTGCCGTACTACATGGACATCGGCCTGACCGCGATCAAGCTCGGCGAAGAAGCCCGGGTCGACCTCAAGCGCTTTGATCTCGAAGCCAAGGGCAAAGAGATGAAGGACCTGCGCTACACCTGGAACCGAGGCACCCGCGATGGTCTGTCCCTGGAAATCCATGAACCGGGCCACGCGCCAATGGATGAGCTCAAGGTGATATCCGATGCCTGGCTGACCGGCAAGAACGTGCGCGAGAAAGGCTTCTCTCTCGGCCGCTTCAGTGATGACTACCTCAAGTATTTCCGCATCGCGGTGATTCGTTTCGAAGGACGCCCGGTAGCGTTCGCCAACCTGCTCGAGACCTACGGCCATGACCTGGCCAGCCTCGACCTGATGCGTGCGCACCCGGATGCCCCGAAGCTGACCATGGAGTTCATGATGGTCGGCCTGATTCAACATTATAAAAACCATGGGTACGCGCGTTTCAGCCTGGGCATGGTGCCGTTGTCGGGGTTGCAACCCCGTCGCGGCGCGCCATTGACCCAGCGCCTGGGCTCGATGGTATTCCGCCGTGGTGAGCAGCTGTACAACTTCCAGGGCTTGCGCCGTTTCAAAGACAAGTTCCAGCCTGATTGGGAACCCCGTTATATGGCCGTGCCCGCCGGACTCGATCCGCTGGTTGCGCTGGCCGACACTGCCGCCCTGATCGCGGGCGGCTTGACCGGATTGGTGAAACGCTGATGATTCAACGCTCCTTGCGGTATGTATTGGGCACACTGGTGATAGTGGCCCTGGTTCTCGGTGGCGGTTACTGGTACCTGAAACGCCCGGCACCGGAACCGACCCTCCAATTGCTGACCCCGGCCGACGGTGCGGCGATGACCCGCGTCATCCCCGGCACCACGCCACGCGCCCAGGTGCTGGTAGCGGTCAACGAAGACCAGAAACTCAGCGACAAGCAATTGATGACCCTCAGCCGTAGCGGCGCGGCGCAGATTGTCCAGGTGATCCTGCCCAAGGACTGCCTGCTGCAAAGCCGTGCCCTGCAATCGGGCCTGAGAGAGCTCAAAGGCCCTGCGACCCTGGTCAGCGGTATCGGCCCGGGTGCCGTGCTGGCCTGGCGCTGGTTGTCCGAGCAGAAGAACGACAAGGCTCAGGCCGTTTCGGTCGACCTGGCCCTGGAAAAACCTGGCTGCACGCACCTGCTGCCGAAAAGCGCGGCCCACGGCCACTGGCTGGCGGCATGGAACGACAACCCGGACGACACCAGCGCCGGCTTCGTGCGCGATCAACCGAACGCCGAAACCAGCATCAGCGACTACGACATCAACCTGCCACAAGTGCTGAACAACGAGCTGCGCAAGATCCTCGTCGGTGGTGACAAGGCTGCTGGCGGCCTACAGATCCCGGTGGTCGAAGTGCCAGCAGGCCAGGCCAGGGACACCGTCACCCTGTTCCTGTCCGGTGATGGCGGCTGGCGCGACCTCGACCGCGACGTGGCGGGCGAGATGGCCAAGATCGGCTATCCGGTAGTCGGCATCGACACCCTGCGCTACTACTGGCAGCACAAGAGCCCGGAGCAAAGCGCACTGGACCTGGCGGAACTGATGCAACACTACCGACAGAAATGGGGCACCAAGCGCTTCATCCTGACCGGTTACTCGTTCGGCGCAGATGTTCTGCCAGCGATCTACAACCGCCTGGCCGAGTCGGAGCAGCAACGCGTCGACGCGATCATCCTGCTGGCCTTCGCCCGTACCGGCAGCTTCGAGATCGAAGTCGAAGGCTGGCTCGGCAACGCCGGCAAGGAAGCCGCCACCGGTCCGGAAATGGCCAAACTGCCAGCCGCCAAAGTGGTGTGCATCTACGGTGAGGAAGAAACCGACGAAAGCGGCTGCACCGACAAGACGGCGGTGGGCGAAGCCATCAAGCTGCCTGGCGGCCATCACTTCGACGAGAACTATCCGGCGCTGGCACAGCGTCTGGTGGATGTGATCGAGAAGCGGCAAGCCAAAGAAGCAGAAGCTCAAGAGTGATCTGAGCCTCGCTGAAGAAAAGCCCCCGCCATCTCACGATAGCGGGGGCTTTTTCATTCAACGCCACAAATCCCTGTAGGAGCGAGCCTGCTCGCGACGGTCTTCAACGATAACGCTGAACACCTGACACCCAGTGGTGATCTCAGGTTCATCGCGAGCAAGCTCGCTCCTACATCTCCACCTGCGTCCCCAACTCAATCACCCGGTTCAACGGCAGATTGAAGAAGCGCAAATTGCCGTTGGCGTTCTGCAACATGAACGCAAACAGCGCCTCACGCCAGCGCGACATGCCTTCGAGCTTGGAGGCAATGACCGTTTCGCGGCTGAGGAAGTAGGTGGTGCGCATCGGGCTGAAGTCCAGTTCTTCGAGATGACACAGTTTCAACGCCTTCGGTACGTCCGGCTCGTCGGTAAAACCGAAGTGCAGAATCACCCGGTAGAAACCTTCGCCATAGGCATCGACCTCGAACCGTCGTGTTGGCGGCACCCGCGGGATGTCTTCGTACACCACCGTCAGCAACACCACTCGCTCGTGCAGTACCTGGTTGTGCAGCAGGTTGTGCAATAGCGCGTGGGGCACGGCATCCGGCCGTGCCGTCAGGAACACAGCGGTGCCCTGAACCCGATGGGGCGGTTGTACGGCAATGCTGCTGATGAAGATCGGCAGCGGCAATCCACCCTCATCGATACGCTCGACCAGCAACTGCTTGCCGCGCTTCCAGGTGGTCATCAGCACAAACAGCGCGAAACCGGCGATCACCGGGAATGCACCGCCCTGAACGATTTTCGGCACGTTGGCGGCGAAGTACACACCGTCTACCAACAGGAAACCCAACAGGATCGGCACCACAAGGACCGGCGGCCACTTCCACAGCAACAGGATTACCGCGGACACCAGAATGCTGGTCATCAGCATGGTCCCGGTCACCGCCACACCGTAGGCCGAGGCCAGGGCACCGGAGGATTCGAAACCCAGCACCAACAGCACCACGCCGACCATCAGCGCCCAGTTCACCGCGCCGATGTAGATCTGGCCCTGTTCAGCACTGGAGGTGTGCTGGATGTGCATGCGCGGAATGTAACCGAGCTGGATCGCCTGACGGGTCAGGGAGAACGCACCGGAAATTACCGCTTGTGAGGCAATCACCGTGGCCAGTGTCGACAGGCCGACCAGCGGGAGCAATGCCCAACTCGGTGCCAGCAGGTAGAACGGGTTGCGGGCCGCCTCCGGGTCGCCTAGCAGCAAGGCACCCTGACCAAAATAGTTCAGTACCAACGCCGGCAGCACGAGGATGAACCAGGCACGAGCGATCGGCTTGCGGCCGAAGTGGCCCATGTCCGCGTACAGTGCTTCGGCACCGGTCAGTGCGAGCACCACGGCACCGAGAATCGACACGCCCATGCCCGGATGGACCACGAAGAAACGTACGCCCCATACCGGGTTCATCGCTTGCAGGACTTCCGGATGCTGGCTGATGCCATAGACGCCGAGTGCCCCCAGCACGAGGAACCAGGTGACCATGATCGGCCCGAACAGAATGCCGATGCGTGCCGTACCGTGACGCTGGATCAGAAACAGCGCGACCAGCACTACCAGCGACAGCGGCACCACCCAATGGTCGATGCCTTCGAAGGCCAGCCCCAGGCCTTCAATCGCCGACAACACGGAGATCGCCGGGGTAATCATGCTGTCGCCATAAAACAACGCCGCGCCGATCAGCCCGCAGACCACCAGCAACATGCGCAATTTCGCGTGCCCCGCCGCCGCCCGCCGGGCCAGTGCGGTCAAGGCCATGATCCCGCCTTCGCCCTGGTTGTCGGCGCGCAGCACAAACATCATGTACTTGATCGACACGACCCAGATCAGCGACCAGAAAATGAGTGCCAGAATCCCCAGCACCCCGTCATGGTTGACCGGCACACCATAGCCTCCGGAAAACACTTCTTTGAGGGTGTACAACGGACTGGTGCCGATATCGCCATAAACCACCCCGACTGCCGCGACCAGCATGCCGATCGGCTTCACCGCCGAATGTTCGGCACCTGCAGCCTGACTACTTGCCTGCCCCATCCACCACTCCTACTTCTCAGACCCGGGCTTCTTTGAAAGAAGCACTATGCTTTGTCGTGCAGCATGCGCTGTTTTACTTCACGTTACAGACGTTTTGTTGACAGTAAAAAATCAGTAAAGCGTAACGGCGCGAAGCATAGCGCAGCACTCGTCGTATTTCCCTGCATAAAGCTGGTCAAGTGAACGACTGATCGCTAGAATTGCGCACTTTTTGATCAGAGGCGCCGTTCAAGCGCCCGTCCGTCGGTTTTGCCCTACCCGGCAAGCGGCGTCACAAAATACCGAGGTTAGACATGTCCACCACTCCTGCGCCGGCCAATCCAAAGGTTGGCTTCGTATCCCTGGGTTGCCCCAAAGCACTGGTCGACTCCGAGCGCATCCTTACCCAGCTGCGCATGGAAGGCTATGACGTGGTGTCCACCTACCAGGACGCCGACGTCGTGGTAGTCAACACTTGCGGCTTCATCGATTCGGCCAAGGCCGAGTCCCTGGAAGTGATTGGCGAAGCCATCAAGGAAAACGGCAAGGTTATCGTGACCGGCTGCATGGGCGTCGATGAAGGCAACATTCGCAACGTACATCCGAGCGTGCTGGCCGTGACCGGTCCGCAGCAGTACGAGCAAGTGGTCAACGCCGTGCACGAAGTCGTGCCGCCGCGCCAGGACCACAACCCGCTGATCGACCTGGTGCCGCCGCAAGGCATCAAACTGACCCCGCGCCACTACGCCTACCTGAAGATCTCCGAAGGCTGCAACCACAGCTGCAGCTTCTGCATCATCCCGTCGATGCGCGGCAAGCTGGTCAGCCGTCCGGTCGGTGACGTGCTCGACGAGGCTCAGCGCCTGGTCAAGTCCGGCGTCAAGGAACTGCTGGTGATCTCCCAGGACACCAGCGCCTATGGCGTCGACGTGAAATACCGCACCGGTTTCTGGAACGGCGCGCCGGTGAAAACCCGCATGACCGAACTCTGCGAAGCCCTCAGCACCCTCGGTGTCTGGGTGCGCCTGCACTACGTTTACCCGTACCCGCACGTTGACGAGCTGATCCCGCTGATGGCCGCCGGCAAGATCCTGCCGTACCTGGACATCCCGTTCCAGCACGCCAGCCCGAAAGTGCTCAAGTCAATGAAACGCCCAGCCTTCGAAGACAAGACCCTGGCACGGATCAAGAACTGGCGCGAAATCTGTCCGGACCTGATCATTCGTTCGACCTTCATCGTCGGCTTCCCGGGCGAAACCGAAGAAGACTTCCAGTACCTGCTGAACTGGCTGACCGAAGCCCAGCTCGACCGTGTCGGCTGCTTCCAGTACTCGCCGGTAGAAGGCGCACCGGCCAATGACCTGGACCTGGAAGTCGTCCCGGACGACGTCAAGCAGGACCGTTGGGAGCGCTTCATGGCGCACCAGCAGGCCATCAGCTCGGCGCGCCTGCAAATGCGCATTGGCCGCGAGATCGAAGTGCTGGTCGATGAAGTCGACGAGCAAGGTGCGGTGGGTCGCTGCTTCTTCGACGCCCCGGAAATCGACGGCAACGTATTCATCGACAACGGCAGCAACCTCAAGCCGGGCGACAAGGTCTGGTGCAAAGTGACCGACGCCGACGAATACGATCTGTGGGCTGAACAGATCTAAACGCAAAAAATACACAAAGCCCCGCACTCTTGACGAGATGCGGGGCTTTTTTACGGCTATCGTTTGAGATTGAACGGACTCACATCACTCACGCATCAGGGGCAGACAGGCATGCGTCAGCATTCGGTCATCCACACGCCGAAACTCGGCGACTACGAAGAACTGACCCGGGTCTGGGAGGCCTCGGTACGCGCTACCCACGACTTTCTACCGGACAGCTACATCAAACTGCTGAAAAACCTGGTGCTGACCCGCTACCTCGACTCGGTGATGCTGATCTGCACCAAAGATTCGAACCAACGCATCACCGGGTTCGCCGGCGTCGCGGCCGGCAAGATCGAAATGCTCTTCATCGACCCCGACCATCGCGGCCAAGGCCTGGGCAAGAAATTGTTGCGCTATGCCCTGGAACACCTGAACGCCGACGAACTGGACGTCAACGAACAGAACCCGCAAGCCCTGGGCTTTTACTTCAAGCAGGGCTTCGAGGTGATCGGTCGCTCGGAAGTCGATGGCATGGGGCAGCCGTATCCGTTGCTGCACATGCGTTTGCGTCAGGATCAACAATATTCACGCCATGGCTGAGCCAACACCGATACCGATGTAGGAGCTGCCGAAGGCTGCGATCTTTGCTTTTAAGATCAAAAGATCGCAGCCTTCGGCAGCTCCTGCAAATGGAACCGGGATTAACCGGCGCCAGGCAGGTACAATGCCCACCCCCTTTTTGTTACGGCCCTGACATGACTGACCCGATTCGTCTCTCCAAACGCCTCATCGAACTCGTCGGCTGTTCCCGTCGGGAGGCTGAGCTGTTCATCGAGGGCGGCTGGGTCACCGTCGACGGCGTGGTCATCGACGAGCCGCAATTCAAGGTCGACACCCAGAAAGTCGAGCTTGATCCAGAGGCCAAGGCCACCGCTCCGGAACCGGTGACCCTGCTGCTCAATGTGCCCGCCGGCATGGACGCAGACACCGCCATGGCCACCCTCGGCGCCGAAACCCTGAGCGAAGAACACCGCTACGGCAAGCGCCCGTTGCGCGGGCACTTCCTGCGCCTGACCGCCAGCACTGACCTGCAGGCCAACGCCAGCGGTCTGCTGGTGTTCACCCAGGACTGGAAAATCCTGCGCAAACTCACCGCCGACTCCAGCAAGATCGAGCAAGAGTATGTGGTCGAGGTTGAAGGCGAGATGGTGGCTCACGGCCTCAACCGTCTGAACCACGGCCTGACCTACAAGGGCAAGGAGCTGCCGGCGGTCAAGGCCAGCTGGCAGAACGAAAACCGCCTGCGCTTTGCCATGAAGAACCCGCAACCGGGCATCATCGCCCAGCTGTGCCAAGCCGTCGGCCTGAAGGTCGTCGCCATCCGCCGCATCCGCATCGGTGGCGTGTCCATCGGCAAAGTGCCCGTGGGGCAATGGCGCTACCTGTCCGGCAAAGAGAAGTTCTAAGGCTCCCCGCGCCACCACACCTTTCGGCGCTGCTGTTTTCGGCGGCGCCCATAGCCGAATTATCAGGACTGCACACATGATTCATAACGACGTACTGCGCAGCGTGCGCTACATGCTCGACATCAGCGACAAAAAAGTCATCGAGATCATCAAGCTCGGCGGCATGAACGTGACCCTGCCGGACCTGCTGACGTACCTCGACAAGAAAGAAGAAGACGAGGAAGGTTTCGTACGCTGCCCGGACGAAGTCATGGCGCACTTCCTCGACGGCCTGGTGATCTTCAAGCGCGGCAAGGACGAAAGCCGTCCGCCGCAGCCGATCGAAGTGCCGGTGACCAACAACATCATCCTGAAAAAGCTGCGGGTCGCGTTCGAGCTGAAAGAAGACGACATGCACGCGATCCTCAAGGCCGCCGAGTTCCCGGTGTCCAAGCCTGAGCTGAGCGCACTGTTTCGCAAGTTCGGCCACACCAACTATCGCCCGTGCGGCGACCAGCTGCTGCGCAATTTCCTCAAGGGCCTGACCCTGCGCGTTCGCCCGCAATAAACCTCCAGGCTGATTGCTACTGAACTGGCCTAATAATTCCGGACACCTCTTAAGGGCGATATGATTTCGCCAACTTGGAGGTTCCATGAACGAAAGAAAGGTCTATACCCGCGAGTACCGCAGGGGTCTACATGACAGGGAATATCATTCCCCTGGATGGCGGGTTCAGTCTTTAAAAGATCGCAGCCTGCGGCAGCTCCTACGCCGAACGAATTCCTCTGTAGGAGCTGCCGCAGGCTGCGATCTTTTGATCTTTGCGGCATCATGCCCTATCTAAATCCACCTCGACCCCAAACCATGACCTACAGCGTTTCCCCCATCGGCTTCGTGCGCTCCTGCTTCAAGGAGAAGTTCGCCATTCCGCGCCAGCCGCAACTGGCCCCGGCCGCCCGTGGCGTGCTGGAACTGGTGGCACCGTTCGATCAAGGGGACGCCGTACAGGGCCTGGAGCAGGTCAGCCATGTATGGCTGTTGTTCCTGTTCCACCAGGCCCTGGAAGAAAAGCCTCGCTTGAAAGTCCGCCCTCCTCGCCTGGGCGGCAACAAATCCATGGGCGTGTTCGCCACCCGCGCCACCCACCGCCCCAATGGCATCGGGCAGTCTGTGGTGAAACTGGACAAGGTCGAAGCCAACCGCTTGTGGATCTCGGGCATCGATCTGCTGGATGGCACGCCGATACTCGATATCAAACCCTACGTGCCCTACGCCGATATCATCGACACAGCCTCCAACAGCATCGCCAGCGCCGCGCCGCAGCTGATCCCCGTACAGTGGACGGATACAGCGCTGCAACAGGCTCACGGGCATGCCCAGCGCCTTGCAGAGCCTTTGATTGAGCTGATCGAGCAATGCCTGGCGCAGGATCCGCGCCCGGCCTATCAAACGCCTGCACCGGAGCGGGAATACGGCGCGCAGTTCTGGGATCTGGATGTGCGTTGGCATTACCCGACACCGGAGCTGATCCGCGTACTGGAAGTCATTCCCGCAAAGGGCTGAACGCCGGAAACGAATAAGCCCGCATGACCTTCCCAAGTCATGCGGGCTTTTCAGATGCGCTGCAAATCTACTGTAGGAGCGAGCCTGCTCGCGAAAAACCTGAGGACGCCGCTGGGTATCAAGCTTCCCGCGTTATCGTTGACCTCCATCGCGAGCAGGCTCGCTCCTACAAGTGACCTACGGTCACTTCTCGACGAACGCACGCTCGATCAGGTAATCACCCGGCTCGCGCATCCGCGGCGAAACCTTCAGGCCGAAGCTGTTCAGCACTTCGCTGGTCTCGTCGAGCATGCTCGGGCTGCCGCACAGCATGGCGCGGTCGTCCTGCGGGTTGATCGGTGGCAGGCCGATGTCGCTGAACAGCTTGCCGCTGCGCATCAGGTCGGTCAGGCGACCTTCGTTCTCGAACGGCTCGCGGGTCACGGTCGGGTAGTAGATCAACTTGTCACGCAATGCTTCGCCAAAGAATTCGTTCTGCGGCAGGTGCTCGGTGATGAACTCGCGGTAAGCGACTTCGTTGACGTAACGCACGCCGTGGCACAGGATCACTTTTTCGAAACGCTCGTAGGTTTCCGGGTCCTGGATGACGCTCATGAACGGCGCCAGACCGGTACCGGTGCTGAGCAGGTACAAATGTTTGCCAGGCTTCAAGTCATCCAGTACCAGCGTGCCGGTAGGCTTCTTGCTGATGATGATCTCGTCGCCTTCCTTCAGATGCTGCAACTGCGAAGTCAGCGGACCATCAGGCACCTTGATGCTGAAGAACTCGAGATGCTCTTCCCAGTTCGGGCTGGCAATCGAGTAAGCGCGCATAAGCGGGCGGCCGTTGGGCTGTTGCAGGCCGATCATCACGAACTGACCGTTCTCGAAGCGCAGGCCCGGATCACGGGTGCACTTGAAGCTGAACAGAGTGTCGTTCCAGTGGTGAACACTGAGGACACGCTCGTGGTTCATGTTGCTCATGTACGTGGGACTCCTGGAGATTTGGTCTGCGCATGCGCTGCTCTAAAGAAGCGGTGCGCAATTGCATCGCATTCTAATAGCAGTAACAATATCTGTTAAATGGATTATTAAGATAAGGGTTATCGGTTATATCGATATGCGATTTACTCTCCGTCAACTTCAAGTATTCGTCGCCGTCGCCCAGCAGGAAAGCGTATCCCGTGCTGCGGGTCTGCTCAACCTCTCGCAATCGGCGGCGAGCACCTCGATCACCGAGCTGGAGCGCCAGTGCAGCTGCCAGTTGTTCGACCGCGCCGGCAAACGGTTGAGCCTCAACGCGCTCGGCAAACAGCTGCTGCCCCAGGCTGTGGCCTTGCTGGACCAGGCCAAGGAAATCGAAGACTTGCTCAACGGCAAGTCCGGCTTCGGCTCGCTGGCTGTCGGCGCGACCCTGACCATCGGCAATTACCTGGCCACCCTGCTGATCGGCAGTTTCATGCAGCGCCATCCGGAAAGCCAGGTGAAGCTGCATGTGCAGAACACTGCCAATATCGTGCAGCAAGTGGCCCACTATGAAATTGATCTGGGTCTAATCGAAGGCGACTGCAGTCACCCGGACATCGAAGTACAAAGCTGGGTCGAGGACGAACTGGTGGTGTTTTGCGCCCCTCAGCATCCGCTGGCCAGGCGCGGTACGGCGACCATGGACGAGTTGAGCCACGAAGCGTGGATCTTGCGCGAACAAGGCTCCGGCACGCGGTTGACCTTCGATCAAGCCATGCGCCATCACCGCACTTCGTTAAATATCCGCCTGGAGCTTGAGCACACCGAAGCGATCAAGCGCGCGGTGGAGTCAGGCTTGGGGATTGGCTGCATTTCCAGGCTGGCTTTGCGCGACGCATTCCGCCGCGGCAGCCTGGTGCCTGTCGAGACGCCGGATCTGGATCTGGCGCGACAGTTTTATTTCATCTGGCATAAACAGAAATATCAGACCTCGGCGATGCGCGAGTTCCTCGATCTGTGCCGCGCCTTCACCGCCGGGGTCCGGCGCAGCGACGAGATCGTGCTGCCGACGATCGCCTAGAGCAGAATTACCGCCCACACCAGGGCAATCATGCTCAATGCCACGAACTGGGCGGCACTGCCCATGTCCTTGGCATTCTTGGACAGCGGGTGCCGCTCAAGGGAAATGCGGTCGATGGCCGCTTCCACTGCCGAGTTGAGCAACTCGACGATCAACGCCAACAGGCATACCGCGATCAACAACGCCCGTTCGACCCGGCTGACATTCAGGAAGAACGACAGGGGAATCAGGATGACGTTGAGCAATACCAATTGCCGAAAGGCGGCTTCACCGGTGAAGGCTGCGCGCAGGCCGTCCAGCGAATAACCGGAGGCATTGAGAATACGTTTCAGGCCGGTCTGGCCTTTGAAAGGTGACATAGAGTGGGCAACTGACAAAAAAGAAGTGGGAAAGCTAGATCAACCAAAGTCAAAAAAGCGTGAAGTCGCCAGCCTTTAATGGCTGGAAATTGACTCAAGTTGTTGCAAGAGCAGCGCAGCCTGGGTCCGGGTCCGCACATTCAGTTTACGGAAAATCGCGGTCACGTGCGCCTTGATCGTCGCCTCGGAAACACTCAGCTCGTAGGCGATCTGCTTGTTCAGCAAGCCTTCGCAGACCATGGTCAGCACCCGGAATTGCTGCGGCGTCAGGCTGGCAAGACCTTCGCTGGCCGCCTTGGCCTCTTCCGAGACGCTGACCGCTTCGAACGCCTGCGGCGGCCAGAACACGTCACCATCGAGGACCGCACGCACGGCTTTCTGGATCACACTCAAGTCGCTGGATTTAGGAATGAAGCCACTGGCGCCGAATTCACGAGACTTGACCATGATGGTCGGCTCTTCCTGGGCCGAAACCATGACCACCGGAATCTGCGGATACTGACCGCGCAGCAGGACCAGTCCGGAAAAACCGTAGGCTCCCGGCATGTTCAGGTCCAGCAGTACCAGATCCCAATCGGATTTTTCCGTCAGGCGCACTTCCAGTTCGGCGATGCTCGCCACTTCCACCAGACGGACATCCGGGCCAAGGCCCAGGGTCAGCGCTTGGTGCAAGGCACTACGAAAAAGTGGGTGGTCATCGGCAATCAGGATTTCGTATGTGGCCATTTTTCAAATGATCCTGTTTTTTTTCATGGGACGCCCGATGCATTCGGACCTCGCCAAAGCACCTCAAGGCACAGCCACGGAGCTGCACCGACAAGGCACGTTCAACGCAAAAAAACGCGTTGCAAATTCAGGCCGCGCCCTAATCGGCGCCAAGCATGCCCAGCGAAGCCGGGGTGGTCAAGCAGCATGGCCGGTACAGGTTATTGCAGTATGCGCAACAATCAGCCCATCAACGGAGTGACCGGCTGAACATAGGGCATCAACTCGGCGTGCGCCGGGGTCGAAACGTTCATGTCCAACTGATGTTTGGCGTCGAGGTAATGCTGGCTGAACACATCGAAGTAGGCATCCAGCGCCGAGGCTGCGGTTACATCGCCTGCAAGGTCGAGGCACAGCGCCGCCACTTCCGCCGTGCACAGATGCTCGCTGCGAGTCGAGCGGCGCAACCGGTAGCGGGAGAGTTTCTCCGGCAGCAGGCTGAGGATCGGCAGTCGGTCGAAATAGGGGCTCTTGCGAAAGATCTTCCGTGCTTCGGTCCAGGTCGCATCCAACAGAATGAACAGCGGGCGCTTCGTGCCATCGACGTCCACAGTGTTTGTCACGCGTTCAGGTTCGACGTACTCCCCCGGAAACACCAGGTAAGGCTGCCATTGCGGGTCGGACAACAGCGCCAGCAACTTCGGATCGACCTCGGTACGGGACCAGATGAAGGCATGGTTGTCAGGTACCACGTCGGCGATCAGCCAACCGGTGTTGCTCGGTTTGAACACTTCCTTGTTGGTCATGATCAGGCACACGCCGGAGCGGGTAGCGACCTGCGGACGCCATGCGCACAGGCAGTGGCTCTCGATCACCCGACAGTCACGGCAACGCGGCGCACGCCAGCCGCGGGCCTGAATCGGCTTGATGCCCTCCTCCTCACGCTGATCGCGCAAGCGGGCTACGGCATTCAAGGCAAATCGCGCGGGGGTATGGCTCATAGCGGGCAACGCCCACAGAGAAGGGAAATCGACACGAAAAACACTCGACAGGGTAAAAAGTGCCAGCAGTTTACCAGACCGCCCGGCGCAAGCCTGTACCGTCCAGCCCACCTCCCCTATAATTCGCCGCCACTGAACGCACAGTCACGTGACGGGTCAAAGCCCCATCACTGAACCAGGAGAGTTTCATGCTGCGCCTTATCGTTCCTACCGCGGCCATTTTGCTGGCGTCGTCCTTCAACGCTCAGGCTGCGTCCCTGAAAGACACGGAACTGAACAAAATGCTGCAAAACGTCGCCACCCAGAGCAGCGTCGGCACTCCGCGAGCGATCAACGAAGACATACTCGATCAAGGCTACACCGTTGAAGGCAAGCAGTTGATCAACCATCTGAGCGTGCAGAGCAGCCACGCCGACAAGATGCGTGCAGACCCGAAAGCGGTGTACTTCCAGTTGGGAGCTTCTGTCTGCAGAAACGAAGGGTTTCGCAAGCTGATGGCCAAGGGCGCGATCATGCGTTACGACTTCACCGAAGTGAAGACCAACCGTCCGGTCGGCTCCGCAAGTTTCCAGGAATCGGATTGCCTGCAATCGGCCGGGAAGAAAAAGTAATCACTGGGAATTGGCGCGCCGCTGTTCATCTTCGGCGCGCAGTTCTGCCAGCAGCGCCTGCAAGTAATGTGAACGGCGTTCGCCACCGCGCAAACGTCGGCAGCACTCCTCTTCGAGACTCAAATGATGGGTCTCGGCTGATGACTTCAGCAATCGATACAGCTGCGTATCGATCTCCAGAACGACTCTGGTCATGGTTACCGCCTCCCTGCACCTCACTCATGATTGAGCGATAAATCCTTAAGCCGCTTGTACCGTGCGCCCTGCCGTTGACGCAAAGTTGTCGTGTGACGCTTGTAACTTAGTAAATCAGAGCGCCGCACATGCGACGCACGTTCAGACGAGCGGTGAATACACCTTGCAAATCGTCAATAAGCGGTTGCCAGGAAAAACTTTGTGGCGCAATGATCAAGGCAGCGCAAATCACTGTGAAGGTCTAGATTTCAGGGTACCCACGTTTACTTTTTCAGGGCTCGAAAGGGGCTGGCCGTCGCTTGTCGTGTTGTGCGAACGTTTCTTTCATCCAAGGGAAAAACAGAACCTGTTTGGATGATCCGATGCTTTCGGATCAAGTAGATCGCCCAGGCATGGGCCAGGGCAGACAGCGACACATGGAGTGTCGTGGCACCGACGTACGTTCTCGGGCCGAGGGTTCTGTGCAGAAGGAGAAGTTGAATGCCTTACCAACCGAATGACCTCCTGAGCCGTCATTTTGAAGAAAGCGGCCACGACCTCATCAGCAAGGTCGAAGAACAACTCAAGCTGATTTCACCCAACAGTCCGAACACCCCGATCTACCGCGACATGATCCTGACCGTGCTGCGCATGGCCCAGGAAGACCACAACCGCTGGAATGCCAAAATCACCCTGCAAGCCCTTCGCGAACTGGAACAGGCTTTCCGCGTGCTTGAACAGTTCAAGGGGCGACGCAAAGTCACTGTTTTCGGCTCGGCCCGTACTCCCATGGAACATCCGCTCTACAGCATGGCCCGGGAGCTCGGCGCTGCGCTGGCGCGCTCGGACATGATGGTCATTACCGGCGCTGGCGGCGGCATCATGGCCGCCGCCCATGATGGCGCCGGCCTGACACACAGCCTGGGGTTCAACATCACGCTGCCCTTCGAGCAACATGCCAACCCCACTGTCGACGGCACGACCAACCTGCTGCCCTTCCACTTCTTCTTCACTCGCAAGCTGTTCTTCGTCAAGGAAGCCGATGCCCTGGTGCTGTGCCCGGGCGGCTTCGGTACGCTGGATGAAGCGCTGGAAGTGCTGACGCTGATCCAGACCGGCAAGAGCCCATTGGTGCCAGTGGTGCTACTGGACACGCCGGGCGGCAAATTCTGGCAAGGCGCACTGGACTTCATTCACCAGCAACTGGAGGAAAACCACTACATCCTGTCCACTGACATGAAGCTGGTGAAACTGGTCTACAACGTCGAAGAAGCGGTAGAGCACATCAACCAGTTCTACAGCAACTTCCACTCCAGTCGCTGGCTCAAGCATCAGTTCCTGATTCGCATGAATCACGCACTCAGCGACCACGCACTCGAACACATACAGGAGGCTTTCGCCGACCTGTGTCTGAGCGATCATTTCCATCAGCAAACTTACAGCGGCGAAGAACACGACGAAGCCGAATTCAGCCATCTGACGCGGTTGGTCTTCAACTTCAACGCCCGCAATCATGGCCGCCTGCGCGAGCTTGTGGACCACATCAACCTGCCGGAAAACTGGGCACAATCAAAACCCCAAGTGCAGCAACGCACGCGGGAGCCCTCAAAGGTTACGTGAGGCATAAAAAACGGCCCGTTATCGAAATAGCGGGCCGTTTCAGTTCAATCGTCCATTCCTCGACCGCTGAACAGGCGGTTGATCATTTCCATGGAGTATCCCCGATACGCCAGGAACCGGCCTTGTTTGGCTCGCTCCCGGGCGTCTGCCGGCAATTGCCCGGAGAACTTGCGCCGCCAGGTATCGGCCAGTTGCTCCTGCCAGTCGATACCGCTCTCACGCAGGGCGAGTTCAATATCGCTGCGCTGCAGGCCGCGCTGGCTCAACTCCTCACGGATGCGTAAAGGGCCATAACCGGAGCGGGCGCGGTAGGAAACGAAACTTTCGAGGTAACGGGCCTCGGACAACAACCCCTCTTCCGTCAACCGGTCGAGTGCTGTTTCGATCATGTCAGGGAGGGCGCCGCGCTGACGCAGTTTACGCGTCAGCTCGACACGACCGTGCTCGCGTCGTGCGAGCAGGTCCATTGCGGTTCGTCGCACCGCGACGAGTGTATCGAGTACGGCGGTCATTGCTTCGATCAGATATCAGCGTCAGCCAGGTCGTCTTCGGTCTCTTTGACCGCAGAAGCTTTGGCATCTGCTACCGATGCCGGGGACAGCAGCTTGTCACGCAGTTGCTTCTCCAGCTTTGCCGCGACTTCCGGGTTGTCTGCCAGGAACTTGGCCGAGTTGGCCTTGCCCTGACCGATCTTGGTGCCTTCATAGGCATACCAGGCGCCGGACTTCTCAACGAAACCGTGCAGAACCCCCAGGTCGATCATCTCGCCGTTGAGGTAGATGCCCTTGCCGTAAAGAATCTGGAACTCGGCCTGACGGAACGGCGAAGCCACCTTGTTCTTTACAACCTTGACGCGGGTTTCGCTACCGACGACTTCATCACCTTCTTTCACCGCGCCGGTACGACGGATGTCCAGACGAACCGATGCGTAGAACTTCAGTGCGTTACCACCGGTGGTGGTTTCCGGGCTACCGAACATCACGCCGATTTTCATACGGATCTGGTTGATGAAGATCACCAGGCAGTTGGCGTTCTTGATGTTACCGGTGATTTTACGCAGCGCCTGGGACATCAAACGGGCTTGCAGGCCCACGTGCATGTCACCCATTTCGCCTTCGATTTCAGCCTTTGGCACCAGCGCGGCCACGGAGTCGACGATGATCACGTCAACCGCGTTGGAACGCACCAGCATGTCGGTGATTTCCAGGGCCTGCTCGCCGGTGTCCGGCTGGGAAACCAGCAGGTCGTCGACGTTGACGCCCAGCTTGCCGGCGTACTCAGGGTCGAGGGCGTGTTCGGCGTCGACGAATGCGCAGGTCGCGCCGGCTTTTTGAGCCTGGGCGATCACGGACAAGGTCAGCGTGGTTTTACCGGAAGATTCGGGACCGTAGATTTCAACAATACGGCCTTTTGGCAGACCGCCGATACCAAGAGCGATGTCCAGACCCAGAGAGCCAGTGGAGATGGCCGGGATCGCCTGACGGTCCTGATCGCCCATACGCATTACGGCACCCTTGCCGAATTGACGTTCGATCTGACCCAGGGCCGCAGCCAAGGCTTTCTTCTTGTTGTCGTCCATTAAAGTCCTCACGTAATCAATAAGGCCTGACGGCCAACACCTGTATAAGTAGCCAGTATTATTCCACAGCGATTCCGGATCGCCTACCCCTGATTTGAGATTTCTGCCGCGGCATACCGCAGCAGCCCCTCTAGCGCGGCCTTCACCGTTTGTCGGCGGACGTCGTCGCGATTACCCGGGAAGTGCTTCCGCTCGCAGAACACCTGATCTCCGACACCCCAGGCCAGCCAAACCGTGCCAACCGGCTTGCTCGCCGTTCCACCATCCGGCCCGGCGATGCCACTGACCGCCACGGAGAAATACGCGCTGTTTTTCTTCTGTGCCCCCCGGACCATGGCCTCGACCACCTCGCGGCTGACCGCCCCCACGGTGGTGAACAACTCCACCGGGACATCCAGTTGCAGGGTTTTCTGCCGGTTGGAGTAGGTGACATAACCGGCCTCGAACCAGGCCGAGCTGCCTGGAATCCGGGTGATGGCCTCGGCGATGCCACCGCCGGTGCAGGACTCCGCCGTAGTGACGTGGGCATTGAGAACCTGCAGGCGTCTGCCAAGTTCGGCGGCGAGCTGGGTGATTTCGTTCACGGTCATCTCCTGATCGGGCGGGATGAGGTTAACCGTACACGAGCAGACCGCACTTGCAAGCGACAGGACCGATCAAAATGTAAGGAATCAGAGGCTCTGGAAAAGGCCTGTCGGGGGAATCAATCTTCCACGTCGCCGGACGGAGCATGACCGATACCCATGCGCTTGACCGCCCAACGCTCATACAGCCCTAAAACTACGTCTGTCCCGGCCATCGCCGCCAGGCAACCACCCGCACAAGCGGCCCAAATGGAAACATTGGCGGCGTGCAGCAACATGATGACCGAGGCGCCACAGATCATGCTGGAGCCAGACCGCAGGCTCAGGCGCCAGACAAGGGGCCAGCCACGAACGCCCTCTTTATCGGCACGCCACATTTCACCGGCAACGCCACCGAGTATTGGCAGACTGATGACCAGCCACAGAGGCATGTCCAGCAACGCATATTGCTCAGCGGCCATTTCATGCCTCCTTGAGTGAACGGTCACACCGCATTCTTGAATAGATAGGCAAGCAGATTATGCATTGATGCATATTTAGTCAATGCATTAACGCATTGAAAGATGATTCAATGTTTTCAGCACGCGAAAAAAAACCCGCTCGGGAAGCAGGTTTTATCTGAACGCACGGGCGTTAGCGGGCGTACATACCCCACCAGAAGACATGACCGAGGATAACAATCGGCTCCTCCTGGATTTCCTGAAAGGTGTAATCTTCATCCGGATGCTCGTCACGGTTGAAGCTGCGCAGGCGAATCCCGGTCGGCAGGCGATACAGTTGCTTCACCCGCAATTGGCCGTTGTGGTTGATTGCGTAAAGGTCGCCATCAACGATATCGCCGATACCGCACTTGCCGGCATTGACCCCGACCGTGGCGCCGTCACGCAGTACCGGCAACATGCTGTTGCCCCGCACTGTCACGCATTTGGCCTGGTCGAACTGCACGCCGTTATGGCGCAGGCTACGCTTTCCAAAGCGCAAGCTAGAGCGCTCGCTTTCTTCGATGACGAATCTTCCTGATCCTGCAGCCAATTCAACCTCGCGAAGAAAGGGGACCGACACCTCGTCGTCATCGACGGGGGTATCGTCATCCCACAGACTTATATCCTTGAGTTCCGAATGCACGGGAGCGCGCCCGGCATTAGCGGCAGACGAGACGTCCGCGCGGCCGCGCAACTGATCGGTGCTCAAGGAGAAATACTCGGCAATCTTCGAAATATGTTTATCCGAGGGATCGACGATCTTCCCGCTGAGAATGCGCGAGAGCGTGGATTGAGGCACGCCGGTTCGACGGTGAAGCTCCGTGGGGGAGATCCCGTGCTGATCGAGCAATGCTCTTAATACGGTAGATACGTTGCGTTTTTGCATAACGCGCATAGTGCTTGCTCTACTCAAAGAAGACAATGCCGATTTGCATAAGTCATGCATATCCAGATTTCAAATGGCAAAGGAGTCCCGGCCGTGATGCCTGCGTCGGGTAGACCGCCCATGGTAACCTTGCGCCCATCGCGGAAAAGCCCGGCCGTTGCCCCGCTTTTGCCCCACCTCTTTCAACGAGCTTCCTGACAATCCGATGAATAAAGCCGTCTCCGACCTGTCCTCCCACACCCCGATGATGCAACAGTACTGGCGCCTGAAAAACCAGCACCCGGACCAGCTGATGTTCTACCGCATGGGCGACTTCTACGAGATCTTCTATGAAGACGCGAAGAAGGCCGCCAAGTTGCTGGACATCACCCTGACGGCCCGTGGGCAGTCGGCCGGGCAGGCGATTCCGATGTGCGGGATTCCCTACCATGCCGCCGAGGGTTACCTGGCAAAACTGGTGAAGCTTGGCGAATCGGTGGTGATCTGCGAGCAGATCGGCGACCCGGCCACCAGCAAAGGGCCGGTGGAGCGGCAGGTCGTGCGCATCATCACGCCGGGGACGGTGAGTGACGAAGCGCTGCTCGACGAGCGCCGCGATAACCTGATCGCCGCTGTTCTGGGTGATGAACGCCTGTTCGGCCTGGCGGTGCTGGACATCACCAGTGGCAATTTCAGCGTGCTGGAAATCAAGGGTTGGGAAAATCTGCTGGCGGAGCTGGAGCGAGTCAACCCGGTAGAGCTGCTGATCCCGGATGACTGGCCGAAGGATTTGCCGGCGGAAAAACGTCGCGGTGTGCGTCGCCGTGCGCCGTGGGATTTCGAGCGCGATTCGGCGCTCAAAAGCCTGTGCCAGCAATTCTCGACCCAGGATCTCAAGGGCTTTGGCTGCGAAAACCTGACCCTGGCCATCGGCGCCGCCGGTTGCCTGCTGGCCTACGCCAAGGAAACCCAGCGTACCGCCCTGCCCCATTTGCGCAGCCTGCGGCATGAACGCCTGGACGACACCGTGGTGCTCGATGGCGCCAGCCGTCGTAACCTGGAGCTCGACACCAACCTGGCCGGGGGGCGCGACAACACCCTGCAATCGGTGGTCGACCGCTGCCAGACCGCCATGGGCAGCCGCCTGCTGACCCGCTGGCTGAATCGGCCGTTGCGCGATTTGACGGTGCTGCTGGCGCGTCAGACCTCGATCACTTGCCTGCTCGACGGTTACCGCTTCGAAAGACTGCAACCGCAGCTCAAGGAGATCGGCGACATCGAGCGGATTCTTGCGCGAATCGGTCTGCGCAATGCCCGCCCGCGCGACCTCGCCCGCTTGCGTGACGCCCTCGGCGCACTGCCGGAGCTGCAAGTGGCGATGACGGAACTCGAAGCCCCGCATCTCCAGCAACTCGCCACCATCACCAGCACCTACCCGGAACTGGCGGCACTCCTGGAAAAAGCCATCATCGACAACCCGCCCGCGGTCATTCGTGACGGCGGCGTACTGAAAACCGGCTACGACAGCGAACTCGACGAACTGCAGTCGCTGAGCGAAAACGCCGGACAGTTCCTGATCGACCTCGAGGCGCGGGAAAAGGCTCGCACCGGCCTGTCGCACCTGAAGGTCGGTTACAACCGCATCCACGGCTACTTCATCGAACTGCCAAGCAAGCAGGCGGAATCGGCACCGGCCGACTACATTCGCCGCCAGACGCTCAAAGGTGCCGAGCGCTTCATTACACCGGAACTCAAAGCGTTCGAAGACAAGGCATTGTCGGCCAAGAGCCGTGCCCTGGCCCGCGAGAAGATGCTTTACGAAGCGCTGCTCGAAGATCTGATCGCCCAGCTGCCGCCATTGCAGGACACCGCCGGCGCCCTGGCCGAGCTGGACGTCTTGAGCAACCTGGCCGAGCGTGCACTGAACCTCGACCTGAACTGCCCGCGCTTCGTCAGCGAACCGTGCATGCGCATCAGCCAGGGTCGTCACCCGGTGGTCGAACAAGTGCTGACCACGCCGTTCGTGGCCAACGACCTGAGCCTGGACGACAACACCCGCATGCTGGTGATCACCGGTCCGAACATGGGCGGTAAATCCACCTACATGCGTCAGACCGCATTGATTGTGCTGCTGGCGCACATCGGCAGCTTCGTGCCAGCGGCCAGTTGCGAATTGTCGCTGGTCGACCGCATCTTCACCCGGATCGGCTCCAGTGATGACCTGGCCGGCGGGCGTTCCACCTTTATGGTGGAAATGAGTGAAACCGCGAACATTCTGCACAACGCCACCGAGCGCAGCCTGGTACTGATGGACGAAGTCGGACGCGGCACCAGCACGTTCGACGGTCTGTCCCTGGCATGGGCGGCGGCCGAGCGCCTGGCGCATCTGCGTGCCTACACGCTGTTCGCCACCCACTACTTTGAACTGACCGTCCTGCCGGAAGCCCAGCCACTGGTGGCCAACGTGCACCTCAATGCCACCGAGCACAACGAACGCATCGTATTCCTGCACCACGTGCTGCCTGGACCTGCCAGCCAGAGTTATGGCCTGGCCGTTGCGCAACTGGCGGGCGTACCGAGTGATGTCATCACCCGTGCTCGTGAGCATTTGAGCCGTCTGGAAGACACCGCCCTGCCCCACGAAACACCGGCACCGGCCAAAGGCAAACCGGCTGCGCCGCTGCAAAGCGATCTGTTTGCCAGCTTGCCGCACCCGGTACTGGATGACCTGGCCAAACTCGACCTGGACGACATGACGCCACGTCGTGCTCTCGAAATGCTCTATACACTAAAGACACGGATCTAACGCTGCGGCTTGCAAGCTGTTAGAATCTCGCGCGGTTTGGGATGCTGCTGGCTAATAGCCTGGCCAGCAGACTATCGCTCCCGAACCTGGCGACCCCTACGAGAAGGGGCGCAGCAAGCCGCGCCTGAGGAGAAAATTAGAAATGACCTTCGTCGTCACCGACAACTGCATCAAGTGCAAGTACACCGACTGCGTAGAAGTCTGTCCGGTGGACTGCTTTTACGAAGGCCCGAATTTCCTGGTGATCCACCCGGATGAGTGCATCGATTGCGCGCTGTGCGAACCTGAATGCCCTGCCGTGGCTATCTTCTCCGAAGATGAAGTTCCAGCCGGCATGGAAAACTTTATTCAGCTGAACGCTGAGTTGGCCGATATCTGGCCTAACATCACCGAGAAGAAAGAATCGTTGCCTGATGCAGAAAAGTTTGATCGCATCATTAACAAATCTGTAGGCAGCAAGCTCAAAGACCTCGAACGCTGATTACCCCCGCGTTCCTGTAAAAGGCCCCAAAAGGGCCTTTTTGCTTTTCTGCAGGCAAAAAAAGGGGCGGTTTGACCCGCCCACATTTTTTCCCTATTCCCTGTGTTCCTTTTCATCGTCCTGATGAATCGCGTCCTGCGATGTCCATTTCCTTCATCCATGAAGGACGTGTCTATCCGTCGACACAACCTGAATATTAGAGTTTTCCCCTCGAAGATCAACCGCCCCCTTGGCGCGAATTCTAACTATCACACTTCATCAACAATAAAAAATAGCCATATAAATCATAAAGATATAGGAAAATAGAGTTCAGTATGGACGATTGCCAGGGTGTAAAAATAACGAACACTTACGCAAGTGTAAGCCTGGACTTACAGCACGAAACCAAAATCCCGAGTGGACTCGTTCTTCTGCTCAGACAATAAAAAACCCCGATCCGGTCGGGGTTTTTTATGCCATCGCAGTGAGCGCCTTATTGGAACAGCGACTCGCTCGACAGACCATTTTTTTCCAGGATCTCGCGCAGCCGCTTCAAGCCTTCGACCTGAATCTGTCTGACCCGCTCACGGGTCAGGCCGATTTCCAGGCCTACGTCTTCAAGGGTGCTGCTTTCATGACCGCGCAGGCCGAAGCGGCGTACTACCACTTCGCGTTGCTTGTCGGTCAGCTCCGAGAGCCATTGATCGATGCTCTGGGACAGGTCGTCGTCCTGCAGCAGTTCGCATGGATCGGTTGGACGGTCGTCAGTCAGGGTATCAAGCAGGGTTTTATCCGAGTCCGGACCCAACGAGACGTCGACCGAAGAAACCCGCTCGTTCAGGCCGAGCATACGCTTGACCTCTCCAACCGGCTTTTCCAGCAGGTTGGCGATTTCTTCGGGTGAGGGTTCATGGTCGAGTTTTTGCGTCAACTCCCGCGCAGCCCGCAGGTACACATTCAGCTCTTTGACCACATGGATCGGCAACCGGATGGTCCGGGTCTGATTCATGATTGCGCGTTCGATGGTCTGGCGAATCCACCAGGTCGCGTAGGTCGAGAAGCGGAAACCGCGTTCCGGATCGAACTTCTCCACCGCCCGGATCAAGCCGAGGTTGCCCTCTTCGATCAGGTCCAGCAGCGACAACCCACGATTGACGTAGCGTCGGGCGATTTTCACCACCAGCCGCAGGTTACTTTCAATCATGCGTTTGCGCCCGGCCGGATCGCCACTTTGCGACAGGCGCGCAAAATGAACTTCTTCTTCGGGTGACAGCAGGGGAGAGAAACCAATTTCATTGAGATACAGCTGCGTGGCATCAAGTGCCCGCGTGTAGTCAATGTACTTGTGTTGTTTCAACGATGCGGAGTGTTTGGATTTGGCACGAACGGAAGGTGGAGCCGCCCCTTCATCATTCGACATCGAATCCATATCGATGCTGCTCTCCATCAGGAGAACCTCATCGTCGATGTCAAACTCCGGCACTTCTTTACTGAGAGCCATTGTTATAGTCCTTTGGTGAGTTCGACCTCAAGCTCAAGCGGCGCCTTTCTCCCTGGCAACGCTGGAGCCTGTTCCCCTCTACGCGACGGAACAGGCTGGTAAGCGATCAACGACGTGGCAGGAATTGCAGCGGATCTACAGGTTTACCCTGGCGGCGAATCTCAAAATGCAGTTTCACCCGGTCTGTACCCGTTGACCCCATTTCGGCAATTGTCTGTCCGACCTTGACCTGCTGCCCCTCCCGAACCAAAAGCCTGCGGTTATGTCCGTAGGCACTGACGTAGGTTTCACTGTGTTTGATGATCACTAATTCGCCGTAGCCCCTTAAGCCACTCCCGGCATACACCACCGTCCCATCAGACGCAGCTAAAACAGGCTGTCCCAAATCTCCGGCGATATCAATTCCTTTATTCAAACTACCGTTTGAAGAGAATTTCCCGATAAGAATGCCATTAGATGGCCATCCCCAGCCGGTCGGGGCTGGCCCGGGAGGGGGCAATGGAGCCGGGGCAGGCTTGTTCGCGACGGACGGTACAATCGTTGTCGTGCTGGTGGTCGCACCGTTTACCGGACGACGGATGACCGTTGTTTTACTCGACGACGAAGGTGTTGAACTGGACGAACTGACCACCGTCGTCGACGTTGAATCGGTGCGACCATCAAAGCGAATCGTCTGACCCGGACGAATGGTGTAAGGCGCAGGAATGTTATTGCGTGCCGCCAGGGCCTTGTAGTCCCAGCCGTAACGAAAGGCGATGGAGAACAGGGTGTCCTTGGGCCGAACGACGTATTGTCCCGTGGTCACGACCGGGCGCTGAGGCGCGGCATTGTTGCTGTCCACGACACGAACATCGCTGGATTTGTTGCTGGAACAACCGACCAGCAAGGTGCTCAAGACAAGGCCAGTCACCAGGCGCTGAAAACTCGTTTTACTCATTCGCTGCGCAATGACTGTGAGACTCACCCGCCGCTCCCTCTGTGGTGGCTGAAAATGTGAAATGCCGGATTTCGGCAATGAACTGTCGCAAGTATAACGGGCCGTGCACGCTGTACCTTTAATGTAGCGAATCGGTGTCGCGCACACGTTTGCTGCCTGACGATGAATCCCGTTTAACCGCACGATGCCGCTGTAAGACAAAGGCAATCGCAGAGAATTCAGCGTGCCGAAACAAATGCTCAGGCCAGTGGCCCATTGAGCAATGGCACGAAGCGTACAGCCCCCAGAACATGCCTGGAAAAACCCTGTTCCTCGCGAATGATCAGCATCAATTGCTGGACTTCTCCGGACCCGACAGGGATCACCATTCGGCCTCCCGGTGCCAACTGGTCAAGCAATGCCTGGGGCACATCGGTCGCCACTGCAGTGACGATAATCCCGTTGTACGGCGCCAGTGCCGGCCAGCCCTCCCAGCCATCGCCCCAGCGAAACACCACGTTGCGCAGGTTCAGTTCGACCAGACGTTCCTTCGCACGATCCTGCAAAACCTTGATGCGCTCGACCGAGAACACACGCTCGACGAGTTGCGACAGCACCGCCGTCTGATAACCCGAGCCGGTGCCGATCTCCAGCACCTTGTCGAGGGGACCTGCCTCCAGCAGCAGCTCGCTCATGCGCGCCACCATATATGGCTGGGAGATAGTCTGGTTATTGCCGATCGGCAGCGCTGTGTCTTCATAAGCACGATGCGCCAGCGCTTCGTCGACGAACAGGTGGCGCGGGGTCCGGCGAATGACCTCCAGCACCCTGGCGTTGGAGATACCTTCTTCGTACAGGCGCTGGATGAGCCGCTCCCGGGTTCGCTGGGAGGTCATGCCAATGCCGCGACGCAGCATATCGTCTTGTTCGCGACCCATCAGCGCAGTCCCTCCAGCCAGCCGTCCAGACTTCTGAAGGCATCATTGAAGGTGCGATCCAGTTGCAACGGCGTGATCGAAACATAACCCTGCATCACTGCATGGAAATCGGTACCCGGGCCACCGTCTTCGGCATCCCCGGCCGCCGCGATCCAGTAACCGGACTTGCCCCGCGGGTCCACCACTTTCATCGGTGCCGCGGCACGGGCGCGATGACCCAGGCGGGTCAGCTGGATACCGCGGATATGGTCCAGCGGCAAATTGGGAATGTTCACGTTCAGTACCGTACGCGGCGGCAGATCCAGGTCAGCATGGGCTTCGACCAGTTTGCGCGCGAAATAGGCAGCTGTGGGAAGGTTCTCTACCTGACGTGAGACCAGCGAAAAGGCAAATGAAGGGTGTTTCAGGAAGCGCCCCTCAAGGGCCGCCGCCACCGTACCGGAATACAGGACATCGTCCCCCAGGTTCGCGCCCAGGTTGATACCGGAAACCACCATGTCCGCTTCGCGCTCCAGCAGGCCGTTGAGGCCCAAGTGCACGCAATCGGTGGGTGTGCCGTTGAGGCTGATAAAGCCGTTGGCCAGGGTTTGCGGGTGCAACGGACGGTCGAGCGTCAGCGAACTGCTGGCGCCGCTTTTGTCCTGGTCCGGGGCGATAACCACGCATTCGGTGTAATCCGCCAGCGCAGCATAAAGCGCGGCGAGACCGGGTGCGGTTACCCCATCGTCGTTAGAAATCAGAATACGCATGGGCTGTCCGTCTGCCCCACCGGCACCAGATCAACAAGCTCACGCACCAATACGGTGGCGAAGCATCCGGCCGGCAGGATGAATTCCAGTTGCAGAATGTCAGGCTCGGGATAATGCCACGTCAGCCCGCCAATGGGCAGCCGCAGGATGCGACGTTCGTGGCTCATACCGGCGTTGATCAACCAGTCACGCAAATCTGCTTCGCGTGCGGCGATGGCCTGCTCCAGTTCATGGACAACGCCCGTGGCCGGCGAGTCACCTTCGCCCCACTGCGGACCGGTCGGGTGCAGATCGAGAATCGCCAGGCGCGGGTCGCTGCACTCGGCTTCGCCTGCCGGGAAAAAGCTGCGACTGTCGGTGAACGCCAGCAGATCGCCCACCTGGGCACGCTGCCAGGTGCCATCGGCGACACGCGCGGCCAGCACCTGATTGAACAGAAAACTGCGCGCCGTGGAAAGCAGACGCGAGCGCACATTGCGCTGCTCCGGCAAAGCCTTGCGCGCGGCCCAGGCGCGTGCGTCGACGACGTTGCCGCCGTCATGGCCGAAACGCTGGGCGCCGAAATAATTGGGGATACCTTGTTTGGCAATCAGTTGCAGACGCTCTTCAAGCGCAGGCTTGTCGCCGGCGAATTGCGTCAGGCGCAAGGTGAAGCCGTTGGCCGAGTGCGCACCGCGTTGCAACTTGCGCTTGTGGCGGGCGGTCTTGAGAATCTTCAGCGTATCGTTTTGCGCGGCCGACAGATCAGGGTCGGCCTTGCCCGGCAGTTGCACGCTGAACCACTGGCGAGTCAACGCCTGACGATCCTTGAGCCCGGCATAGCTGACGGTGCGCAATGGCACACCTGCTGCCTTGGCAATCCGCCGTGCCGCTTCTTCTGTGTTCAGACCGCGCTTTTCCACCCAGATCCACAAGTGTTCGCCTTCGCCACTCAGGGGGATGTCGAGGACTTCGTCGACCTGGAAATCTTCCGCGATGGCTTTCAGTACCGCGGTGCCAAGGGGCTCACCATAGGCCCGCGGCCCGAGCAGTTGCGCCTCGTTCATGCGCGCAGCAACAAGGCAACGGAGTGCACGGCAATGCCTTCTTCGCGACCGACAAAGCCGAGCTTTTCGGTGGTGGTAGCTTTCACGTTCACTTGATCCAACTCTACTTGAAGATCCGCGGCAATCAGCGCGCGCATCGATTCGATATGCGGGGCCATTTTCGGCGTCTGGGCGACAATGGTGTTATCGACGTTGCCGACTTTCCAGCCCTTGGCATGGACCAGCGCGACGACGTGACGCAACAGCGCACGGCTGTCGGCGCCCTTGAATTGCGGGTCGGTATCCGGGAAATGCTTGCCGATGTCTCCCAGCGCCGCGGCGCCGAGCAAGGCATCGCTCAAGGCGTGCAAGAGGACGTCACCGTCAGAGTGAGCGAGCAGCCCGAAGCTGTGTGCAATGCGCACGCCGCCCAGAGTGATGAAGTCGCCTTCAGTGAAACGGTGCACATCATAGCCGTGGCCAATACGCATAAAAAAACGCCCCGATTTTTGTCAGGGCGTGATTCTACCTGCATTAGGCACCTAGAGCATGCGCGTGATGCCGCAAGTGGTCGTCAATGAAACTGGCGATGAAGAAATAGCTGTGGTCATAGCCGGGTTGCAGGCGCAACGTCAACGGGTGACCCGCCAGTTTGGCCGCCTGCTGCAAGGCGTCCGGCTTGAGCTGGTTGGCGAGGAAATCATCGCGATCACCTTGGTCGACCAACAGCGACAGCTTTTCATCAGCCTCGGCAATCAACGCGCAGGCATCCCATTCGCGCCATTTCGAACGGTCCTCTCCCAGATAGCGGGAGAAGGCTTTCTGCCCCCACGGGCAATCCATCGGATTGTTGATTGGCGAGAACGCCGATACCGACAGATAGCGCCCCGGATTGCGCAATGCGCAGACCAGCGCACCGTGGCCGCCCATGGAATGGCCACTGATGCCGCGTTTGTCCGACGCAGGGAAATGGGCTTCGACCAATGTCGGCAATTCCTGCACGACATAGTCATGCATCCGATAGTGGCGCGACCAGGGTTCCTGGGTTGCATTCAGATAAAACCCGGCGCCGAGGCCGAAGTCCCAGGCGCCATCCGGATCGCCCGGCACATCAGGACCGCGAGGGCTGGTGTCCGGTGCGACGATGATCAGCCCCAACTCGGCGGCCATGCGCATGGCGCCGGCCTTTTGCATGAAGTTCTCGTCGGTGCAGGTCAGGCCGGACAACCAGTACAACACCGGCAATTTGCCGCCCTGCTCCGCCTGCGGTGGCAGGTAGACGGCGAACACCATGTCGCAGCCGAGCACTTCCGAGCGATGGCGATAGCGCTTGTGCCAGCCGCCGAAGCTTTTCTGGCAGGAGATATTTTCCAGGCTCATGACAGACCTCAGAAATGGATGACGGAGCGAATGCTTTTTCCTTCATGCATCAGGTCAAACGCCTTGTTGATATCTTCCAGGCCCATGGTGTGGGTGATGAAGGTATCCAGCGGAATCTCACCGGACTCGGCCATTTCCACATAGCTTGGCAATTCGGTACGGCCGCGCACGCCACCAAACGCCGAACCGCGCCAGACACGACCGGTGACCAGCTGGAACGGACGGGTCGAGATTTCCTGCCCGGCACCGGCAACGCCGATGATGACCGATTCGCCCCAGCCCTTGTGGCAGCACTCCAGCGCCGCGCGCATCAGTTGCACGTTGCCGATGCACTCGAAGGAAAAATCGACGCCACCATCGGTCATGTCGACGATGACTTCCTGGATCGGGCGATCGAAGTCCTTCGGGTTCACGCAGTCGGTTGCACCCAACTGTTTGGCGATTTCGAATTTCGCCGGATTGATGTCGATCGCGATGATACGGGCAGCCTTGGCTTTGACAGCGCCAATGACAGCCGACAGACCGATGCCGCCGAGGCCGAAAATGGCTACGGTGTCACCCGGTTTCACCTTCGCGGTGTTGAGTACCGCACCGATGCCGGTGGTGACACCGCAGCCCAACAGGCAGACTTTTTCCAGCGGTGCTTCTTTAGGAATCTTGGCGACGGAGATTTCTGGCAGCACGGTGTACTCGGAAAAAGTCGAGGTGCCCATGTAATGAAAAATCGTTTCGCCCTTGTAGGAAAAACGCGAAGTGCCATCCGGCATCAGGCCTTTACCCTGGGTCGCTCGAATCGCCTGGCAGAGGTTGGTTTTGCCCGACAGACAGAATTTGCACTTGCCGCATTCCGGGGTGTACAGCGGGATCACATGGTCGCCGACCGCAAGGGAAGTCACGCCCTCGCCAATCGCTTCCACGATCGCCCCACCCTCATGGCCGAGGATCGACGGGAAGATGCCTTCCGGATCAGCGCCGGACAAGGTGTAGGCATCGGTATGGCAGACACCGGAAGCCACCACGCGCAGCAAGACTTCGCCGGCCTTGGGCATAGCGACATCGACTTCAACGATTTCGAGGGGTTTCTTGGCCTCGAAGGCAACGGCGGCGCGCGACTTGATCATGATGACTCTCCAGTGAAGAAAACGAGACAGGGAGTGTAATACAGCGCCTTACAGTGAATAATCCGGACAAAAGCAAAACATTATTGCTGCACAGGGATAATCATCCATGTCCGAAAACCGCTGGGAAGGAATCGACGAATTTGTCGCCGTGGCTGAATGCAGCCAGTTTACCGCTGCCGCGGAACGCCTCGGGGTTTCTTCTTCCCATATCAGTCGACAAATCGTACGCCTCGAAGAGCGCCTGCAAACCCGTCTGCTCTATCGCAGTACTCGCCGGGTCACGCTGACCGAAGCCGGGCAAACCTTCCTGCAGCACTGCCAGCGTTTGCAGGACGGCCGCGAAGAGGCCTTGCGGGCGGTGGGCGACCTGACCAGCGAACCCAAGGGCATGCTGCGCATGACCTGCGCCGTGGCGTACGGCGAGCGCTTCATTGTGCCGCTGGTGACCCGCTTCATGGGGCTGTATCCGCAACTGCGCATCGACATTGAACTGACCAATCGCCAGCTTGACCTGGTGCACGAAGGCCTCGACCTGGCGATTCGCCTCGGGCGTTTGCAGGACTCACGGCTGGTCGCCACCCGCCTCGCGCCACGGCGTATGTTTCTCTGCGCATCGCCTTCTTACATTGAGCATTACGGTCGGCCGCACAGCCTGTCGGAACTCAGTCGCCACAACTGCCTAATCGGCAGCTCGGACTTATGGCAACTGGAACAGAACGGGCGGGAGTTTTCGCAAAGGGTGCAGGGAAACTGGCGTTGCAACAGTGGGCAAGCCGTACTGGATGCCGCGCTGCAAGGCGTAGGACTGTGTCAGTTGCCGGACTATTACGTGCTGGAACATTTGAATAGCGGCGCGTTGATTTCATTGCTGGAAGCACATCAACCACCGAACACGGCGGTTTGGGCGCTGTATCCGCAGCAGCGGCATTTGTCTCCGAAGGTGCGCAAGTTGGTGGATTTTTTGAAGGAGGGATTGGCAGAAAGGCAGGAGTACAGGATTTAAGATCAAAAGATCGCAGCCTGCGGCAGCTCCTACAGGATTTCGGGTGATCCGAAAATGGATGTCGTACCCGATCTCTGTAGGAGCTGCCGCAGGCTGCGATCTTTTAGCGACGATTGGCCCAACGCTGCCTCAACCATTCAAGGTCTTCAGGACGCGTGACCTTGAGGTTGTCGGACCGTCCTTCGATCAGACGTGGGGCCGAACCGGCCCACTCCATCGCCGAAGCTTCGTCAGTAATAACGGCATCGGCCACCAGACTGTCCGCCAAAGCCCGATGCAACGCCCCAAGGCGAAACATCTGCGGTGTGTAGGCCTGCCAGATCACGCTGCGATCCACGGTTTCGACCACGCGACCGTGCTTGTCGACTCGCTTGAGCGTATCCCGAGCCGGAACCGCCAGCAGTCCGCCGACAGGATCGTCTGCCAGCTCAGCCAGCAGCTTGTCCAGATCGCCACGACTGAGGTTCGGCCGTGCGGCATCGTGAACCAGTACCCAATCCTCATCGTCGGCACCTTGCGCATGCAGGTGCAGCAACGCATTGAGCACCGACCCGGAACGTTCGGAGCCACCCTCGACCCGGGCAATACGCGGATCACTGGCACACGCCAGGTTCGGCCAATAAGGATCGTCAACAGCAAGACTGACCACCAGACCTTTCAGGCCTGGATGACCAAGGAAACAGCCGAGGCTGTGTTCGAGAATAGTGCGCCCGCCCAGTTGCAAGTATTGCTTGGGACGGTCTGCAGCCATACGGGCACCGACGCCCGCGGCAGGAATCACGGCCCAGAAGGCCGGCAAGGTCTGGTTCATTGCGCGAGCTGGTAAAGGGTTTCACCGTCCTTGACCATGCCCAACTCATGGCGAGCCCGCTCTTCAACGGTCTCCATGCCCTTTTTCAACTCACTGACTTCAGCGTCCATCACCCGATTGCGTTCCAGCAATGTCTGGTTCTCAGCTTGCTGATCGGCAATCTGCTGAGTCAACTCGGCCACTTGCGCCAGGCTGCCATTACCCACCCACAAGCGGTACTGCAGGCCAGCCAGCAGCAGGAGCAAGACGAGGAACAACCAATTGGGACTGCGCATCGAATATCAGGTATCCAGTGAAAAAAGACAGCCATGCCAAACGTGAAGCTTCTGATAGCACGAAGCCTGGAAGAACCAGGCTTGTGCTTATAAGGCATCAGATTAGTGGCAAAAACGTCGCTGTAGCGATTTTTCCGACACAATCCGGTGTCTTTTTACCAGTTACCGCTTAACCGCGGAACTCGCTGCGACCGTTGTACTTGGCTTTGCCGTTCAACTGCTCTTCGATACGCAGCAGTTGGTTGTACTTGGAAACGCGGTCGGAACGGCACAGGGAACCGGTCTTGATCTGGCCAGCCGAGGTGCCCACGGCCAGGTCGGCAATGGTCGAGTCTTCGGTTTCGCCGGAGCGGTGCGAGATCACGGCGGTGTAACCGGCAGCCTTGGCCATCTGGATGGCTTCCAGGGTTTCGGTCAGGGTGCCGATCTGGTTGAACTTGATCAGGATCGAGTTGGCGATCTTCTTGTCGATGCCTTCTTTCAGGATCTTGGTGTTGGTGACGAACAGGTCGTCGCCTACCAGTTGGGTTTTCTCGCCGATCTTGTCGGTGAGGATCTTCCAGCCAGCCCAGTCGGACTCGTCCAGGCCATCTTCGATGGAGATGATCGGGTAGCGCTCGGTCAGGCCTTTGAGGTAGTCAGCGAAACCTTCGGCGGTGAACACCTGGCCTTCGCCGGACAGGTTGTACTTGCCGTCTTCGTAGAATTCGCTGGCTGCGCAGTCCAGAGCCAGGGTCACGTCGGTGCCCAGCTTGTAACCGGCGTTGGCCACGGCTTCGGAGATCACTTTCAAAGCGTCTTCGTTGGAAGCCAGGTTCGGCGCGAAACCACCTTCGTCACCCACGGCAGTGCTCAGGCCACGGGCCTTCAGCACAGCTTTGAGGTGGTGGAAAATCTCGGTGCCCATGCGCAGACCTTCCGAGAAAGACTTGGCGCCAACCGGCTGAACCATGAATTCCTGGATGTCGACGTTGTTATCGGCGTGCTCGCCGCCGTTGATGATGTTCATCATCGGAACCGGCATCGAGTAGACACCCGGGGTGCCGTTCAGGTTGGCGATGTGAGCGTACAGCGGCAGGTCCTGGTCCTGTGCTGCTGCCTTGGCCGCGGCCAGGGAAACGGCGAGGATCGCGTTGGCGCCCAGGGAGCCTTTGTTTTCAGTACCGTCGAGCTTGATCATTGCCAGATCGAGCGCTTTCTGGTCGCTTGGGTCCATGCCTTTCAACAGGTCGCGGATCGGACCGTTGATGTTGGCTACTGCCTTCAGAACGCCCTTGCCCAGGTAACGGCTCTTGTCGCCATCACGCAGCTCGAGCGCTTCACGCGAGCCAGTGGAAGCACCGGACGGCGCGCAGGCACTGCCGATGATGCCGTTGTCGAGAAGCACGTCCGCTTCCACGGTGGGATTGCCACGGGAGTCGAGAACTTCACGACCTTTGATGTCGACGATTTTAGCCATTGTTGTAAACACTCCAAAGTTGACGAAAACGACGCAGCTGTAGGAAATCTTCAATCGTCGGCAAGTGAGGTGCAGCGGGCTGTCTTGCAGACGACAAGGCTCAGGCCCGAGGGCCTGAGCGTTAAATCGTGCGGTACTTTACCGGAGAATTGAGAATTACGCGGTTTCTACCGTCGGAAAACTCTTCACCAGTTCGTCCAAAGCCTTGAGCTGGGCCAGGAATGGCTCCAGTTTGTCCAGGCGCAAGGCGCAAGGACCGTCGCATTTGGCGTTGTCCGGATCCGGGTGGGCTTCCAGGAACAGGCCGGCCAGGGACTGGCTCATGCCGGCTTTTGCCAGATCGAGGACCTGGGCGCGACGACCACCGGCGGAATCGGAACGACCGCCAGGCATTTGCAGCGCATGGGTCACGTCGAAGAACACCGGGTATTCAAACTGCTTCATGATGCCGAAGCCGAGCATGTCGACGACCAGGTTGTTGTAGCCGAAGCTCGAACCACGCTCGCAGAGGATCAACTGATCGTTACCGGCTTCTACGCATTTGTTCAGGATGTGTTTCATTTCCTGAGGCGCGAGGAACTGGGCTTTCTTGATGTTGATCACTGCACCGGTCTTGGCCATCGCGACCACGAGGTCGGTCTGGCGTGACAGGAAGGCTGGCAACTGGATGATGTCGCAGACTTCAGCGACGACCGCGGCCTGCTCAGGTTCGTGGACGTCGGTGATGATCGGCACGCCGAAGGCTTGCTTGATGTCCTGGAAGATGCGCATGCCCTCTTCCAGGCCAGGACCACGATAGGAGGTCACAGAAGACCGGTTGGCCTTATCGAAACTGGCCTTGAACACGTAAGGGATACCGAGCTTTTCGGTGACCTTCACATACTCTTCGCAAACCTGCATTGCCATGTCACGGCTTTCCAGCACATTCATGCCGCCGAACAGCACCATGGGTTTGTCGTTGGCAATCTCGATGTCGCCGACGCGGATGATCTTCTGTGCCATCGGGGTTACGCCTTCTTCTGGTGTTGAGTCAACGCTGCCTTGACGAAACCGCTGAACAGCGGGTGACCGTCGCGTGGCGTCGAGGTGAACTCTGGGTGGAACTGGCAAGCGACGAACCATGGGTGATCCGGAGCTTCAACCACTTCAACCAGTGCACCATCCCCGGAGCGACCGGAGATTTTCAAACCAGCCTCCATGATTTGCGGCAGCAGGTTGTTGTTCACTTCGTAGCGATGACGATGACGCTCGACAATCACGTCCTTGCCGTAGCAACCGTGGACCAGGGAGCCTGGTTCCAGCAGGCAATCCTGCGCGCCCAGGCGCATGGTGCCGCCCAGATCGGAGGTTTCGGTACGGGTTTCGACAGCGCCGGTGGCATCTTCCCACTCGGTGATCAGGCCCACGACCGGGTGACCGCTTGCACGATCGAACTCGGTGGAGTTGGCGTCTTTCCAGCCCATCACGTTACGGGCGAACTCGATAACGGCCACTTGCATGCCCAGGCAGATACCCAGGTATGGAACCTTGTTTTCGCGAGCGTATTGAACGGCAGTGATCTTGCCTTCAACACCACGCAGACCGAAGCCGCCAGGTACCAGGATGGCATCGACGCCTTCCAGCAACGCGGTGCCCTGGTTCTCGATGTCTTCGGAGTCGATGTAGCGCAGGTTGACCTTGGTACGGTTGCTGATGCCGGCGTGACTCATCGCTTCGATCAGCGACTTGTAGGCGTCCAGCAGCTCCATGTACTTGCCGACCATGGCGATGGTGACTTCGTGCTCAGGGTTGAGCTTGGCGTCGACCACGGCTTCCCACTCGGACAGATCGGCACCGCCGCATTGCAGGCCGAAACGCTCGACGACGAAATCGTCCAGGCCCTGGGAATGCAGGATGCCCGGGATCTTGTAGATGGTGTCAGCATCTTCCAGGCCGATCACCGCACGCTCTTCAACGTTGGTGAACTGCGCGATCTTGCGACGCGAGGAAATATCGATCGGGTGGTCGGAGCGGCAGACCAGCACGTCGGGTTGCAGGCCGATGGAACGCAGTTCCTTCACCGAGTGCTGGGTTGGCTTGGTCTTGGTTTCGCCGGCAGTGGCGATGTACGGCACCAGTGTCAGGTGCATCAGCATCGCGCGCTTGGCGCCGACTTCGAAACGCAGTTGGCGGATCGCCTCGAGGAACGGTTGCGACTCGATGTCACCCACGGTGCCGCCGATCTCGACCATAGCCACGTCAGCGTCGCCCGCACCCTTGATGATGCGGCGCTTGATTTCGTCGGTGATGTGCGGGATCACCTGGATGGTTGCACCCAGGTAGTCACCACGGCGCTCTTTGCGCAGGACGTGTTCGTAGACACGGCCGGTGGTGAAGTTGTTGTTCTGGGTCATGGTCGTGCGGATGAACCGCTCGTAGTGGCCCAGGTCCAGGTCGGTCTCGGCGCCGTCGTGAGTGACGAACACTTCACCGTGCTGGAACGGGCTCATGGTGCCCGGGTCGACGTTGATGTACGGGTCCAGCTTCAGCATGGTGACCTTAAGTCCCCGCGCCTCCAGGATGGCCGCCAATGATGCCGATGCAATGCCTTTCCCCAATGAAGAAACAACACCGCCCGTGACGAATATGTAGCGCGTCATGAAAAACCCTAGAAGTCTGCGTTAAAGCGGTCCGAGCCGCCGGGGAAAGCGAAGGAAGGCCGAAGCCCCCGATCACCTGCATTAATCACAGTGCACCTTTCAAAAAAACCGCCGCGTTGGGACAGACCGGAAAATGAAACACCGGTTCGTTGCTCGCTACACATTTTTTGGAATCGCCCAGCAAAGACTGCCTGGTAATCGGCAACTCCTGCAATTCAGGCGAATCCACAGAAGTTGTATCAAGAAGGGAGCGTAGTCTACCGGAAAGCCCCTTTCATCTCAAACCCAGATCCTCGCCTGGTGGCTGCCAATGTAAATTCCAGCCTCCGCTCACACTACCGTCGAGTCCTTTCAGGTTCGCCACTGCCAGCAATTGGTCGTTTTTGTAGAGCAGCGGCAATCTGCCGCGTACGAAGGACGGTACACCGTTTTCATTGAGCAAACGTTTCAGGTCCCGATGGCCGCGGCCAGGCAAAACCATGACCTCTCCCCCTTCACGATAGCGGATCTGTAACGGGCCATCGGGTATTTGCCCGGTGAGCGAAAGCACGCCGTTGTCCGGGATAGCCAGCGGTGACGCCGGATCCTGCCACGCTCCGGCGACGGGCAGTGGACGCAACCAGCAACCGGACAGCCACCAGATCCGCCCGCCTGCACGGTGCAGTTCACCGTCCGCCAGCCGCCACACCGGACAGGCATCGCCGTTGGCGTCGCGCAAATCCTCCCAACCCGACCAATGGTCGGTGTCCGGCAGACGGGTCAACGGTTCGAGCCAATGACTCAAGGCATTGCGCTGCCGGGCAACAGACAATTGCGCAAGCGGCGCCAGTTCAAGGGATCGCAACCCCAGCCAGTCGAACTCACTGGCAGCGCTGGCCTCACGCAAATCCATGTCGGCCAGCTCTTCGAGCAACCCCTGCGCTTCAGTCAAATGCGCCGCGCTGCGGGCCATGGTCGCCACCGCTTGCGGCCAGCGCTGGATCAGCACGGGGAAGACTTGATGCCTAAGGTAATTGCGCGAGTACTGCCGATCCTGGTTCGAGGGATCTTCAATCCAGCTCAAGCCGTGCGCACCGGCATAAGCCTCCAGTTCAGCCCGCGTGACATCAAGCAATGGCCGCAGCAGATGCCCTCTACCCAACGGGCGTTGACGCGGCATACCGGACAATCCGCGCACGCCCGCTCCACGCAACAGACGAAACAACAGGGTTTCCGCCTGATCGTCGCGGTGCTGGGCTGTCAGCAGCACTTCACCGGGCCGAGTCACTTCGATGAATGCGTGATAACGCGCGTCCCGGGCTGCACGCTCCAGGCTGGCGCCTGGCTTCACCTGTACGCAAACGATCTGCAACGGGACGCCCAGCGCAGCGCACACAGAACGACAATGCTCCGGCCACGCATCGGCCACGGCTTGAAGGCCGTGATGAACGTGGATGGCACTCAGCGCCGGCAGGGATTCGGTTCTTGCGAGGTGTGCAAGAAGGTGCAGCAGGACGGTGGAGTCCAGGCCACCGGAGAAGGCGATGCGCCAGGCTGTGGCGTTGCGCCAAGGCTGCAGACTCAGCAGAAGCCTGGCTGGCCAATCAAGATCGGAAGGATTCATCAGGATCGATCGCCTCACATAAATACCCTGTAGGAGCTGCCGCAGGCTGCGATCTTTTGACTTCGATTTTAAAAAACAAGATCAAAAGATCGCAGCCTGCGGCAGCTCCTACAAGGGTACCGCGAGGTCAGTTAGAGACCGTAGCTCATCAGACGCTCATAACGACGGGCCAGCAGCGCGTCGTTATCGAACTTCTTCAGCATCGCCAGTTGCGAGCTCAACTCGACGCGGATCGATGCCGCTGCGGTGGCCGGATCACGGTGCGCACCGCCCAATGGCTCGCCAATCACCTTGTCCACGATACCAAGACCCTTGAGGCGCTCGGCGGTGATGCCCATCGCTTCTGCGGCATCCGGTGCTTTCTCGGCGGTTTTCCACAGAATCGAAGCGCAACCTTCCGGCGAGATCACCGCGTAGGTCGAGTACTGCAGCATGTTCAACTGGTCGCAGACACCGATCGCCAGTGCACCACCGGAACCACCCTCACCGATCACGGTGGCGATGATTGGGGTTTTCAGACGAGCCATGACACGCAGGTTCCAGGCGATCGCTTCGCTCTGGTTACGCTCTTCGGCGTCGATGCCAGGGTAGGCGCCGGGAGTGTCGATGAAGGTCAGGATCGGCATTTTGAAACGCTCGGCCATTTCCATCAGGCGGCAAGCCTTGCGGTAGCCTTCCGGACGTGGCATGCCGAAGTTGCGGCGAACTTTCTCGCGTACTTCACGGCCCTTCTGGTGACCGATGATCATCACCGGCTGGTCGTCCAGACGGGCAATACCGCCAACGATGGCAGCGTCGTCGGAGAAGTGACGGTCACCGTGCAACTCATCGAACTCGGTGAAGATGTGTTCGATGTAGTCCAGGGTATAGGGACGTTTCGGGTGACGCGCCAGACGTGCGATCTGCCAGCTGGTCAGCTTGCCGAAAATGTCTTCGGTCAGCGTTTTGCTCTTGTCCTGCAGGCGGGAGATCTCATCGCCGATATTCAGCGAATTGTCATTACCGACCAAGCGCAACTCTTCGATCTTGGCTTGCAGGTCGGCGATCGGCTGTTCGAAATCTAGAAAATTCGGGTTCATAGGCGTCCGTCTTGGGTCGAGTCCCAAGGGATCTTGGGCCGGCCGGTTGTCTATTCGCGCCCTACCTTAAGGGAGAGGCGCGTTGAGGTCGAGATTAAAAATTCAGGTTGCGGGCAGGCGCTCTGATATCACCTGCCGGTCAACGGTATTGGAGGAAGACGTTGTCTCGCCCGAACTGGTCACGCAGGGCTTGAATCAACGCATCCGCCGGATCGATCCGCCAGCCTTCGCCGAACTGCAACAAGGCCTTCGCATCAGGGCTGGTGTAATCCATGGTGATCGGACAAGCACCGCGGTGACGCTTCAACAGTTCACCCAGCCAGCGTAGCTGATCGCCCTTGAGGTCCTTGGCGTGCAACTTCAGGCGCAGGCTTTCGGCCAGGTTGGTGCGCGCATCTTCCATGCTCATCACCCGCTTGACCCGCAACTTCAGGCCACCGGAGAAGTCATCATTGCTGACCTCGCCTTCGACCACCACCATCGCGTCGGTCTGCAACAGCGACTGCGCGGAATGGAATGCTTCGGAAAACAGCGAGGCCTCGATCCGTCCTGAGCGGTCGTCGAGGGTGATGAACCCCATCTTGTCGCCCTTTTTGTTCTTCATCACCCGCAAGGCGATGATCATCCCGGCGACCGTCTGGGTATCGCGCGCCGGTTTCAGGTCGATGATGCGCTGACGGGCAAAGCGACGGATTTCACCTTCGTACTCGTCGATCGGGTGACCGGTCAGGTACAGGCCGAGGGTATCTTTCTCCCCTTTCAGGCGTTCCTTGAGGGTCAATTCCTTGGCCTTGCGGTGATTGGCGTAGACGTCGGCGTCTTCTTCGACAAACAGACCGCCGAACAGGTCGCAGTGACCGCTGTCCTGGGTGCGTGCAGTTTGTTCGGCCGCCTTGATCGCTTCTTCCATGGCCGTCAGCAGCACCGCGCGATTGCGGTCGATGTTGGCCTGGTAGGCTTTCTGTTCATCGTGGAAATACGGCCCGAGGCGATCCAGCGCGCCGCTGCGGATCAAGCCGTCGAGGGTGCGCTTGTTGATGCGTTTGAGGTCGACCCGGGCGCAGAAATCGAACAGGTCCTTGAACGGACCGGCCAGACGCGCTTCGGTGATCGCCTCGACCGGGCCCTCACCCACGCCCTTGATGGCACCCAGACCGTAAATGATCCGGCCTTCGTCGTTCACCGTGAACTTGAATTCGGACGTGTTCACGTCCGGCGCGTCGAGACGCAGCTTCATGGTCCGCACTTCTTCGATCAAGGTCACGACCTTGTCGGTGTTGTGCATATCCGCCGAAAGTACCGCGGCCATGAACGGCGCCGGGTAATGCGCTTTCAGCCATGCGGTCTGGTACGACACCAGACCATAAGCGGCGGAGTGGGACTTGTTGAAGCCGTAACCGGCGAATTTTTCCACCAGGTCGAAGATGTTACCGGCGAGGTCCGCATCGATATTGTTGGTGGCGCAACCTTCAATGAAACCGCCGCGCTGCTTGGCCATTTCCTCGGGTTTTTTCTTACCCATGGCGCGACGCAGCATGTCCGCGCCACCGAGGGTGTAACCGGCCATGACCTGGGCAATCTGCATCACCTGTTCCTGATACAGGATGATGCCGTAAGTCGGTGCCAGTACAGGCTTGAGGCCTTCGTACTGGTAGTCCGAGTGCGGGTACGCCAGCTCGGCGCGGCCGTGCTTACGGTTGATGAAGTCGTCCACCATGCCCGATTGCAGCGGGCCCGGACGGAACAACGCCACCAGTGCGATCAAGTCTTCCAGGCAGTCGGGCTTGAGCTTCTTGATCAGCTCTTTCATGCCCCGGGATTCAAGCTGGAACACCGCCGTGGTTTCGGCTTTTTGCAGCAGGGTGTAGGTCGGCTTGTCGTCCAGCGGGATGAACGCGATATCCAGTGGCGGCTCGTTGACCTTGGCGCGGTCGCGGTTGATGGTTTTCAGCGCCCAGTCGATGATCGTCAGGGTTCGCAGGCCGAGGAAGTCGAACTTCACCAGGCCGGCCGCTTCGACGTCGTCCTTGTCGAACTGGGTTACCAGGCCGTCACCGGCTTCGTCGCAATAGATCGGCGAGAAGTCGGTCAGCTTGGTTGGCGCGATCACCACACCACCGGCGTGCTTGCCGACGTTACGCACAACGCCTTCGAGCTTGCGGGCCATTTCCCAGATTTCCGCAGCCTCTTCATCGACCTTGATGAAATCGCGCAGGATCTCTTCCTGCTCGTAGGCTTTTTCCAGGGTCATGCCGACTTCGAACGGAATCATCTTCGACAGGCGATCCGCCAGGCCATAGGACTTGCCCTGCACCCGCGCCACGTCGCGGACCACAGCCTTGGCGGCCATGGAACCGAAGGTGATGATCTGGCTTACCGCATTGCGGCCGTACTTCTCGGCCACGTAGTCGATCACCCGGTCACGACCATCCATGCAGAAGTCGACGTCGAAGTCGGGCATGGAAACCCGTTCCGGGTTGAGGAATCGTTCGAACAGCAGGTCGTATTCCAGCGGGTCGAGGTCGGTGATCTTCTGCACATAGGCCACCAGCGACCCGGCACCCGATCCACGGCCAGGACCTACCGGTACGCCGTTGTTCTTGGCCCACTGGATAAAGTCCATCACGATCAGGAAGTACCCGGGGAACCCCATCTGGATAATGATATCCAGCTCGAAATTCAGCCGGTCGACATAGACCTGGCGCTTGGCTTCGTAGTCTTCGGTGGTGTCCCTGGGCAGCAGAACGCTAAGCCGCTCCTCCAGACCGTCGAAGGACACCTTGCGGAAGTACTCGTCGATGGTCATGCCATCGGGGATCGGGAAGTTGGGCAGGAAGTGCGTGCCCAGCTTCACTTCGATGTTGCAGCGCTTGGCGATCTCGACGGTGTTTTCCAGCGCCTCGGGAATGTCGCTGAACAGCTCGGCCATTTCCTCGGCGCTTTTGAGGTACTGCTGATCGCTGTAATTCTTCGAACGCCGTGGATCGTCGAGGGCGCGGCCTTCACCGATGCAAACGCGGGTTTCGTGGGCGGCGAAGTCTTCCTGCTTGATGAAGCGTACGTCATTGGTCGCCACCAGCGGCGCACCGAGCTTCTCGGCCAGGGCCACGGCGCCGTGCAGCTGTTCTTCATCGTTCGGGCGATTGGTGCGCTGGATTTCCAGGTAGAAACGATCCGGAAACACGTCCATCCATTCGCGGGCAAGGGTTTCGGCCTCGGCGGGATTGCCGCTGAGCATGGCCTGGCCGATCTCGCCTTCTTTGGCCGCCGAGAGCATGATCAGGCCCGCATTGGCTTCAGCGACCCATTCGCGCTCGATGATGATCGAGCCGTTGCGCTGACCATCTATATAGCCGCGGGAAATCAGTTCTGTGAGGTTGCGATAGCCTTCGGCATTCATCACCAGCAGGCTGATCCGGCTCAGCGGGTTGTCCGGATCCTTGTTCGACAGCCACAGGTCGGCACCGCAGATCGGCTTGATCCCGGCACCCATGGCGTTTTTATAGAATTTGACCAGGGAACACATGTTGTTCTGGTCAGTGACCGCTACGGCAGGCATGTTCATGCCGACCAGGGTCTTGACCAGCGGCTTGATCCGCACCAGACCGTCGACCAGGGAGTATTCAGTGTGCAGGCGTAGGTGAACGAATGAAGCCGGCATAGTGATCCTGTCTGAGAACGTAAAGACAACAAGGCCCGGATTGTACCGGGCCTTGAGTAAAACATCAGCCTCGCGACTAACTCTCGATGAGACCTTCCCGCGCCTCATACGCCAGCCGCACCGGGGCAAACGAACGCCGGTGAATCGGGGTCGGACCAAGACGGGCGAGCGCTTCCAGATGAACGGGGGTCGGGTAGCCCTTGTGGCCGCCAATGCCGTAACCCGGGTAGATCAATTCGAACGCGGCCATTTCCCGGTCGCGACTGACCTTGGCCAGAATCGATGCGGCGGCGATAGCTGGAACCTTGCTATCGCCCTTGACCACGGCTTCGGAGCGCATCGGCAGTTTCGGGCAACGGTTGCCGTCGATCATCGCCAGCTTCGGCTGGATATGCAGCCCGGCGACCGCACGCTGCATGGCCAGCATGGTGGCGTGCAGGATATTGAGTTCGTCGATTTCTTCGACTTCGGCGCGAGCGATACACCAGCTCAGGGCTTTTTCGCAGATTTCGTCGTAGAGCTTTTCGCGGCGGGCTTCGGTGAGTTTCTTCGAATCGTTCAGGCCGAGGATCGGGCGGTTCGGATCGAGGATCACCGCTGCTGTCACTACCGCACCACAGAGCGGGCCGCGACCGACTTCATCGACACCGGCAACCAACTCTTCGACTTGCGCGACCAAGGTGAAATCCAGCCCCATCTGCATGCTTGTTTTACTCATTTAACTTGGCCGATCAGGTTCAAAACTGCGTCCGCAGCCTGGTTGGAGGCATCCAGACGCAGGGTCCGGTGAATCTCATCAAAGCCACGGGTCTGCTCTTCACCGCCTTCGATCAGCGGTGACAAGGTCTGGGCCAGCGCTTCGACCGTGGCATCGTCCTGCAGCAACTCGGGCACCAACAGACGCTGGGCCAGCAAGTTCGGCAATGAAATGTAGGGGCTTTTCACCATGCGCTTGAGAATCCAGAACGTCAGCGGTGCCAGACGGTAGGCAACCACCATCGGCCGCTTGTACAGCAATGCTTCAAGCGTTGCGGTTCCGGAGGCAATCAGCACGGCGTCGCAGGCTGCCAGGGCCAGATGTGAGTTGCCATCGAGCAAGGTCAGCGGCAGATCACGGCCGGCCAGCAACTCCTCCAGTTGAGCCCGGCGCTGCGCACTGGCGCAAGGCATGACAAACCGCACGCCCGGGTGCAGCGTACGCAAGCGCTGGGCCGTATCGAGGAACAACGCGCCGAGTCGACCAACTTCACCACCGCGGCTGCCGGGCATCAACGCCACCAGCGGCCCGTCAGGCAAACCAAGTTCGGCCCGCGCTGCGCTGCGATTGGCTTCGAGTGGAATGGCGTCGGCCAGGGTATGACCGACGAACCGCACCGGTACGCCCTTCTCTTCGTAGAATCTGGCTTCGAACGGAAACAGCGTGAGCATCAGGTCGCAACCTTCGCGAATCTTCAGCACCCGCTTCTGCCGCCAGGCCCAGACCGACGGGCTGACGTAATGCACGGTCTTGATCCCGGCCTGGCGCAGCTTGAGTTCGATATTGAGGTTGAAGTCTGGCGCGTCGATACCGATGAACACATCGGGTTTCGCGTCGATCAGGTCGGTGACCAGCTTCTTGCGCCGTGCCAGCAACTCGCGTAACCGGCCCAGCACTTCCACCAGACCCATGACGGACAGACGTTCCATCGGGAAGTACGGGGTCAGGCCTTCGGCCTGCATCAGCGGACCACCGACGCCAATGAATTCGACCATCGGGTGACGAGCCTTGAGTGCGCGCATGAGGCCCGCGCCCAGAATGTCGCCGGAAGCCTCGCCCGCTACCAGCGCAATACGCAGATTGGCCATGATTAGCGGGTGATGCCGCGGGTCGAAGACTGGATGGAGTCGCGGAACACCGCTACTTCCGGGAACTGCGCAGAAGGCTCGGACAGTTCGACGAGCGCCTGCTCCACGGTCAGACCCTGGCGGTAAACCACCTTATAGGCACGACGCAGGGCGTGAATCGCATCTTCGCTGAAACCGCGACGGCGCATGCCCTCGAAGTTCATGCTGCGGGCTTCGGCCGGGTTACCGAACACAGTGACATACGCAGGAACATCCTTGCCGATTGCAGTACCCATGCCTGAAAAGCTGTGGGCGCCAATATGGCAATACTGGTGAACCAGGGTAAAACCGGAAAGGATCGCCCAGTCTTCCACATGCACATGGCCCGCCAGTGCGGTGTTGTTCACCAGGATGCAGTGGTTGCCGATAACGCTGTCGTGGCCGATGTGGGCATAGGCCATGATCAGGTTGTGATCGCCCAGGGTCGTTTCCGAACGGTCCTGGATGGTGCCACGGTGAATCGTCACGCCTTCGCGGATGATGTTGTGATCACCAATCACCAGGCGGGTTTCCTCGCCCTTGTACTTCAGGTCAGGTGTGTCTTCGCCCACCGAGGAAAACTGGTAGATGCGATTGTGCTTACCGATTCGCGTCGGACCCTTGAGGATCACGTGCGGCCCGATGACTGTCCCCTCGCCGATTTCCACACCTGCGCCGACGATCGACCACGGGCCGACCTCGACGCCGTCAGCCAGAACGGCTGTCGGATCGATGATTGCACGAGGGTCAATCAAACTCATAGCTTGCGTTCCGCGCAGATGATTTCAGCGGAGCAGACAGGCTTGCCGTCGACCGAAGCCTGGCATTCGAACTTCCAGATTTGACGCTTGCAGCTAATGAACTTGGCTTCAAGGATCAGCTGATCGCCCGGCAGAACCGGCTGGCGGAAGCGCAGCTTGTCGGAACCGACGAAGTAATAAAGAGTGCCGTCGGCCGGTTTCACGTCGAGCATTTTGAAACCAAGGATCCCGGCAGCCTGAGCCATTGCTTCGATGATCAATACGCCAGGCATGATTGGATGCGCAGGGAAGTGACCATTGAAGAACGGTTCGTTGATGCTGACATTCTTGTAGGCGCGAATGCGCTTGCCTTCAACATCCAGCTCCACTACCCGGTCCACCAGCAGGAACGGGTAACGGTGAGGCAGGTATTCGCGAATCTCGTTGATGTCCATCATTTCGGGGGGAAGCCTATGTAAAGATTGGGAGCGCGCGACTGACGCACGTTCCGCTAGCAAATCAAGGAGGCAGTCTAGCGGCTGTGCACACTTGATATGGAAATGGTATCAGCCATCTGATGAAGCATTACCGTCAGGGGTCACTTCCCCTACTTGCTTTTCCAGCTGGCGCAGACGCCGCGCGATGTCATCGAGCTGACGAATGCGTGCCGCGCTTTTGCGCCACTCGGCCGCCGGCTGCATGGCCGTACCCGAAGAATAGGCACCCGGCTCGGTAATCGAGTGGGTCACCATGGTCATCCCGGTAATGAAAACGTTGTCACAAATGTCGATGTGCCCCACCAGCCCTACGCCACCGGCGAGCATGCAGTGCTTGCCGATCCTGGTGCTGCCGGAGATCCCGACGCACGCCGCCATGGCGGTGTGATCACCGACCTGAACGTTGTGGGCAATCTGAATCTGGTTGTCGAGCTTCACACCGTTGCCGATGATGGTATCGGCCAGCGCACCGCGATCTATAGCTGTATTCACGCCGATTTCAACGTCATCGCCGATCAACACGCCACCGATCTGGGCGATTTTCTGCCAGATACCTTTTTCATTGGCAAAACCAAAGCCTTCGCCTCCGAGCACCGCTCCGGACTGAATGACGACCCGTTTGCCGACGCGAACGTCGTGATACAGGGTCACACGCGGCGCGAGCCAGCCACCCTCACCCACCACGCTGCGAGCACCGATGAAGCAATGCGCACCGACAGTCGTACCGGCTGCAACCTGCGCACCGCTTTCGATCACCACAAAAGCACCGATACTCGCCGCAGGATCGACGACCGCATCCGCAGCGATCACTGCCGTGGGATGTATGCCGGCAGCGGCCTTGGGCTTGGGATCGAACAGGTGGGAAACACGTGCGTAGGCCGCATACGGATCCGGCACCACCAGTACATCCCCGCAATGACCTTCGGCGTCAGCGGCTTTCAGCAACAAGGCTGCAGCCTGGCTGCCTGCCAGGTACTTACGGTATTGGGGGTTTGCGAGAAAGCTCAACTGAGCTGGGCCAGCCTCCTGCAAGGTGGCTAGCCCAGTAATTGCTTTCTCGGGATCGCCACGTAGCGTGGCGCCGAGGAACTCGGCCAACTGGCCGAGCTTAATGGTCACGGTCATGGATTACTTCAGCTGATTCATGCGCTCGATAACCTGGCGCGTGATGTCGTACTGAGGCTTGACATCAATCACTGCGCCACGCTCGAAGACCAGGTCAAAAGCACCTTTCTTGATGACTTCTTCCACAGCGCTGTCCAGTTTCGGCTTGAGCTGCTTCAGCATTTCACGGTCGGCAACGGCCTTGGCTTCGTTCAGTTCCTTGGACTGGAACTGGAAGTCACGGGCCTTTTGCTTGAATTCAAGCTCCAGACGCTCGCGCTCGCCCTGCTGCATTTTGTCGCCACCGGACATCAGGCGGTCCTGAATGCCCTTGGCGCTGGTTTCCAGAGTCTTGAGCTTGGTCAGCTGAGGACCGAATTTTTTCTCGGCATCCACGGCGTACTTCTTGGCCGCGTCGGACTCCAGCAGAGCCATCTGATAGTTCAGAACAGCAATTTTCATGTCGGCAAATGCCGGACCAGCGACCAGTACGCTGGCCAGGAGAACCAATTGAGTCAACTTACGCACGATGCACTCCTACAAAATTCATTGTCGTTATCTTGGGTCAGACGCTTAGAACGTCTGGCCGAGGGAAAATTGGAACACTTGAGTCTCAGCGTTATCCGGTTTCTTGACCGGCATGGCCAATGCGAAACTCAGAGGACCCAGTGCGGTGACCCAGGTCACACCCACACCGACAGAACTGGCCATATCGCTCAAGCTTATGTCGTTGCACTGCGTGTTGGACTTCGACGCAGGGTTGGTATTGGTCGTCTGCTCGCACTTGGAGTCGAATACATTACCCACATCCCAGAATACCGAAGTACGCAGGGATCGCTGATCCTTGACGAAAGGCATAGGGAACAGTACTTCAACACCGCCCTGGATCAGGACGTTACCACCAAACGGCAGTGGATCATCGTCCGGATCAGCCGCCGTTCCGGCATTACCCGTTACACCTACGCCACGACTCGGCGTACTACGAGGACCCAGAGTGCTGTCCTTGAAGCCACGAACCGAATTGAAACCACCAGCATAGTAGTTTTCATAGAATGGCAAGCCATCGGTCGAGCCGTAACCGTCGCCATAACCCAATTCGGTGTGCAGGCGCATGGTGTAATTGTCGCTCAGTGGCTGGAACAACTGGCCACGGTAATCGAGCTTGAAGAACGACAGGTCGCTACCCGGTATGGTGGCTTCCGCCGTCAAGCTTTGAGAATGACCACGGGTCGCCAATACACCCTTGTTCAGGGTGGATTCGGACCAGCCGGCCGAAGCCTTGAAGTTCAGGTACTGATCACCTTCACGGTTAACGAAGTCGAAAATCTCGTCGACGGTGAATTGACCGGTCTTGATCTTGTCCTGTTGCGCATTCAGACCGAAGGTCAGACGCGAAGTCTCGCTGATTGGATAACCGACACTCACACCGGCACCCAGGCTGTCTACGGCGTAGCTGGCGACATCGGTATCGAGCTCATCGTAGTCAGTCGTGCGGTAGAACGCGTTGTAACCCAGGCTCACGCCGTCGGCGGTCCAGTAGGGGTCTACAAAGCCGAAGTTATAGCGGGTCTGGTATTGGCTTTTGGTCAAACCGATGCTGACCTTGTTACCCGTACCCAGGAAGTTGTTCTGGGTGATCGAGCCACCAAGGATCAGACCGGCACTCTGGGCGAAACCGACGCTGGCGGTAATCGAACCGGAGGCTTGCTCTTCAACGCTGTAGTTGACGTCCACCTGGTCATCGACACCCGGCACGGCCGGGGTTTCAACGTTGACTTCCTTGAAGAAACCCAGACGTTCCAGACGGGTCTTGGACTGGTCGATCAGGTAGGTCGAAGCCCAGCCGCCTTCCATCTGGCGCATTTCACGACGCAGCACTTCGTCTTCGGACTTGGTGTTGCCACGGAAGTTGATGCGGTTCACGTAGGCACGCTTGCCCGGATCGACCGCGAACAGGATGTCTACGGTGTGATCTTCATCGTGCGGTTGAGGCACGCCGTTGACGTTGGCGAAGGTATAACCCTCGTTACCCAGACGGCGGGTGATCAGTTCGGAGGTGGTGGTCATCAGCTTGCGCGAGAACACCTGGCCTTTTTGCACCAGCAGCAGGGACTTGACCTGGTCTTCAGGGACTTTCAGGTCGCCGCTGAGCTTGACGTCACGAACGGTGTATTTCTCGCCTTCGTTGACGTTGACGGTGATGTAGACGTGTTTCTTGTCCGGCGTAATGGAGACCTGGGTCGAAGCGATATCCATGTTGATATAGCCACGGTCCAGGTAGTAGGAACGCAGACGCTCCAGGTCACCGGACAGTTTTTCACGGGCGTACTTGTCGTCGTTCTTGAAGAACGACAACCAGTTGGTGGTCTTGAGTTCGAACAGGTCGATCAGGTCTTCATCGGGGAAAACCGTGTTGCCCACCACGTTGATGTGCTGGATAGCGGCAACCGTACCTTCGTTGATGTTGACCTTCAGGCCGACGCGGTTACGCGGTTGCGGCACCACTTCGGTATCGACGGTAGCCGAGTAGCGACCCTGGGCGACGTACTGGCGCTGCAGTTCGTTACGAACACCTTCGAGGGTGGCACGCTGGAATATCTCGCCTTCGGCCAGACCGGATTGCTTGAGGCCTTTCATCAGGTCTTCGGTAGAGATCGCCTTGTTACCTTCGATCTCGATACTGGCAACAGACGGGCGCTCGACTACCGTGATGACCAGGACGTTGCCATCGCGGCCCAGCTGGATATCTTGAAAGAAACCGGTTTTGAACAACGCACGAGTGGATTCCACCAGGCGACGATCATCCGCCTGTTCACCGACGTTCAGCGGCAAAGCACCAAAGACGCTCCCCGCGGAGACCCGCTGGAGGCCATTGACGCGAATATCAGAGATAGTGAAGGACTCGGCGTGAACTTCGGCGATCATCAATACGGTGAGAACCGCAGTTAGCAGCAGACGTTTCATGAAGTCCTTTCTTATTCCAACTGGCAATAAACAAACTGCCGCAAAATGCGGCAGATTCGCAATTCAGCGAAGCGTTACAATCGACCCAGATCATTGACCAGAGCAAGCAACATCACCCCGATCACCAAACTGATACCGATCTGTACCCCCCAACCTTGCACCCGATCCGACAAGGGACGACCACGCGCCCACTCGATCAGATAAAACAACAAATGCCCCCCATCCAGTACCGGAATGGGCAACAAATTCAGAACGCCCAGGCTAATACTCAGATAAGCAAGGAAATTCAGGAAATCAGCAACGCCCGACTGGGCCGAAGCGCCCGCCACTTTAGCAATGGTTATCGGTCCACTCAAGTTTTTTACCGAGAGCTCGCCGAACAACATTTTCTTCAGAGAATCAAGGGTCAGCACGCTCATGGTCCAGGTGCGTCGAGCCCCCTCGCCAATCGCTGCCAATGGCCCGTAACTGACCTCGCGGATCATTTCCGGTGGCCAATCGACCGCCTTCACCCCAGCCCCCAGGTAACCGCTGGGTGACTTGCTCTCGCCGCGAGCGGCCAGCGTCACCGGGACGTCGATTTGAGCACCGTCGCGCTCGACCCGCAGCATGATTTTGGTATCAGGATGCATACGGACGGTATCGACGACCTGCTGCCAGTCATCCAGCGTATGACCATCAAGCTCCAGTAACCGGTCACCCGTCTTCAGGCCGGCAGCCTGAGCTGGCCCCTTTGGATCGAGCTCAGCCAGGACAGGCGGCAATGCCGGGCGCCACGGGCGAATCCCCAATGAGTGGATAGGATCGGGTTCGTCAGCCCCTTTGAGCCACTTGTTCAGCGCAAGCTCACGAGGAGAATCAGCCGTGGAGCCCTGTTCGCGAACCATTATCTGCAACGAGCCGCTTTCACCCAGGCGACGAACCAATCGCAGATTCACCTCCGCCCAGCCAGAAGTCGCCTCACCATCAATGGCCACGATTTCCTGGCCGGGACTCAAACCCGCCTTGGCCGCAATACTGCCGGACTCGACAGCCCCGATGACTGGACGCACCTGCTCGCTGCCGAGCATTGCCAAACCCCAGAAGAACACCAATGCCAGCAGGAAATTGGCTATCGGCCCTGCAGCTACGATGGCAATGCGCTGACGAACGGATTTGCGATTGAAGGTCTGGCCGAGCTGATCGAGGGGCACTTCACCCTCGCGTTCGTCGAGCATTTTGACGTAGCCGCCCAATGGGATCGCGGCGACGACGAATTCGGTGCCTTGCTTGTCGTGCCAGCGCAACAAAGGCATGCCGAAGCCTACGGAGAAGCGCAGCACTTTGACCCCACAACGACGCGCGACCCAAAAATGGCCGAACTCGTGGAAGGTAACCAGCACACCCAGAGCAACCAGGGTGCCGACAATCATATAGAGCGCGCTCATCTACTTTCTCCGCAATCCGATCCGCTGCTGCCTGGGCCAACTGTCCGCAGCATTTACCGCCCGTGACGACTCAACCATTGTCCAGCCAGCAATCGCGCCTTCGCGTCTGCCGTGAACACTGCCTCGAGATCACCCACTGCCACTACGGGCTCCAGATTCAATACTTCTTCGATGATACTCGCGATTTCCGGGTAACGAACCCGTTCGTCGAGAAATGCCGCCACCGCCACTTCGTTCGCCGCATTGAGCATTGCCGGCGCACTGTTACCCGCCTCGGCTGCCTGACGGGCCAGACGCAGGCAAGGGAAACGCTCTTCATCCGGTGCCTGGAAGTCCAGCCGTGCAATGGCAAACAGATCCAGCGGTGCCACACCCGAGTCAATCCGTTCCGGCCAGGCCAGGGCATTGGCGATGGGCGTGCGCATGTCCGGATTACCCAATTGCGCCAGAACGGAACCATCGACGTAGTCGACCAGCGAATGGATCACACTTTGCGGGTGAACCACCACCTCGACCTGGGATGGCCTGGCATCGAACAGCCAGCAGGCTTCGATCAACTCAAGCCCCTTGTTCATCATGCTGGCCGAGTCAACGGAGATTTTTCGCCCCATGGACCAGTTCGGGTGCGCACACGCCTGATCGGGAGAAACATGCGCCAGCTCAGCCATTGGCGTCTGCCGGAACGGACCGCCGGAAGCTGTCAGCAGAATCCGACGCACACCGACCGCCTCAAGGCCACGGGCATAATCCAGCGGCATGCACTGAAAAATCGCGTTGTGCTCGCTATCGATCGGCAGCAACACCGAACCGCTCTGGCGCACCGCCTGCATAAACAGCGCGCCGGACATGACCAGTGCTTCTTTATTGGCCAGGAGGATCTTCTTGCCAGCCTCCACCGCCGCCAGTGTCGGGCGCAATCCCGCTGCACCGACGATGGCCGCCATGACCGTATCGACTTCCGGATCGGAAGCGACCTGACACAAACCTTCCTCACCCACCAGAACACGGGTCGAAAGACCTGCCGCGCGCAAATCATCCTGCAAGGTGCGGGCAGCCGCGACCTCAGGCACGACAGCAAATCGCGGCACATGGCGCACGCAGAGCGCCAGCAATTCACTCAAGCGGGTGAAGCCACTCAAGGCAAAGACCTGATAACGGTCAGGATGGCGAGCGATGACGTCGAGCGTACTCAGGCCAATCGAGCCGGTCGCACCCAGCACGGTAATCTGTTGCGAGCGGCTCATGGGGCCGCCATCCACAGCAGCACGGCAAATACCGGAATCGCTGCCGTCAGGCTGTCGATGCGATCCAGCACGCCGCCGTGCCCCGGAAGCAGATTGCTGCTGTCCTTGATCCCGGACTGGCGCTTGAACATGCTCTCAGTGAGGTCGCCCACCACCGAAATGAACACGATCAGCGCAGCACCGATCAGCCCTTTAAGCAGCTCGGCCACCGTCCAGTCGCGCACCAGGGCAACCATTGCGGTAATCGCCAGACTCAGCGCCAGACCACCGTACACGCCCTCCCAGCTCTTGCCCGGACTGACTTGCGGTGCGAGCTTGCGCTTGCCGAAAGCACGACCAGAGAAGTAGGCGCCAACATCGGCCCCCCAGACCAACACCATCACCGCCATGATCAGCCAGTTACCCAGCGGGTATTGCTTGATCTGCACCAGGCCTTGCCAGGCCGGCAGGAGAATCAACAGGCCGATCACCAACCTGGTCGCCGCATTGGACCAATGCTCGCTCGAACGCGGATAGGTCAGCACCAGATACGTCGCCACCGCCCACCACAACACCGAAGCCCCCAATACCCAAGGCGCGAGGCCGGGCAGGATGTACATGAGGAACAGCATCAATGCGACCACAACGGCATAGCCGACGCGGAACGCCTGAGCGGCGAAACCCGCCAGGCGCGCCCACTCCCAGGCACCAAGGGTTACGACCAGACCGATGAACAGTGCAAAACCGGAACCTTCAAGCAGGAAAAACCCGCACAAGGCAATCGGCAGCAGGATCAGCGCGGTGATGATTCGTTGTTTAAGCATTAAACCCGGGCTCCAGCCTCGACCTGCTCGCTCGTTTTACCGAAGCGGCGCTGGCGGGAAGCGAAATCGGCCAGCGCATTGCGCATGGCATCGTGTTTGAAGTCCGGCCAGAACAGGTCGGAAAAATACAACTCGGCATAGGCCAGTTGCCAGAGCAGGAAGTTGCTGATGCGGTGCTCGCCACCGGTACGGATACACAGGTCCGGCAACGGCAGGTCGCCCGTGACCAGGCAGGTCTGCAGCAGTCCAGGCGTGATGTCTTCCGGACGCAAGTGCCCGGCCTGAACTTCTCGCGCCAGTCGTTGCGCAGCTTGCGCGATATCCCACTGACCACCGTAATTGGCGGCGATCTGCAGGATAAAACGATTGGCGCCAACCGTCATGGCCTCGGCTTCACGCATGGCAGCCTGCAGCTCCGGATGAAAACGCGAGCGGTCACCAATGATGCGCAGACTGATGTTGTTGTCGTTGAGGCGCTTGGCCTCACGACGCAACGCCCTGAAGAACAGATCCATCAAGGCGCTGACCTCATCGGCCGGACGCTGCCAGTTCTCGCTGGAAAAGGCGAACAGGGTCAACACTTCGACCTTGGCCTCAGCACAAACCTCAATGACCGCACGTACCGCATCCACGCCCGCTTTATGCCCGGCGACACCCGGCATAAAGCGCTTCTTCGCCCAGCGATTGTTACCATCCATGATAATCGCGACATGGCGCGGCACCGCGGACGGTGCAGTCTGCTTGGTCTTTTCCATGAAAACGCGACCCTTATACGGCCATCAGGTCTTTTTCTTTCTCTGCCAGCTTCGCGTCGATTTCGGCCACGAACTTCTTGGTCAGATCGTCAATCTCGCCAGTGGCGCGACGCTCTTCGTCTTCGCTGATTTCTTTTTCCTTGACCAGATCCTTGAGCTGGCTGTTGGCATCACGACGGATGTTGCGCACCGCTACACGGGCATCCTCAGCAACGTCGCGAGCCTGCTTGGTGAAGCCACGACGGGTTTCTTCAGTCAGTGCAGGCATGGAGATCAGCAGCAGCTCGCCTAGGTTGGTCGGGTTCAGGTTCAGACCCGCGCTACCGATCGCCTTGTCGACAGCACCCAGCATGTTGCGCTCGAAGGCGACGACTTGCAGGGTACGGGCGTCCTTGACGGTGATGTTGGCCACTTGCTTGATCGGGGTGTCGGCGCCGTAGTACGGCACCATCACGCCTTCCAGGATGCTCGGGTGCGCCTGGCCGGTACGAATGCGACCGAAATTGTGCGCCAGCGATTCCACGGACTTCTGCATGCGCTCTTTAGCGTCTTTCTTGATTTCGTTGATCATTGTTCGCCTTCCTCGATCAGGGTTCCTTCAGCGCCGCCATGCACGATGTTCAGCAGGGCGCCGGGCTTGTTCATGTTAAATACGCGTAGCGGCATCTTGTGGTCGCGGCACAGGCAAATCGCCGTCAGATCCATCACACCCAGCTTGCGATCCAGCACTTCATCGTACGTCAGATGATCGAACTTCTCGGCATGCGGGTCTTTGAACGGGTCTGCGGTGTAGACGCCATCGACCTTGGTCGCCTTGAGCACGACATCGGCATCGATTTCGATTGCACGCAGGCAGGCAGCCGAATCCGTCGTAAAGAACGGGTTACCCGTACCGGCCGCGAAAATCACCACGTCCTTGGAGTTCAAGTGGCGCATGGCCTTGCGGCGATCGTAGTGATCGGTCACGCCTACCATGGAAATGGCCGACATCACGATGGCCGAGATATTGGCACGTTCCAGCGCGTCGCGCATTGCCAGGGCGTTCATCACAGTGGCCAGCATGCCCATGTGGTCGCCGGTAACCCGATCCATGCCCGCCGCGCTGAGCGCCGCGCCGCGGAACAGGTTGCCACCACCGATGACCAGACCGACCTGAACACCGATGCCGACCAGTTGGCCAACTTCCAATGCCATGCGATCCAGAACTTTCGGGTCGATCCCGAACTCTTCCGAGCCCATCAGGGCCTCGCCGCTAAGCTTGAGTAGAATGCGTTTATAGCGAGCCTGATAACCACTGCCCTGCTGAGCCATTGCGAATCTCTCCTGCGGCGTATTTTAAAAATTCTTTGCGAGCTGTTTACAGCTGGCGTTCAATCTAGCTTGGCGCTGCTTCAGCGCCATCGGAACATGGCTTTGTAAGTCAGTTCCAAACGGAAACCAATTAAAAATTGGTGCCCCATCTGAAAAGAGGCTGCGCGCGTGAGCGGGCAGCCTCTTCTGGGCGACAGTTAAAAAACCGTCTTATTGCTTGGCGGCAGCCAGCTGGGCAGCAACTTCTTCTGCGAAGTTGTCCACTGGCTTCTCGATGCCTTCGCCTACTTTGAAGTAAGTGAAGGAAACGATTTCAGCGCCGGCTTTCTTGGCCAGTTCGCCGACCTTGATTTCAGGGTTCTTGACGAACGCCTGCTCAACCAGGCTGGCTTCGGCCAGGAACTTGCTGATACGGCCTTTGACCATGTTTTCAACGATGTTTTCCGGCTTGCCGGCGATCTTGTCAGCGTTCAGCGTCAGGAACACGCCTTTCTCGCGCTCGATCGCTTCAGCGGAAACTTCCGATGGCAGCAGGAATTCAGGATTGGTAGCCGCTACGTGCATAGCGATGTCCTTGGCCAGCTCAACACTGCCGCCTTTCAGGACAACTGCAACACCGATCTTGTTGCCGTGCAGGTAGCCACCGACAACGTCACCTTCAACGCGTGCCAGACGACGGATGTTGACGTTTTCGCCAACCTTGCCGACCAGTACCAGGCGAGCAGTTTCTTGAGCTTCGATCAGCGGAGCAACATCAGTCAACTTGTCGGCGAACGCTTTTTCAACGCTTGCTGCAACAAATTCCTTGAAGTCGTCCTGCAGGGCCAGGAAGTCGGTCTGCGAGTTCACTTCCAGCAGAACGGCGGATTTACCGTCTTCCTTCAGCGCGATTGCGCCTTCAGCGGCAACGTTGCCGGCTTTCTTGGCAGCCTTGATGGCGCCCGAAGCACGCATGTCATCAATGGCTTTCTCGATGTCGCCGCCAGCCTTGGTCAAGGCCTTTTTGCAATCCATCATGCCTTCGCCGGTACGCTCGCGCAGTTCTTTGACCAACGCTGCAGTAATCTCTGCCATTTCAAAATCCTCTTGGATAGGTTTTCAACCATTCCACCCGATCGAACGGGCGATCAATTCTTCCCGAACCACCCTTGTTAGCTGCCGCACGTTACAGATAGAGCAGTGGGCGCCGACAAATGGTTTTCGAGGTGGCAAAAAGGGGGCCAAGCCCCCTTTTTGCTTACTGAGTCAACGCCAGGGCGTCAATTACTCAGCTGCAGCCTGAGTTTCTTCAGCTGCGAACTCAACGGTGCCGCCGGCAACATTGTTGCGACCGCGGATGACAGCGTCAGCCATCGAACCCATGTACAGCTGGATAGCGCGGATTGCGTCATCGTTGCCTGGGATGATGTAGTCAACGCCTTCCGGGCTGCTGTTGGTATCGACTACGCCGATAACCGGGATGCCCAGCTTGTTGGCTTCGGTGATCGCGATACGCTCGTGATCAACGTCGATAACGAACAGAGCGTCTGGCAGACCGCCCATGTCCTTGATACCACCCAGGGAACGATCCAGCTTTTCCAGGTCACGAGTGCGCATCAGCGCTTCTTTCTTGGTCAGCTTGGCGAAAGTACCGTCTTCTGCTTGAACTTCAAGGTCACGCAGACGCTTGATGGAAGCACGAATGGTCTTGAAGTTGGTCAGCATGCCGCCCAACCAGCGGTGATCGACGTACGGCGAACCGCAACGTGCTGCTTCTTCAGCAACGATCTTGCCAGCGGAACGCTTGGTGCCGACGAACAGAATCTTGTTTTTGCCCTGGGCCAGACGCTCTACGAAAGTCAGAGCTTCGTTGAACATTGGCAGGGTTTTTTCAAGGTTGATGATGTGGATCTTGTTACGCGCGCCGAAAATGTACTTGCCCATTTTCGGGTTCCAGTAACGGGTCTGGTGACCGAAGTGCACACCGGCCTTCAGCATATCGCGCATGTTGACTTGGGACATGATAGTTCCTTAATAAGTCGGGTTTGGCCTCCACGTATCCCAATGACCAACCAGCAGCATCAGCTGAAGGCACCCAGGTCATCGTGTCGACACGTGTGTGGATTTAGGCTTTTCGGGACATCCCCGGAAAGCGGCGCATTTTATATCACAAGGCAGGGCAAAACGAAACCCGGATTCTGAAATCCTGGCGGGCGCTTTGTTCCATCCCTTGGAATCCGCCAAGAATGCACCATTCTATAGAGAGAAGCGATGCACACAGGCGCGGATTTGCGCTGATCGTCTGGTAGAATCGCATTTTCAGGGCTGCGAAGATCGATCGCGCAATGCCCTTTCCGTTTAGAAAGCGCCGCCTGGCGCAGAGAGAGCCTGTATGACCGTCACCCTCAAAACCCCCGAGGATATTGCCAAAATGCGTATCGCCGGCAAACTGGCCGCCGATGTGCTGGAAATGATTGCCGAATATGTCAAGCCGGGCGTTACCACCGACCAACTGGACCAGATCTGCCACGACTACATCGTCAACGAGCAGAAAGCCATCCCTGCCCCGCTCAACTACAAGGGTTATCCGAAGTCGATCTGCACGTCGATCAACCACGTAGTCTGCCACGGCATCCCGAACGACAAGCCGCTGAAAGATGGCGATACCCTGAACATCGACGTCACCGTCATCAAGGACGGTTACCACGGCGACACCAGCCGCATGTTCCACGTCGGCACCGTGCCGGTCTGGGCCGAGCGCCTGTCCAAGGTGACTCAGGAGTGCATGTACAAGGCGATTGAAATCGTCAAACCCGGCTGCCGCCTGGGCGACATCGGTGAAATCATCCAGAAGCACGCTGAAAAAAACGGATTCTCGGTGGTTCGCGAGTTCTGCGGCCACGGTATCGGCAAGGTGTTCCACGAAGAGCCGCAGATTTTGCACTACGGCCGCGCGGGCACCGGCATGGAACTCAAGGCCGGCATGACCTTCACCATCGAGCCGATGATCAACCAGGGCCGTGCCGACACCAAGGTACTGGGCGACGGCTGGACCGCGATCACCAAGGACCGCAAGCTCTCGGCACAGTGGGAGCACACCCTGCTGGTGACCGAAACCGGTTACGAGATCTTCACCCTGCGCAGCGATGACACCATCCCTCGCGTTTCGGCCTGATCCCGTTACCGTACATCGCCTACAGAAAGGAAAGCCAATCGATGCCGCAGGTGGATCCCGAACTCTTCGACCGCGGCCAGTTCCAGGCTGAACTGGCCCTGAAGGCTAGCCCGATCGCGGCCTTCAAGAAGGCGATCCGCCAGGCCCGCGAGGTGCTTGACGCGCGCTTTCGTAGCGGCCGCGACATTCGCCGGCTGATCGAGGATCGCGCCTGGTTCGTCGACAACATCCTGCAGAAAGCCTGGGATCAGTTCAGCTGGAGCGAGGACGCCGACATCGCACTGGTTGCGGTCGGCGGCTACGGCCGTGGTGAATTGCATCCTTACTCCGATATCGATTTGCTGATCCTGCTGGACAGCGCCGACCATGAAGTTTTCCGCGATTCCATCGAGCGTTTTCTGACGCTGCTGTGGGACATCGGCCTGGAGGTCGGTCAGAGCGTTCGCTCGGTCGACGAGTGCGCCATCGAAGCCCGCGCCGACCTGACGGTCGTCACCAACCTGATGGAAAGCCGCACCATCGCCGGCCCCGAGCATTTGCGCCAGCGCATGCTGGACGCCACCAGCACCGCGCACATGTGGCCGAGCAAGGACTTCTTCCTGGCCAAGCGTGCCGAACAAAAGGCCCGCCACCACAAGTACAACGACACCGAATACAACCTGGAACCCAACGTCAAAGGCTCGCCCGGCGGCCTGCGGGATATCCAGACGATCTTGTGGGTGGCCCGTCGCGAGTACGGCACCCTGAACTTGCGGGCACTGGCGGGCGAAGGATTCCTGGTCGAGAGTGAAAATGCCCTGCTCGCCTCTTCCCAGGAGTTCCTGTGGAAGGTTCGCTATGCCCTGCACATGCTCGCCGGCCGCTCCGAAGACCGCCTGCTGTTCGATCACCAGCGCACCATTGCCGGACTGCTGGGCTTCAAAGGCGACGACGCCAAACAAGCCATCGAAAATTTCATGCAGCAGTATTACCGGGTGGTGATGAGCATCGCCCAGCTCAGCGACCTGATCATCCAGCACTTCGAGGAAGTCATCCTCGCACCGGAAGACCAAGCGCCGCCGCAGCCGATCAACTCGCGCTTCCAGCTGCATGACGGCTACATCGAAGCACGCCACGACAACGTCTTCCGCCGCACGCCGTTCGCCATGCTCGAAATCTTCGTGCTGATGGCCCAGCAGCCGGAAATCAAGGGCGTGCGCGCCGACACCATTCGTCTGCTGCGGGAGCACCGTCACCTGATCGACGACGACTTCCGCAACGATATTCGCAATACCAGCCTGTTTATCGAATTGTTCAAATGCAAGATCGGCATCCACCGCAACCTGCGGCGAATGAACCGTTACGGCATCCTGGGGCGCTATCTACCCGAATTCGGTTTTATCGTCGGGCAGATGCAACACGATCTGTTCCACATCTATACGGTCGACGCGCACACCCTGAACCTGATCAAACACCTGCGTAAGTTGCAGTACACCCAGGTGTCGGAAAAATTCCCGCTGGCCAGCAAGCTCATGGGCAAGCTGCCCAAACCCGAGCTGATCTACATGGCCGGCCTGTACCACGACATCGGCAAAGGCCGGCATGGCGATCACTCGGACATCGGCGCCGTGGATGCCGAGGCCTTTTGCCAGCGCCACCATCTGCCAGTGTGGGACAGCCGCCTGATCGTGTGGCTGGTGCAAAACCACCTGGTGATGTCGACCACCGCCCAGCGCAAGGACTTGTCCGACCCGCAGGTGATCCACGATTTCGCACAGATCGTCGGCGACGAAACCCGCCTCAACTATCTGTATGTGCTGACCGTCGCCGACATCAACGCCACCAACCCGACCCTGTGGAACTCCTGGCGCGCCAGCCTGCTGCGCCAGCTCTATACCGAGACCAAGCGCGCCCTGCGTCGTGGCCTGGAGAACCCGGTGGACCGCGAAGAACAGATCCGTCAGACCCAGAGCGCCGCCCTGGATATCCTGGTGCGCGGCGGCACCGACCCGGACGATGTCGAGCAACTGTGGGCGCAGTTGGGTGATGACTATTTCCTGCGCCACACCGCCGGCGACGTGGCCTGGCACAGCGACGCGATCCTCCAGCAACCGGCCGACGGCGGGCCGTTGGTACTGATCAAGGAAACCACCCAGCGCGAATTTGAAGGTGGTACGCAAATCTTCATCTACGCCCCCGACCAGCACGACTTCTTTGCCGTGACCGTGGCCGCGATGGACCAGCTCAACCTGAACATTCACGACGCCCGGGTCATCACCTCCACCAGCCAGTTCACCCTCGACACCTACATCGTGCTCGACACCGACGGCGACTCGATCGGCGATAACCCGGCGCGGATCAAGCAAATCCGTGACGGTCTGACCGAAGCCCTGCGCAACCCGGACGACTACCCGACCATCATCCAGCGCCGGGTTCCACGCCAGCTCAAGCATTTCGCCTTTGCGCCGCAGGTAACGATCCACAACGACGCCCAGCGCCAGGTGACGGTACTGGAGCTCACGGCGCCCGACCGCCCGGGCCTGCTGGCGCGGATTGGCACGATTTTCCTGGAGTTCGATCTGTCGCTGCAAAACGCCAAGATCGCCACCCTCGGTGAGCGCGTGGAAGACGTGTTTTTCATCACCGACGCCAACAACCAGCCGCTGTCCGACCCGCTGCTGTGCAGCCGCCTGCAGGATGCGATCGTCGAACAACTGAGCGTCAACCAGGAACCCGATATCAAACTGACGCGCATCAGCATCTGAATCAACCGACCCCTATCCGGGGGGCGAACCTGCCCCTTGTAGGAGCTGGCTTGCCAGCGAAGGAATCAAAAGCGCCACGCTTACCCAGTAAGCACGCGTTATCGTTGACGACCATCGCTGGCAAGCCAGCTCCTACAGGAAACAGGGCTTGCCCGTTCCCACACCGAACGAGATACATTGATGAACAACGCTCTGTCCCAGCTCCAGCCCTACCCGTTCGAGAAACTCCGCGCCCTGCTCGGCAGCGTGACGCCCAACCCGGACAAGCGCCCGATCGCGCTGTCCATCGGCGAGCCGAAACACCGTTCGCCAAGCTTTGTCGCCGAGGCCCTGGCCAACAATCTGGAAAAAATGGCCGTGTACCCGACCACCCTCGGTATCCCGGAGCTGCGCGAAGCCATCGCGGCATGGTGCGAACGTCGCTTCGATGTCCCCAAAGGCTGGATCGACCCGGCGCGCAACGTACTGCCGGTCAACGGCACCCGCGAAGCGCTGTTCGCCTTCACGCAGACCGTGGTCAACCGTGGCGATGACGCGCTGGTGGTCAGCCCGAACCCGTTCTATCAGATCTACGAAGGCGCGGCGTTCCTCGCCGGGGCCAAGCCGCATTACCTGCCGTGCCTGGACGAAAACGGCTTCAACCCGGATTTCGACGCCGTGTCGCCAGACATCTGGAAACGCTGCCAAATCCTGTTCCTGTGCTCGCCAGGCAACCCGACCGGTGCTTTGATTCCGGTGCAAACCCTGAAAAAGCTGATCGCCCTGGCCGACGAATATGACTTCGTGATTGCCGCCGATGAGTGCTACAGCGAGCTGTACTTCGACGAACAAACCCCGCCGCCAGGCCTGCTCAGCGCTTGCACAGAACTGGGTCGCAAGGACTTCAAGCGTTGCGTGGTGTTCCACAGCCTGTCCAAGCGTTCGAACCTGCCGGGACTGCGTTCGGGCTTTGTCACCGGTGACGCCGACATTCTCAAGGGCTTCCTGCTCTATCGCACCTACCACGGCTGCGCGATGCCGGTTCAAACACAACTGGCCAGTGTTGCCGCGTGGAATGACGAGGTGCATGTGCGCGCCAACCGTGCGCTGTATCGCGAGAAGTTCGATGCAGTTCTGGAAATCCTCAGCCCGGTCATGGACGTACAGCGGCCAGATGGCAGCTTCTACCTGTGGCCGAATGTAGCCGGTGACGACGCCGCCTTCTGCCGCGACCTGTTCGAGCAGGAGCACGTGACCGTGGTGCCGGGTTCTTACCTGTCGCGAGATGTGGATGGCGTCAACCCGGGTGCCGGGCGTGTACGCTTGGCTCTGGTTGCGCCGCTTGCCGAGTGTGTCGAAGCTGCCGAGCGGATTCGCGCGTTCATCCAGCGCCGCAAATAACCGCGCCGCCGCTCAGGGCCAGGTGTTACTTCACCTGGCCGGGTTCGGGCTCACTCAAATCCAGCTCCCCCAACACCTCACGCAACACGTCATCGCCAATCCGGTGATGACGACTGCGGCTGTACAACTCCGGGCGCTGCGCCCGCCCTGAAACACCGCTCCCACAGGTTTTGTGTTGACAGGACAACCAGCCGCCGCGAAACCGTTCGGCCATGGCATAATCCCAGACCATTTATTTCCAGCACCTGTAAAGGGGGCAATTCCTTGACCGTTTCAAGCAAAACGTTGCACCTTTTCGGCATCAAAGCCTGCGACACCATGAAAAAGGCGCGCACCTGGCTCGATGAACACGCTGTCAGCTATGACTTTCATGATTACAAAGCGGTCGGTATCGACCGTGAACACCTCACCCAATGGTGCAGCGAGCACGGCTGGGAAGTGGTGTTGAACCGTGCAGGCACGACCTTTCGCAAGCTCGACGACGAACGTAAAGCCGATCTCGACCAGACGAAAGCCATCGAACTGATGCTCGCACAACCCTCGATGATCAAGCGCCCGGTGCTCGATCTCGGTGACCGAACCCTGATTGGCTTCAAGCCAGATATCTACGCGGCCGCGCTCAAGTAAGCAGCCCGTTCCATTTTGTTAGAGGTATCAACATGTCTACTACCCTGTTCAGCCTGGCCTTCGGCGTCGGCACTCAAAACCGTCAAGGCGCATGGCTGGAAGTGTTCTACGCCGCCCCGGTACTCAAGCCATCGGCTGAAGTCGTCGCCGTTATCGCACCGATCCTGGGCTACACCGAAGGCAATCAGGCCATCGCATTCAGCACCGCCCAGGCCTCGCAACTGGCCGAAGCCCTCAAAGGCGTCGACGCTGCCCAGGCTGCCCTGCTGACCCGTCTGGCCGAGAGCCACAAGCCGCTGGTTGCCACCTTGCTGGCTGAAGACACCCAGCTGTCGTCCACCCCGGAGGCCTACCTCAAGCTGCACCTGCTGAGCCATCGCCTGGTCAAGCCACACGGCCTGAACCTGGCCGGGATCTTCCCGTTGCTGCCAAACGTGGCCTGGACCAGCCAGGGCGCGGTCGACCTGAGCGAACTGGCCGAACTGCAACTCGAAGCCCGCCTGCGCGGCGAGCTGCTGGAAGTGTTCTCGGTGGACAAGTTCCCGAAAATGACCGACTACGTGGTTCCGGCCGGCGTGCGTATCGCTGACGCTGCACGTCTGCGCCTGGGCGCTTACGTGGGCGAAGGCACCACCGTGATGCACGAAGGTTTCATCAACTTCAATGCCGGCACCGAAGGCCCGGGCATGATCGAAGGCCGCGTTTCCGCTGGCGTATTCGTCGGCAAGGGTTCGGACCTGGGCGGGGGCTGCTCGACCATGGGCACCCTGTCGGGCGGCGGCAACATCGTGATCAAGGTCGGCGAAGGCTGCCTGATCGGCGCCAACGCCGGTATCGGTATCCCGCTGGGCGACCGCAACACCGTCGAGTCGGGCCTGTACGTGACCGCCGGCACCAAAGTCGCGCTGCTGGACGAGAACAATCAGCTGGTCAAAGTCGTGAAGGCCCGTGAACTGGCCGGCCAGACCGACCTGCTGTTCCGTCGCAATTCGCAAACCGGTGCCGTGGAGTGCAAAACCCACAAATCGGCCATCGAACTGAACGAAGCGCTGCACGCTCATAACTAAGCGTCACACGAGTTCACCTGTAGGAGCGAGCCTGCTCGCGAAAAACGTAAGGGCAACGCGGTTATCCAGATAATACGCGTTATCGTTCACGTCCATCGCGAGCAGGCTCGCTCCTACAGGGGTCTGGCGTACGCCCGGCCATATTAACCAGGGCTGAACAACATGATGATTCTCTCTCCCTGGCGCGCCGATTTTCCGGCCATCGCCGCCCTGCAACGGCAAGGCCAGACCTATCTGGACAACGCCGCGACCACGCAAAAACCCCAAACCCTGCTGGATGCCCTGGCGCATTACTACGCCAACGGCGCGGCCAACGTGCATCGGGCGCAGCATTTGCCTGGCGCCCACGCCACCCAGGCGTTCGAGGACAGCCGCCGCAAAGTCGCGCAATGGCTCAATGCCGGCGACTGCGGGCAGATCATCTTTACCCACGGCGCGACGTCCGCGCTGAATCTCCTGGCCTATGGCCTGGAACATCTTTTCAATCCGGGCGACGAGATTGTCATCAGCGCCCTGGAACATCACGCCAACTTGTTGCCGTGGCAGCAACTGGCGCACCGTCGCGACCTGAAACTGGTGATCCTGCCGCTGGATGCCGACGGCGTGATCGACCTCGAAGCCGCCACCGGTTTGATCGGTTCGCGCACACGTCTGTTGGCCGTCAGTCAACTGTCCAACGTGATTGGCGCGTGGCAACCGCTACCTCAATTGCTGGCACTGGCCAAGGCGCACAACGCCCTGACCGTGATCGATGGCGCCCAGGGCGTGGTCCATGGCCGCCACGACGTGCAAGCACTGGGCTGCGACTTCTATGTGTTTTCCAGTCACAAGCTCTACGGCCCTGATGGCCTGGGCGTGCTGTTCGGGCGCAATGCAGCTCTGCAACAGCTGCGTCCCTGGCAGTTCGGCGGTGAAATGGTGCTCGATGCCAATTATCACGACGCACGCTTTCGCCCGGCACCTCTGGGTTTCGAGGCCGGGACGCCGCCGATTGCCAGTGTGATCGGCCTGGGAGCGACCCTGGATTATCTCGCAGGGCTCGATCAGGAGGCCGTGTCCGCCCATGAAGCGGCGTTGCATGCCTGTCTGCTCAAGGGCCTGGAGGCACGTCACGGCATCCGCCTGCTGGGCAAACCGCAAGTGGCACTGGCCAGTTTTACCGTCGAGGGTGTGCATAACTCCGATCTCGCGCATTTGCTGACCGAACAAGGGATCGCGGTCCGTGCCGGCCATCACTGCGCCATGCCGCTGCTCAAAAGTTTTGAACTGGCCGGGGCAATTCGGGTGTCGTTGGCGCTGTACAACGATTCCGAAGACCTGGAGCGGTTCTTTGAAGCCCTGGATCGGGCGCTGGAGCTATTGCGATGAACTTGCCTGCCGATGCCGTGACAGCACTCGAGACCTTCCAGAAAGCGGCCGGCTGGGAACAGCGCGCACGCCTGCTGATGCAATGGGGCGAGCGTCTGCCGGCCTTGAGTGATGCGCAGATGTGCGATGCCAACCGGGTGCACGGCTGTGAAAGCCAGGTGTGGCTGGTGGGCGAATTGCGCGATGATCATTGGCTGTTCAGCGCCAACAGCGACGCGCGCTTGATTCGCGGGTTGGTGGCGTTGCTGCTGGCGCGGGTCAATGGATTATCGACGGCCGAGTTGCAGCAGGTGGATTTGCCGGACTGGTTCAATCAGTTGGGGTTGGGGCGGCAGTTGTCCGAGTCGCGCAGTAATGGCTTGAATGCGGTGCTTCAGCGAATGCGGGAGTTAGCTCAATAAGGGGCTGCTTCGCAGCCCATCGCGAGCAGGCTCGCTCCCACAGGGGGAACGCATTCCAATGTGGGAGCGAGCCTGCTCGCGAAGAGGCCATCAGCCATACCGATCAGGCCTCAGGCTTGACCCGATCCGCCGGCCGCCGCACACCCGCCACGATCTTGTCCACGGCCTTGGTCGCCGCGACCATGCCGAAGGTCGCCGTCACCATCATCACTGCGCCAAACCCGCCGGCGCAGTCGAGCTTCACGCCATCACCGACAAAGCTTTTCTGCAGGCAAATGCTGCCATCCGGTTTCGGATAACGCAGTTGTTCGGTGGAAAACACGCACGGCACGCTGTAATGGCGGGTCACGGTGCGTGAGAAGCCGTAGTCGCGGCGCAGTGTCGAGCGCACTTTCGAGGCCAGCGGATCATTGAACGTGCGATTCAGGTCGCAGACCTGGATCAATGTCGGGTCAATCTGCCCACCCGCGCCGCCGGTGGTGATGATCTGGATCTTGCGGCGCTTGCACCAGGCGATCAGCGCGGCCTTGGCGTTGACGCTGTCGATGCAGTCGATCACACAGTCGATGTTCGGCGTGATGTACTCGGCCATGGTGTCGCGGGTAACGAAGTCAGGCACCGCGTGCACTGTGCAGTCCGGGTTGATCCCGCGCAGACGCTCGGCCATCACCTCGACCTTGGGCTTGCCCACCGTGCTGTCCAGCGCATGCAGCTGGCGGTTGGCATTGCTGACGCAGACGTCGTCCAGGTCGAACAGCGAAATCTCGCCGACACCACAACGGGCCATGGCTTCCGCCGCCCAGGAACCTACTCCACCGACACCGACGATCGCCACATGGGCCGCGCGCAGGCGCTCAAGGCCTTCGATGCCATACAAACGGGCAATGCCTGCAAACCGCGGATCTTCTGTACTCATAACCATTACCCCAAAAACCGGCGGGCATTATATGGCGAGTTGAAGACAAAATCAGTTATAGGAAAAAGCGAAAGAACTTTAGCGAAGCCAGATTGCCCAATGTCTGGCAATTCCCTGTCCGCTGTACGACCAGAGAATGCCCGGTGTAGGATGCGCGCCCCTTGGCGACCGCCAACCGTTCCTTCGTTCCACAGTCTTTGGAACCCGAAATAACTATGTCATCGCGTAAATTTGGACTCAACCTGGTCGTGGTGCTCGCCATCGCTGCCTTGTTTACCGGCTTCTGGGCGCTGATCAACCGCCCGGTCACCGCCCCCAACTGGCCTGAACAGATCTCCGGTTTCTCGTACTCGCCTTTCCAGCAGGGCCAGTTCCCGCAGAAAGACCAGTACCCGACCGACGATCAAATGCGTCGCGACCTGGAGATCATGAGCAAGCTGACGGACAACATCCGCATCTACTCGGTCGATGGCACCCTGCAAAACATCCCGAAACTGGCGGAAGAGTTCGGCTTGCGGGTGACCCTGGGGATCTGGATCAGTCCGGATCAGGAACGCAACGAACGGGAAATCACCCGCGCCATTGAAATCGCCAACGCCTCGCGCAGCGTGGTTCGTGTGGTGGTCGGCAACGAAGCGATTTTCCGCAAGGAAATCACTGCCAAGGAACTCAGCGTCATGCTCGATCGCGTGCGTGCCGCCGTGAAGGTGCCGGTAACCACGTCCGAGCAGTGGCACGTGTGGGAAGAACACCCGGAACTGGCCAAACACGTCGACCTGATCGCCGCGCACATCCTGCCTTACTGGGAATTCATCCCGATGGACAAGGCCGGGCAGTTCGTCCTCGACCGCGCCCGCGACCTGAAGAAGATGTTCCCGAAAAAGCCGCTGCTGCTGTCCGAAGTGGGCTGGCCGAGCAACGGCCGCATGCGCGGTGGCGCCGATGCCTCCCCGGCGGACCAGGCGATCTACCTGCGAACCCTGGTCAACAAACTCAACCGTCAGGGCTTCAACTACTTCGTGATCGAAGCGTTTGACCAGCCGTGGAAAGCCAGCGACGAAGGTTCCGTCGGCGCCTATTGGGGCGTGTTCAACGCCGCGCGCCAGCAGAAGTTCAACTTCGAAGGCCCGGTGGTGGCGATTCCGCAATGGCGTGTGTTGGCCATTGGTTCGGTGGTATTGGCGCTGTTGTCGCTGACCCTGCTGATGATCGACGGCTCGGCCCTGCGCCAGCGTGGCCGTACCTTCCTGACCTTCGTTGCCTTCCTCTGTGGTTCGGTGCTGGTGTGGATCGGTTACGACTACAGCCAGCAATACAGCACCTGGTTCAGCCTGACAGTGGGCTTTTTGCTCGCCCTCGGTGCGCTAGGGGTGTTTATCGTACTGCTGACCGAAGCCCATGAACTGGCCGAAGCGGTGTGGGTGCACAAGCGCCGGCGCGAGTTCCTGCCGGTGGAAGGCGACTCCAGCTACCGCCCGAAAGTGTCGATTCACGTGCCCTGCTACAACGAGCCGCCGGAGATGGTCAAACAGACCCTCAACGCCTTGGCCAACCTCGACTATCCGGACTTCGAAGTCCTGATCATCGACAACAACACCAAGGACCCGGCGGTCTGGGAACCGGTGCGCGATTATTGCGAAACCCTCGGCCCGCGCTTCAAGTTCTTCCACGTGGCACCGCTGGCCGGCTTCAAGGGCGGCGCGCTGAACTACCTGATTCCGCACACTGCCAAGGATGCCGAAGTCATTGCCGTGATCGACTCGGACTACTGCGTCGACCGCAACTGGCTCAAGCACATGGTGCCGCACTTCGCCGACCCGAAAATCGCCGTGGTGCAGTCGCCGCAAGATTACCGCGACCAGAACGAAAGCACTTTCAAGAAGCTCTGCTACGCGGAATACAAAGGTTTCTTCCACATCGGCATGGTCACCCGCAACGACCGTGACGCGATCATCCAGCACGGCACCATGACCATGACCCGTCGCTCGGTGCTCGAAGAGCTGGGCTGGGCCGACTGGTGCATCTGTGAAGACGCCGAGCTTGGCCTGCGGGTATTCGAGAAAGGCCTGTCGGCGGCGTATTACCACACCAGCTACGGCAAAGGCCTGATGCCCGATACCTTCATCGACTTCAAGAAGCAGCGTTTCCGCTGGGCCTACGGAGCGATTCAGATCATCAAGCGTCACACCGCCAGCCTGCTGCGCGGCAAAGACACCGAACTGACCCGTGGCCAGCGCTACCACTTCCTCGCGGGCTGGTTGCCGTGGGTGGCGGACGGCATGAACATCTTCTTCACCGTCGGTGCGCTGTTGTGGTCGGCGGCGATGATCATCGTGCCGCACCGGGTCGATCCGCCGCTGCTGATTTTCGCGATCCCGCCATTGGCGCTGTTCGTGTTCAAGGTCGCCAAGATCATCTTCCTCTACCGCCGAGCGGTCGGGGTCAACTTGAAGGATGCCTTCTGCGCGGCGCTGGCCGGTCTGGCGTTGTCCCACACTATCGCCAAAGCGGTGCTGTACGGTTTCTTCACCAGCAGCATTCCGTTCTTCCGTACGCCGAAAAATGCCGACAACCATGGCTTCTGGGTGGCGATTTCGGAAGCCCGGGAAGAGATGTTCATCATGCTGCTGTTGTGGGCTGCGGCCTTGGGAATCTTCCTGGTGCAAGGCCTGCCGAGCAATGACATGCGCTTCTGGGTGACCATGCTGCTGGTGCAGTCGCTGCCGTACGTCGCGGCGCTGATCATGGCGTTCCTGTCGTCGCTGCCCAAACCGACCGCCGAGCCTGAAACGGCACCTGTCGTCTAAATCTTTGCAGATGCACTAAACGGCGGCCAATGGTCGCCGTTTTGCTTTAAGATAACCGCCATTTTGCGGGGCTTGAGCCCAATGGCCTGACCCAATACCTGTAGGAGCGAGCTTGCTCGCGAGAAACGCAAGGGCAACGCGGTTGTTCAGATCGCACGCGTTATCGTTAACGTCCATCGCAAGCAAGCTCGCTCCTACACATTTACAGCATCTGGAGTTTTCCATGACGGCCCACGCCGACCTTTCGCCGACCCTCCAACTCGCCATCGACCTGATCCGCCGTCCGTCCGTGACGCCGATCGACGCCGATTGCCAGAAGCAGATGATGCAGCGCCTGGGCGATGCCGGTTTCACCCTGGAACCGATGCGCATCGAAGATGTGGATAACTTCTGGGCCACCCACGGCCAGGACGACGGTCCGGTGCTGTGCTTCGCCGGCCACACCGACGTGGTCCCGACCGGCCCGGTGGCGGCCTGGCAGATCGAACCGTTCAACGCGCTGATCGACGAACACGGCATGCTCTGCGGCCGTGGCGCCGCCGACATGAAAGGCAGCCTCGCCGCCATGACCGTCGCGTCCGAGCGTTTTGTCGCCGACTACCCGAATCACAAGGGCAAAGTCGCGTTCCTGATCACCAGCGACGAAGAAGGCCCGGCGCACCACGGCACCAAGGCCGTGATCGAACGCCTGGCCGCGCGCAAGGAACGTCTGGACTGGTGCATCGTCGGCGAACCGTCGAGCACCACCCTGGTGGGTGACGTGGTCAAGAACGGCCGTCGCGGCTCCCTCGGCGCCAAGCTGACCGTGCGCGGTGTGCAGGGCCACGTGGCCTATCCGCACCTGGCGAAGAACCCGATCCACCTCGCCGCCCCGGCCTTGGCGGAACTTGCCGCCGAGCATTGGGACCACGGCAACGACTTCTTCCCGCCGACCAGTTTCCAGATCTCCAACGTCAACTCCGGCACCGGTGCGACCAACGTGATCCCGGGTGACCTGGTGGCGGTGTTCAACTTCCGCTTCTCCACCGAGTCCACCGTCGAAGGCCTGCAAAAACGCGTGGCCGACATCCTCGACAAGCATGGCCTGGACTGGCACGTCGATTGGGCCCTGTCCGGCCTGCCGTTCCTCACCGAGCCGGGCGCGCTGCTGGACGCGGTATCGTCGAGCATCAAGGACATCACCGGTCGCGAAACAAAAGCCTCCACCAGCGGTGGCACCTCAGACGGGCGCTTCATCGCAACCATGGGCACCCAAGTGGTTGAGCTGGGCCCGGTCAACGCGACCATCCACCAGGTCAACGAGCGTGTGCTGGCAGCGGATCTCGACGTGCTGACCGAAATCTACTACCAGACCCTGATCAAGTTGCTCGCCTGATGCTCACGTGCCCGATCTGCAGTGAACCGCTGAACGCGGTGGAAAACGGCGTGGCCTGCCCCGCCGGGCATCGTTTCGACCGTGCGCGCCAGGGTTACTTGAACCTGTTGCCGGTGCAGCACAAGAACAGCCGCGACCCTGGGGATAACCAGGCCATGGTCGAAGCCCGCCGCGACTTCCTGAATGCCGGGCACTACGCCCCGGTGGCCAGGCGTCTGGCGCAGCTGGCGGCCGGTTACGCGCCGGCCCGCTGGGTCGATATCGGTTGCGGCGAGGGTTACTACACCGCGCAGATCGCCGAGGCCTTGCCGGACGCTGATGGCTACGCGCTGGACATCTCCCGCGAAGCCGTCAAACGCGCCTGCAAACGCAACCCCAAGCTCACCTGGTTGATCGCCAGCATGGCGCGCGTGCCATTGGCTGCCGGCAGTTGCCAGTTCCTGGCGAGCGTCTTCAGCCCGCTGGATTGGGAGGAAGCCAAACGCCTGCTCAGCGTCGGCGGCGGTCTGATGAAAGTCGGGCCGACCAGCGGCCACCTGATGGAACTGCGCGAGCGGCTGTACGACGAAGTCCGTGAATACATTGACGACAAACACCTGGACCTGATGCCGGAAGGCATGGCGCTGGCGCACAGCGAGACGCTGACGTTCAAGCTGACGCTGAACAAGCCGCAGGACCGCGCCAACCTGCTGGCCATGACCCCCCACGGTTGGCGCGCCAGTGCCGAGCGCCGGGCAGCGGTCATCGAACAGGCGGAACCGTTCGAGCTCACCGTATCGATGCGCTACGATTATTTCGTACTTCAATAACTTCAAACATTTTTGGTCTTGAGCAACAGCTCAAGACCGGCTAAATCCGCGAATGGATTTTTCAGACCCGCAGTGAGGACATCCATGCGCCAACCCGATATCGAGATTTACCTGAAAGACGCCGACGTCGACCACAAGGCCATTTCCGCCTGGCTCGGTGCGGCATTGGGCCCGTGCACGGATTGGGTCCAGAAGGGCCAGACCTACAAGTGCAAGGCCGGCAACGTGCCAGTGACCTGGTTGCCAAAAGCCGTCGGCAAATGGAACAGCCTGTACCTGGAAAGCGACCAGACCCCATGGGACGACGACATCGCCTGCGCCCGCGCCGCGTTTGCCGCGCTGAACGTCGAAGTGCGTTGCGCACCGGGTAGCTGGGTCGAGGAGGAAGGTGAGGAGACGGCGGATCGCTGGCTTCGCATCAGCGCCGATGGTGAAGAAGAGATCACCTGGAAAACTGCATAAAGCCTGAACACCGCCCCTGTAGGAGCGAGCTTGCTCGCGATGGTCGTCAACGATAACGCGTCAATTCAGCAAAAGCGCGGAGTCCTTGAGTTCCTCGCGAGCAAGCTCGCTCCTACAGTGGTTTTTGCGTGTGGTTTACAGACCTACAACATCCTCAGCCTGCAACCCCTTCTGCCCTTCCACCACCGCATATTCAACCTGCTGGCCCTCGGTCAGGGAACGGTGGCCTTCGCCGCGAATCGCGCGGTAGTGCACGAACACGTCCACCCCGTCCTCGCGCTGAATGAAGCCGTAGCCCTTGGCGTCGTTGAACCACTTCACGTTGCCGGTTTCGCGTGTTGCCATTTGTTCATACTCCCTTTTTATTATTGATCGGGCTTTTCGCAGGAAAGCCTCGGGAACGTCAGCCTGCGCATACCGGTCCCATGAGGGCAACGGCGACAGAGCGCCGAGTATATGACAGACGTTAAAACTCTCAACAGGAGTTTACTTTCGCGCTTTTTTGCCGATTTTCGATGAATCCGGCACACTATCGCCCTCCCAAGCAAACGCTCGGTTTTATTCACTCACGCAGAAGCCGTATGACCCGCTCCCCGTTTCGCCGTCTTGTGTTTGGCACCCTGCGCCGCCTGTTGTACCTCTGGGTTCGCTCGGAGACGATCAACCAGTCGTCGCTCACCCTCAACCTCGACCGCAGTCGTCCGGTGTTCTACGTCCTGCAAAACCCTTCGCTGACCGACCTCGCCGTGGTCGACACCGAGTGCAGCAAGGCCGGCCTGCCACGCCCGGTGCTGCCGGTATCGGTGGGCAACCTGCTGGAACCCGCTGCGTTCTTCTACCTGACGCCGGACCCGGACTGGCTCGGCCGACAGGACAAGCGCGGTGCACCGCCGACGTTGACTCGCCTGGTCAGCGCCCTGAGCCAGAACGCCGCCGAAGATGCGCAGATCATCCCGGTCAGCGTGTTCTGGGGCCAGTCGCCGGACAGCGAAAACAGCCCGTGGAAACTCCTGTTCGCCGACAGCTGGGCCGTTACCGGGCGCCTGCGTCGCTTGCTGAGCATCATCGTGCTGGGACGCAAGACCCGCGTGCAGTTCTCCGCGCCGATCCACCTGCGCGAACTGATCGAGCACGACAAGGGCCACGAGCGCACCGTGCGCATGGCCCAGCGCATCCTGCGGGTGCATTTCCGCAACCTGAAGGCCGCAGTGATCGGCCCGGACATTTCCCACCGGCGCAACCTGGTCAAAGGCCTGCTCAACCAGCCACAGGTCAAACAAGCGATCCTCGACGAAGCCGAACGCGAGAACATTTCACCGGAGAAAGCCAAAGCTCAAGCGCTGCGCTATGGCAACGAAATAGCCTCGGACTACACCTACACTGCGATCCGTTTCATGGAAGTGGTGCTGAGCTGGTTCTGGAACAAGATCTACGACGGCATCAAGGTCAACCACATCGAAGGCGTGCAGAAGGTCGCCCAGGGTCACGAAGTGATCTACGTGCCGTGCCACCGCAGCCACATCGACTATCTGCTGCTGTCATACCTGCTGTTCCGCAACGGCCTGACCCCACCGCACATCGCCGCCGGCATCAACCTGAACATGCCGGTGATCGGCGGCCTGCTGCGTCGCGGCGGTGCGTTTTTCATGCGCCGCACCTTCAAGGGCAATCCGCTGTACACCTCGGTGTTCAACGAATATCTGCACACCCTGTTCACCAAGGGCTTCCCGGTGGAGTACTTCGTCGAGGGCGGCCGTTCACGCACCGGGCGCATGCTGCAACCGAAGACCGGGATGCTGGCGATCACCCTGCGCAGTTTCCTGCGTTCGTCGCGCATGCCCATCGTCTTCGTGCCGGTGTACATCGGCTACGAGCGCGTGCTGGAAGGCCGGACCTACCTCGGCGAGTTGCGCGGTGCGGCCAAGAAAAAAGAATCGATCTTCGATATTTTCAAAGTCATTGGCGCACTCAAGCAGCGCTTCGGCCAAGTGGCGGTGAACTTCGGCGAGCCGATCAAACTGGCGGAATTCCTCGACAGCGAACAGCCGGACTGGCGCCAACAGGACCTCGGCCCGCAGTTCAGACCCGCCTGGCTCAACGAAACCACCAACCGCCTCGGTGAGAAAGTCGCCCGGCATTTGAACGAAGCGGCGGCGATCAACCCGGTCAACCTGGTGGCACTGGCGTTGCTGTCCACCAGCCGCCTGGCCCTGGACGACCGCGCCATGGCACGGGTGCTCGACCTGTATCTGGCACTGTTGCGCAAGGTCCCGTACTCGCCACACACCACCCTGCCGGACGGCGATGGTCGCGCCCTGATCGAGCACGTGAAGGACATGGACCTGCTGTCCGAGCAGAGTGATGCCCTGGGCAAGATTCTCTATCTGGACGAGCAGAACGCCGTCCTGATGACCTACTACCGCAACAACGTGCTGCACATCTTCGCCTTGCCGGCGCTGCTGGCGAGCTTCTTCCAGAGTGCATCGCGCATGAACCGCGAACAGATCCTGCGCTACACCCGCGCGTTGTATCCCTACCTGCAGGCGGAGCTGTTCATTCGCTGGTCGCTGGACGAACTGGACGCAGTAATCGATCAATGGCTGGAAGCCTTCGTCGAACAAGGCCTGCTGCGTTTCGAAAACGACGTGTACCTGCGCCCGGCGCCAAGCTCGCGGCATTTCGTACTGCTCACGCTGCTGTCGAAAAGCATCGCCCAGACCCTGCAACGCTTCTACATGACCGTGTCCCTGCTGCTCAACAGCGGCCAGAACAGCATCAGCGCCGAAGAACTGGAAGACCTGTGCACGGTCATGGCCCAGCGCCTGTCGATCCTGCATGGCCTGAACGCCCCGGAATTCTTCGACAAGAGCCTGTTCCGCCACTTCATCCAGACCATGCTTGACCTCGACGTGCTCAAGCGCGATGAAGCGGGCAAGTTGAGCTATCACGAACTGCTCGGTGAACTGGCTGAAGGCGCGGCCAAACGGGTGTTGCCGGCGGAGATTCGCTTGTCGATTCGGCAGGTGGCGTTGCATCGTAGTGAAGATGCGGCGGAGTTGGTAACACCGCTCTGATTTCATCGGATCACTGCACGCAGGTTTATGGCTGAAGCAAGGACGCTTCTGACTCATGCCACGCCCTCTTCGCCCCTGTTTGCAGGAATTCCCCTACATAGAAATCGCTGCCTCGACCCTATGCTGGGCGCTCGTCAATACCGACGATCAATCGATAAGGAAATCAATATGAGCAACGAATCCGTAAAGACCATTGGTGGCAAAGTACATTATCTCGAAAAGATTGGACTGCTGCCCAACTCAACGCTTCATGTCCGCCTGCTGGATGTCAGCCTGCAAGATGTCGCCGCGAAGGAACTGGCCGTACAGATCACTCCCAATGCAGAAAAAGTCGGGCTGAACTTCGACCTGACGTACAAGCTTGCCGATGTCCTGCCCGACCATACCTATGCAATCAGCGCGAGCATCACCCACGAAGACCGTCTGGTCTTCACCACCACTCAACAACACCGGGTGGAATTGGGTGTCGATTATGTGAAGGGGCAGGAAGTGCTGGTCAGCCGCGTCTGAGAACGCCCCGAGGCAAGTTGGGCGATATCCCCGGCAAAATCCGCTAAATTGTCGTTGGCGCCGGTTTTCTTCAGGCGCCAACGACAAGGATACGCTTCATGAAAAAACTCTCTCTCCTCGGGCTTACGGTTTTGCTCGGCGCCTGCCAATCCATGCAATCTGCCCCGAAAGCCAGCCTCGACGGCGAAGTCTTTTACCTGCAACGCAGCGCCCTGCCGCCCACCGCCACCCTGAGCGTAAGCTTGCAGGACGTGTCCCTGGCCGACGCACCGGCCATTGTCCTCGACGAACAGAAAGGTCAAGTCAAAGGCCAGGTGCCACTGCCGTTTCATCTGAGTTACGATCCGGCGCAGGTCAAACCAGGCCATCGCTACTCGGTCAGCGCGCGCATCGAAGTCGACGGCAAGCTGATGTTCATCACCACCGAAAACCATGCCGTGCAGCTTGATGGCAAAGACCCGCAACCGCTGAAAATCCGCGTCGACGCCGTTCGCTAATTCTCATTTTTGAACAAGGAAGCTGCCATGCTCCACCCTACCCTCCGTTTTGCCGGCCTGTGCGCAGGCTTGATGATCTCCGCCAGCGCCCTGGCGCTGTCCCTCAGCGACCTGTCGCAAAAAGACGCCACCGGCGGGCTCAAGGACGCACTGACCCAAGGTGCGCAACTGGCCGTAAAGCAACTCGGCACCCCGGGCGGCTTCAGCAACAACCCCGACGTGAAAATCGAACTGCCGGGCAAACTGGGCAAAGTCGCCAGCAAAATGAAACAGTTCGGCATGGGCGATCAGGTCGATGAGCTGGAAGCCAGCATGAACAAGGCGGCGGAAAGCGCCGTGACCCAGGCCCAGCCAATCCTTGTCGATGCCGTGAAGAAAATGACCGTTGAAGACGCCAAGGGCATCCTCAGCGGCGGCAACGAGTCGGCCACCCAATACCTGAACAAGACCAGCCGCGAACAGATCCGCGCCAAGTTCCTGCCGATCGTCAAGCAAGCCACCGACAAGGTTGGCCTGGCCCAACAGTACAACTCGTTCGCCGGGCAAGCGGCGACCATGGGCGTAGTGGATGCGAAGAATGCCAACGTCGAAAACTACGTCACCGAGCAGGCCTTGAATGGCTTGTTCGAAATGATCGGCAAACAGGAAGAGACCATCCGCCAGAACCCCGCGGCGGCGGCCACCAGTTTGGCGAAGAAGGTGTTTGGTACGCTCTAGGCCACGCGCAACCCTTGTAGGAGCGAACTTGCTCGCGATGAGGTCGTCTCAGTCGGCATCGATGCTGGCTGATATTGCGCAATCGCGAGCAAGCTCGCTCCTGCAAGGAATCAGGTTGCCGAGACCGGTCGTAGAAAGAACACCCACTCGCGCCCCATCTTGCGTTTCTCGAACAACTTCAACGCGACCAGCCCATTTAGCGTGGCTGACGCTGTGTTGTAGGAACAACCCAGATTCTCCTTCACGTTGACCGCCGTGAACTCCTTGGCCATTCCACTCCTGGCCACTTGAAACAATGCCCGCTGTTTCTCGGTGAGCTGGTCGAGAAAACCACTTTCACGCAACCAGCAATCGAATTGCTGCGCATCCTCCAGACTTTTCCGATACGCCTCGGTAAAACTGCCCACAGCCCGCAACACCACCGAACACTGGAAATCGACGAAATACGTCAGATCCAGGTCATCCGCCTCGGTATTCAAATACGACCGCCCGTACTTCAACGGCGCATTGCGCAACAAGACACTGATAGCGATGTAGCGAAACGCCGAGTAGTCATTTTTGAACATGAACCAGTAAAACAACGCGCGCGCTACCCGACCGTTGCCGTCGCGAAAAGGATGCTCGTAACCCAGGACGAAATGCAGCGCGATGGCTTTGATCAATGGATGAAGGTAGTCCGCTTGATGAGGGTTGTTATAGGGTTGGTTGATCCACTTGGCCAGCACCTGCAAACGTGACACGAGCCCTGCTGCAGGCGGTGGCGAATGCACGGTGTTGCCCTCGCCATCCTGGACTACGACATCATCGTTGGTCCTGAATGCGCCAGGCGAATACCGCGAATCGTCGATACCCTCGACGCCAACTCGATGCATGGCTGCAATCAGCTCAACGCTCAGCGGCTCGTAACGCTGCTCCCAGGCGAAGTTCATCATCTTGAAGTTACCGATGACCATTCGCTCATCCGGCGTGCGCGGCGAACGATGGCGCTTAAGCATGTCCTTGGCCACCCGCGTCGTGGTGGCCGCACCTTCGAGCTGGCTACTGCTGATGGCCTCGTCTTCGATCAGATCATTGAGCAAATAGCTGAAATGAGCGCGCTCGCCAATCTGGCCGGTCATGTATTCCAGCACTGCGGTTGTCGCCTGACGATCCACTACGGAAATGGCTTTTTGCGCCTGCGGCGTCAGCATGAATTTCAGCCAGCACGCCGGTTCACCCAATGGCAAAAGGCTCGAATACTGTGCAGTCCGCGCTTTCTTGACCAAGGCCCAGCACAGGTTCGAATCCAGCCCAGGCGCCCAGCGGTAGCGCAATGAATCGAATGGCAGGTAACGCCCCTGATCGTCCAGGGGCTTGAGCAAAGCGAGATATTGCGAAAGGCGTTCCTTGTGGGGCGATCGCAACAGCCGATCGAACACCGGATCGGACCGGCCCCTCAAGGTGGGTGGCTTTTTCATGGCACTGTCTCAAACATGCGTGAAACCGGGCTCTGAGTACAACACCTGGGCTTTTTAGCCTCAATATCAGACGGGTCCGAGATAGATGTAGGAACAATGAATGCCCGCTGGCCGGTACAGGTTCAGCGGGCTTTTTCCTTTTGCTATTGCTGCGGATCCAGCTGATCGAGGACGCGATTCACTGATAGCTGCGCCAGGACAATCATCTGCTGAATGCCCAGTGCCAGATTGCACGTAGGGCCGGTCAGGACGGACGACAATTCGGTTGCCATCACATTCGCTGAGGCAAGGGTTTCGTAGGCATGGACAAGGAGGGTTTCGGAATTGACGTCTGGACGGATGGTGAAAATTGGGCAGGGACGACTTGAAGTGCCGATATGCTCTTCAGACTCTGAAGCCGGGGGGTTTGGGCTAGGTTTGATCATCGTAAAGCTCCTAACGAAAGTCGGAGCAGCCAGCATCACTTGCAGATGATGGGTGGCAGCTGTGTGCAGGTCTGCAAGACCGAGTCGTTAGGCAACCTCGGCAGACCCGAAGATCTCCCGCACACAGCCACCATAAATCGGTGGTCGCTAAAAAAGCGCCACGATTATAGGTGCGCCAGTGGGCGCCTAACAAACTATTGGCGGGCTTGCAGTCCCGGTCGCTGAATTGGCAGCGACCGTCAGAGGCTAGAGATCGTGCTTCCGACAGGCAACCTGAAAGTCTTGTGGGAATGGTCTGAATTGTTGGCTTGGGCGATAAACATTGTTGACTGTCGGGCAGCCATCGCGAGCAGGCTCACTCCTACAGGTGCTGAGTACATCTGTGAGAGATTGGTCGGCTGGCGGGCCGCCTTCGCTGGCAAGCCAGCTCCTACAGGGATTGGGGACATCTGCAAGAAATTGGTCGGCTGGCAGGCCTGGTTATTCATGCGTACGCATTTCCCTGTAGGAGCTGTCGAGTGCAACGAGGCTGCGATCTTCTGGCTTTATTCCTTACAAACAAGATCAAAAGATCGCAGCCTTCGGCAGCTCCTACAGTTGGGCTGGGTACATTCGAAAGAAATTGGTCGGCTGGCAGGCCGCCTTCGCTGGCAAGCCAGCTCCTACAGAAAAGCAAAGGCAGATCGGCGTACACCCGCCGCTTTTCACCACTCAACAGGCCGAGCGTTAGCTCGCCTGCAGCTTTTGATCTTGATCCACCCGCCCCCTCGGCAGGCTGAGTGGAGGTGTTCATCCGGGGATGGGCGCGCAGCGCCGTTCGACGCAGTCGAACTCATTGCATGTAGGTCGAAGCGAAGCCGACCGGAGGGCAATGCCCCCGGATGAATGCCGGAACGAAGGAACCCCGAGCCTAAGCGAGGGGCCGTACGTTCGGGGCGAGACCTTTTGGTTCCTTTTGGGGCGTTTGCCAAAAGGGACTCGCCGTAAGGGCGAAACCGCCAGCCGCCGTTACCGCAGCAACGGATATGTACCCGGTCAAACGGTCTCCTTCCTGACCCGGAACCAGGCCGCATACAACGCCGGCAAAAACAAAAGCGTCAACGCCGTCGCAACGATCAACCCCCCCATGATCGCCACCGCCATCGGCCCGAAAAACACACTGCGCGACAACGGAATCATGGCAAGCACCGCCGCCAGCGCCGTCAACACAATCGGCCGAAACCGCCGAACCGTAGCCTCGATAATCGCCTGCCAAGGCTTCAACCCGGCAGCGATATCCTGCTCGATCTGATCCACCAGAATCACCGAGTTACGCATGATCATCCCCGACAACGCGATAGTCCCCAGCATCGCGACAAACCCGAACGGCTGGCGGAACACCAACAGAAACAGCGTCACCCCGATCAACCCCAGCGGCGCCGTCAGAAACACCATCGCCGTGCGCGAGAAACTGCGCAGTTGCAGCATCAGCAAGGTCAACACCACCACGATGAACAACGGCACGCCGGCCTTCACCGAATTCTGTCCGCGCGCGGAGTCTTCCACCGTACCGCCGACATCCAGCAAGTACCCATCGGGCAGTTCGGCGCGGATCGGATCGAGGGTCGGCATGATCTGCTGCACCAGCGTCGCCGGTTGCTGCTTGTCATAGATGTCGGCACGAACGGTCACGTTGGGCAAGCGGTTGCGGTGCCAGATGACGCCCTCTTCGAAGCCGTACTCCAGGGTCGCGATCTGCGACAGCGCGACGCTGCGACTGTTATCGGTCGGTACCGCCAGGCTCGGCAGCAACGACAGTTCGGTGCGCTCACGCAAGGTGCCGCGCAGCAGGATCTCGATCAACTCGTTGTCTTCGCGGTACTGGCTGACGCTGGAACCGGTCAGGGAGCTTTGCAGGAACCCGGACAGGTTCGCCGTGCTCACGCCCAGCGCCCGTGCGCGGTCCTGATCGATGTTCAGGTACACCACCTTGCTCGGTTCTTCCCAGTCCAGGTGGACGTTGACCACATGCGGGTTCTCGCGAACCTTGGCCGCGACTTTGCGCGCCAGCGCCCGCACCTCCTCGATGTGCTCCCCGGTCACACGGAACTGCACCGGGTAACCAACCGGCGGACCGTTTTCCAGGCGCGTAACCCGTGAGCGCAAGGCCGGGAATTGCTCATTGAGTGTTGCGATCAACCAGGTACGCAGGGTTTCTCGTTCCTCGATGGTTTTCGCCAGGACGACAAACTGGGCGAAGCTCGCCGCCGGCAGTTGCTGATCCAGCGGCAGGTAAAAACGCGGCGAACCGGTGCCGACGTAGGCCACGTAATTGTCGATCCCCGCCTTGTCCTTGAGCAGCGCCTCGAGGCGCTTGACCTCGTCGGCGGTGTTGCTCAGCGAAGCGCCTTCGGCCAGTTTCAGGTCGACCATCAACTCCAGGCGACCCGATGCCGGGAAGAACTGCTGCGGCACAAACTTGAACAGCACGATGGAGACGATGAACAGCATCACGGTCGCTGTGATCACGGTTTTACGCCAGCGCACGCACCACTCCACCAGACGCCGGACGCGCTGATAAAACGGCGTGGCATACGGATCCGGCTGGCCGGCACCGTGCTTGGCGGCGTGAATCTTCGCCAGGTCCGGCAGGAGTTTTTCCCCCAGATACGGCACGAAGACCACCGCAGCCACCCACGACGCCAACAGCGCGATCGTGACCACCTCGAAGATCGAACGGGTGTATTCGCCCGTGCCCGATTGAGCCGTGGCGATCGGCAGGAAGCCGGCCGCGGTGATCAGCGTACCGGTGAGCATCGGGAATGCGGTACTGGTCCAGGCATAACTCGCCGCTTTGACCCGGTCGAAACCCTGCTCCATTTTGATCGCCATCATTTCCACGGCGATGATCGCATCGTCCACCAGCAAACCCAGGGCCAGTACCAGCGCGCCGAGGGAAATCTTGTGCAGGCCGATGCCGAGGTAATACATGCACGCGAACGTCATCGCCAGCACCAGCGGAATCGCCAGGGCCACCACCATGCCGGTGCGCACACCCAGGGAGAAGAAGCTCACCAGCAACACAATGGCCAGCGCCTCGACCAGTACTTGCACGAACTCGCCGACACCGGTTTTCACCGCGGCCGGTTGGTCGGAGACTTTGCGCAGCTCCATACCGGCCGGGAGGTTTTTCTGGATACGGGCGAACTCGATTTCCAGCGCCTTGCCCAACACCAGAATGTCACCGCCGTCCTTCATTGCCACCGCAAGGCCGATGGCGTCTTGTGCCATAAAGCGCATGCGCGGTGCCGGTGGATCATTGAAACCACGCCGCACATTGGCCACATCGGAGATGTGGAAGGTGCGATCACCGACGCGGATCGGGAAGTTCTTGATCTCGTCGACCGTCTGAAAATTCCCCGTTACCCGTAGTTGCAATCGCTCGCTGCTGGTCTCGAAGAAACCTGCCGTGGACACCGCGTTCTGTTCTTCAAGGGCTTGCTGGACAGCTGCCAGCGGCAAGCCGAGGGTGGCGAGCTTGACGTTGGAGAGTTCGATCCAGATTTTCTCGTCCTGCAAGCCCAGCAGTTCGACCTTGCCCACATCCTTGACCCGTTGCAGCTGGATCTGGATGCGGTCGGCGTAATCCTTGAGCACGGCGTAGTCGAAGCCCTCGCCGGTCAGGGCGTAGATATTGCCGAACGTGGTGCCGAATTCATCGTTGAAAAACGGCCCCTGAATCCCCGGCGGCAGGGTATGACGGATGTCACTGATCTTCTTGCGCACCTGATACCAGAGCTCCGGGATCTCCACCGAATGCATGGAGTCGCGAGCGATGAAGGTGACCTGGGATTCGCCCGGACGGGAGAACGACACAATGCGCTCGTACTCGCCGGTTTCCATCAGTTTCTTTTCGATGCGTTCGGTGACCTGGCGCGAGACTTCCTCAGCGGTCGCTCCCGGCCAGTTGGTGCGAATCACCATGGCCTTGAAGGTGAACGGCGGGTCTTCACTCTGGCCGAGCTTGGTGTAGGAAAGTGCGCCGACGATGGCCAGCAACAGCATCAGGAACAGGACGATCTGGCGATTACGCAGCGCCCATTCGGAAACGTTGAAGCGCATCGGGGCTTACTCCTTGTCCGCCAGATTGACCACACGATTGGAGCGATCCACCGGGCGTACCTGCTGCCCTTCGAGAAGCACATGAACACCGGCGGCCACGACCCAGTCGCTGGCGTTGAGTCCCTCAAACACCGGTACGGTTTTCTCGCCGAAGGCACCGACCCGCACCGGGGCTTTTTTCAAAGTATTGTTGGCGCTGACGACCCAGACATAGGTCACGCCGTTTTCCGCCGTCAGCGCAGACAGCGGAACGGACAGAGGAACCACGTCTGCGGCCTGCACAAACACTCGGGCGCTCTGGCCCAGTTCGACAGGAACCTTGCCGGAACTGAAGGCAATGCGGGCCGCGAAGGTGCGCGATTTTGGATCAGCCGACGGCGACAGTTCACGGATACGCCCTTCGAATCGCTGATCGGGCTGGGTCCAGAGTTCCACCGACACCGGCTCACCGACCTTGAAGCGACCGAAGTTCTGCTCCGGCAGGCTGATCAAGACTTCACGCTCGCCATCGGTGGCCAGTGTGAACACCGTTTGCCCGGCGGCCACGACTTGCCCGACTTCCACCAGACGCTTGGCCACGACACCGTCCTGCGGCGCACGCAACACGGCGTAACTGGCCTGGTTATTGGAGACGTTGAATTCGGCTTTGATTTGCTTGAGGCGCGCTTCGCCGGAACGGTAGAGGTTTTCGGCGTTGTCGTACTGCGAGCGGCTGACCAGTTGGCGCTCCATCAGGGTCTTGTAGCGATCACGCTCGGAACGCACCAGGTTCAGGTTGGCCTCGGCGGCGGCAACCTGGGCGCGAGTGGCCTCCAGTTGCAGGCGCACGTCCTGAGGGTCGAGCTCCGCCAAGGGCTGATCGGCCTTGACCCGCTGCCCCTCTTCTACCAGTCGTCGGCTTACCTTGCCGCCGATTCGGAACGCCAGGTCCGGCTCATAACGCGCGCGAACTTCACCGGGATAGCTTTCCATGGACTGCGCCGAAGGCTCTGGCTGGACCACCATGGCCGGGCGCACGCTGACTGTCGGTGCCTCTTCGTGACCACACGCAGACAATAAAAAAGCCAGGGTGACTGGCAACGCGAGGGGCAAGGCATAGCGGAACATGGTAAAGGACCTTTCGCTAATGGTACTTTGAATAATTATACTGAGCAGTATGTTATTAATAGCAAACTCACGAGTCCAGTAATAAAAACGAATATGCCAAACAATCTTTCAGCACCCAATGGCCCAGGCAGACCCAAGGACATGGTCAAGCGCCAGGCGATTCTCGATGCAGCCAAAGCGCTGTTTCTGAGTAAGGGTTATGCCAATACCAGCATGGATGCCGTCGCAGCCGAGGCCGGTGTGTCGAAGCTGACGGTCTACAGCCACTTCAACGACAAGGAGACGCTGTTCTCCGCCGCCGTGATGGCCAAGTGCGAGGAGCAGTTGCCACCGCTGTTTTTCGAATTGCCGGAAGGCGTGGCGGTGGAAACCGTGTTGCTGAACATCGCGCGCGGTTTTCATCAACTGATCAACAGTGATGAATCAGTGAACCTGCATCGCTTGATGATGACCCTGGGCAGCCAGGACCCAAAGCTGTCACAGATATTCTTCGAAGCCGGGCCGGAGCGCATGCTGCATGGCATGGAGCGCCTGCTGAGCAAGATCGATGAAAGCGGTGTGCTGCGCATCGACAAGCCGCACAACGCCGCCGAGCACTTCTTCTGCCTGCTCAAGGGCGCCGGGAATTTCCGCTTGCTGTATGGCTGCGGCGAGCCGCTGGTTGGCGAGGCGGCGGAGAGCCATGTGCGGGAGGTGGTGGGGTTGTTTATGCGGGCTTATCGGCCTGAGCAGGCCTGATGGATTTGCGGTGTCAGGGGTAAAGCTATCGCGAGCAGGCTCGCTCCTACACTGGCTCTATGCAACACCGTAGATCCCTGTAGGAGCGAGCCTGCTCGCGATGGAGGCGACTCGGTCTCAGGGTTTGAGCGCCTTCTTCGGATAAATGTCATACCGACTGGACTTGCCATCCAGCGCATGGCTCGGCTTCGGCCCGTCGATGCACGGTGCCTTGCGCGGGCGCTTGACCACCACCCGGTGGCTGGCCAGGGCCAAGGCGGCTTCGAGCAATGCCGGCGCATCCGGGTCATCGCCCACCAATGGCCGGAACAGGCGCATTTCCTTCTTCACCAGCGCAGTTTTCTCACGATGCGGGAACATCGGGTCGAGATAGATCACCTGCGGCGGCTCGCCTTCCCAGTTGCGCATCACTTCGATCGAGTTGCCCTTGAGCAAGCGCATACGCGCCACGATCGGCGCCACATCGAAATCTTCCGCGCCACGGGCCAGGCCGTCTTCCAGCAAGGCGCCGATCAGCGGCTGACGCTCGATCAGGCTCATCTCGCAACCGAGACTGGCCAGCACGAACGCGTCTTTACCCAGCCCCGCCGTGGCATCCAGCACCCGCGGACGCACGCCTTGGGCGACGCCAACGGCCTTGGCGATCATCTGCCCGCTGCCGCCGCCGTACAGCCGGCGATGGGCCGCACCGCCCTCGACGAAGTCCACCCGCACCGGCCCCGGTGCATCCGGCCCCAGCTGTTGCAGCTGCAAGCCCTGGTCGCCCACCTGCAAGGCAAACTCGCCATCCGCCACTTGCATTGGCAAGCCCAGGCGCTCGGCCCATTGCTCGGCTTGTGGCTCGAAAGCCGCGTCCAGGGCCTGGACATGGATGCGGCAGGCCGCAGGTTGATCAATCATCGGAAAACACGCTCAAAAAATTAATGATCGGCAAAAACGGCCGATAACAAAACTATCGAGCATTTTGCCAGAGCTGAGCGTCGACCGAGAGAAATGTCAGACATTCAACCCACAATCACAGGTTTTATCTCGCCCTACGGCGACTACAACCTGCGAAACACCCAGGCACTGAGCGGCGTCAGCCACATCTGGCAGGATTTCTTTGCCCGGGCGCTGGCCGAACAGTCGGGTGAAGTGCTGCCGCAATCGCTGAACTTTCCACCGGTCGATCTCCAAAGTCCCGTCGAGCCGACCGTCGGCAGCGAGCTGCTGGAGCACATCGTGGCCCAGCGCGAATGCGAGGTGAAAGACAAGGTAATCCGCCCGCCCGAGCCACTGTTCCTGCCGATTGCCGAATTCGAAATGGACCTGGCCGACAAACCACGCCCACCGTTCCCGGCGGATGAAATCGTCGCCCAGCAAAAACAGCAGGACTTCGAAAGCGGCTGGGTTCGCCCGATCGTGCTGAAAGCCGGTCAACCGATATACGAAGCAGGCCCTGCCCCGCAACCGCGCCCGCTGCACTTGCCTATTGCCGAATTCGAACTCGACCTTCTCGACAAGCCGTTCCCGCCGTTCTCACCGCAAGAACGGGTGGAGCAGCAGAAACAGCTCGATTTCGATAATGGCTGGGCCCGCCCGATCATCTTGCAGAACCTGCGTATCGCCGCCTGATCCTCAGCCTTTAAAAAACTGATTGGCCTTCTGGTACGGCATCGACCGGGACGTGAAACCGAACGTACCTGACGTCTGGATCTCTTCGGCGGCGCGAAAGAATTCGCCATAGGCCGCCAGTGCGAGCGCCGAACCGACGCTGATGCGTTTGACGCCCATCTCACCCAACTGCGCGACCGTCAGCTTCAAGCCCCCCGACATCAACACATTCACCGGTTTCGGCGCCACGGCGCGCACCACCGCCAGCACATCCTCGGCGCTGCGCAGACCCGGTGCGTAGAGCACATCGGCACCGGCCTCGGCGAATGCCTGCAAGCGGCGGATGGTGTCGGCCAGATCGGGATTGCCGTGCAGGAAGTTTTCCGCCCGGGCAGTCAACGTAAAGTGGAACGGCAGACTGCGAGCGGCAGCCACAGCGGCCTCGATTCGCGCCACGGCATGTTCGAAACAGTAGATCGGGCCTTCTTCGCGGCCGGTGGCATCTTCGATTGAACCACCGACGGCTCCGGCCCCTGCTGCGCGCAAGATACTTTTCGCGCAGTCGGCCGGGTTGTCGGCAAAGCCGTTTTCCAGGTCCACGGCAACCGGCAGGTCGGTGGCGGCGACAATCGCCTTAACGTTCAGCAGGGTATCGTCGAGGGTCAATCCGCCATCGGCACGGCCCTGGGAAAAGGCATAACCGGCACTGGTGGTCGCCAGCGCCTCGAAGCCGAGGCTGGCGAGCATTTTCGCCGAGCCGGCATCCCACGGATTGGGAATCACAAAAGCCCCGGGGCGTTCATGAAGGGCTTTGAACGCTTGGGCTCGAAGGGTTTGCGCGTCCATTGGTCAGGCTCCTGAAGGGGGAAAGAATCCGCCTCAGAGCAGGCCAAGTTGCTCGATGGCGGGCTCTCTGTATAGCTCAGGTAGCGCCGGCAAGCCAGGCAAACGCAGCATCAGCCTGGCGTGAAAGCGCTGCGCCAGCTTCGCCGCCAGTACGTTGTCGGCGGTGTGCAGGAAGATGTACGGCGTGCGACCTTCTTCGATCCACACCGCGATCTTTTCGACCCACGGTTCCAGGAACGTATCGTTGGCCTCAAGCGTCGGATGGCCAATAAAACGCACCTGCGGGCATTGCGTGAATGCCGCCGGACGCGGTGGCACACGGGGTTTCTTCGATTGAGCGTGGAGCACCGAAGGTTCGGTCGAGGTGCAACTGAACAGCGCACGGGGATCGAGACAGATGCGTTCGACTCCACGATCCAGCAGCAGACGGTTGAGCATTCGCTCGCTGTCACCCTTGGCAAAAAACTCGTCATGCCGCACTTCCACGGCCAGCGGCCGCTGCAGGGCATCGATAAATCCGGCCAGTTCGGGCAATCGTTGGGGCGTGAAGCTTTTCGGCAGCTGCAACCACAGTGGCGACACCCGCTCACCGAGAGGGCTGAGCAATTGCACGAAGGTTTCGGCGTCGGTCAGCTGCTCGCGCAGGTCTCCACCGTGGCTGATCTCGCCGGGAAACTTGGCGGTGAAGCGAAAGTGCTCGGGCATGTTGTCGGCCCAACGCTGCACGGTGCTGGCAGCCGGGCTCGCGTAGAAAGTCGTGTTGCCTTCTACGGCATTGAATACCTGGGAATAGAGATCAAGAAAATTGGCGGGTTTGGCGTCCGGCGGATACAGGTAATCGCGCCAGGCGTTCTCGCTCCAGGACGGACAACCAAGGTAATACGGCAGCAACATCAGATGTACAGGTCGAGACCCAGCACATCCGCTTCCCAATCGACGAAACCGGCGGTGCTCAGGTAGCTGGCCAGGGCCATCGCCACGCTTTTGCTCATGGCACGGTGGTAAATCAGGTCTTGCTGACGGGCGGGGAGATTGCTCAGTTTTTGCGCAGAGGCTTTGGCAGCGCGGGCAGCCAATTGCTCTTCAGTCGGGAACTCCAGCTCGCCTTCGATATCAATGGCGTCATCTTCCAGCACGCGGCCTTGGCGAGGTTTGCGCTTGATGGGGTAGGACTGAGAGGAGGCGCCGTCTATACGCATGCGTGCATACTCGGAATCAGTGATGGCAGTTTAGTGGCGCATTTCCCACATCGCAAACCGCCGAGTGATAACTAGAACACATAAAAGGCAAAAGGTTTAAAAGCCGAGGCTAAAAATGACGATTGGTGGTGCCTGGAAAAAATCGCAGCCTGCGGCAGCGCCTACAGGGAAATGCGAGCGTCTGTAGGAGCTGCCGCAGGCTGCGATCTGTTAAGGCTTAACGCGCCTTGGGCGTCGCCACTTTATCGCGCAGATAAACCGGCTGCGCCTCATCAGCCACGATCGCCTCGCCGCGCTCCCAGGAAAATCGCGCCAGGGTCAGCAGGTCTTCGGCGTGGGGCAACATGCCCGCGTCCTGCCCGCTCAGGCTGACAGCGATACGCTCGGCATATCCCCAACCAGTGCCCGCGCCGAACCATTCGCCGCTGGCATCGGCCGGCAATGCAGCAGACTCCGGCGACAGTACCGCTTCAGCACCCACCAGGCGCATCTCCCCGGCCGTTTCGCGGTAGCAACCCCAATACACTTCATCCATGCGTGCATCGATGGCAGCAGCCACCTGGCTGGCGCCGTGTTCGCGCAACGCACGTTGCGCCAGCACGGCCAGGTTCGACACCGGCAACACCGGGCGATCCAGGGCAAACGCCAGGCCTTGCACCACGCCGATGGCGATGCGTACGCCCGTGAAGGCGCCCGGGCCACGGCCAAACGCGATGGCATCGACCGCTTGCAGTGTGGTCCCGGCATCGGCCAGTAACTGCTGGATCATCGGCAACAGCTTCTGCGCGTGCAGGCGCGGGATCACCTCGTAATGGCTCGTGACCTTGCCGTCATGCAGCAAGGCAACGGAGCAAGCTTCAGTCGCGGTGTCCAGGGCCAGCAAGGTGCTCATCGATGTTTCCGTAAAAGAGGTCAGAAAAAAGTGCGTCAGTATAAACAACTACGGCCCGCAAGCGGGCCGTGGATGATGCAGCGGATCAGGTTTTTCAGCTCAGGGCTGCAAGCACCTTGGCGGTGATCGCTTCAACCGAACCGACGCCTTCGATATGGCTGTACTGCGGCTTGCCATTGGCAGCCGCCAGCTTCTGGTAGAAATCCACCAGCGGCTTGGTCTGGGAGTGGTAGACCGACAGGCGATGACGCACGGTTTCTTCGGTGTCGTCCTTGCGCTGTACCAGCTCTTCACCGGTGACGTCGTCTTTGCCAGCCACTTTCGGCGGGTTGTAGACGATGTGGTACACGCGGCCGCTGGCCTCGTGAACACGGCGACCGGCGATACGCTGGACGATTTCTTCGTCTTCGACGGCGATTTCAACCACTGCATCCAGCTCGACGCCGGCCGTCACCAGGGCTTCAGCCTGGGGAATGGTGCGCGGGAAGCCGTCGAACAGGAAACCGTTGGCGCAGTCGGACTGGGCGATGCGGTCCTTGACCAGTGCGATGATCAGGTCATCGGACACCAGGCCACCGGCATCCATGATGCTTTTAGCCTTGATGCCCAACTCGGTGCCGGCCTTGACCGCTGCACGCAGCATGTCGCCGGTGGAGATTTGTGGAATGCCGAATTTTTCGGTGATGAACTTAGCCTGAGTACCTTTACCGGCCCCGGGAGCTCCCAGCAGAATGACGCGCATCGATGTGCTCCTCAATTTTTTATATGGATAACGTCAGATTCGCCTCATTGGGCCAATCTCAAAAATAGGGTCGTGACCGCCCAAACGGCCAAAGGCTGCTCAAGATACACAGCAGGGTGCGCCCACACAAGACGCCAAAAGTCGGAGAAACCGCTGCCTCTTGCGACCATTGCGCGCGGTTTGCCAAGTCGCAACCCCATCATTAACTGTCGCCTGACAGCACTTTTCAACCCGTCATACGGCGGCATCCGGCTCACCTGCCGAATGCCTGACCCCACGGCAAAAATCTTAGCCGGTGTTACGCAAACCGGCGGCAATCCCCGCCACAGACACCAGCAAAGCCTGTTCTACCGGGCTGCCCTGCGCCACGTCCTGCACTCTTGAACGGGCCAGCAACTCGGCCTGCAATAGATGAAGCGGGTCGAGGTAAGTGTTGCGCAAGCGGATGAACTCAAGGGTCGCCGGGCTATGTGCCAGCAGCTGCGACTGCCCGGTCAGGCCGAGAACGATGGTGCACGCCTGCGACAATAGGTCGCGTAAATGCGCACCCAATGGCAACAGATTCGGCTCCACCAGACGCTCATCGTAGGACTGGGCAATGTCGGCATCTGCCTTGGCCAGGACCATTTCCAGCATGTCGATGCGGGTGCGGAAGAACGGCCACTGCTCACGCATCTGCCCCAGCAGTTCGCCTTCGCCGCGCTCCAGGGCCTTGCTCAGGGCCGCTTCCCAACCCAGCCAGGCCGGCAGCATCAGGCGCGTTTGGGTCCAGCCGAAAATCCACGGAATCGCCCGCAGGCTTTCGATCCCCCCGGCGCGACGCTTGGCCGGACGACTGCCCAGTGGCAAACGACCGAGCTCCTGTTCCGGCGTGGACTGGCGGAAATACTCCACGAACTGCGGATTTTCCCGCACCACGGCGCGGTAAGCGCTGACACCGTCTGCGGCCAGTTCGTCCATCAGATGGCGCCACTCGGGCGTAGGTGGCGGCGGAGGCAGCAAGGTCGCCTCGAGCACGGCGGCCAGGTACAGGTTGAGGTTCTGTTCGGCGATGTCCGGCAGGCCGAATTTGAATCGAATCATTTCGCCCTGTTCAGTGGTGCGGAAACGACCCGCCACCGAACCCGGTGGCTGCGACAGGATCGCCGCGTGGGCCGGGCCGCCGCCTCGCCCCACGGTGCCGCCACGACCGTGGAACAACAGCAGTTCCACTTGCTGCGCACGACAGATGTCCACCAAACGCTCCTGTGCCCGGTACTGCGCCCAGGCCGCCGCCGTGGTGCCGGCGTCCTTGGCCGAGTCGGAGTAGCCGATCATCACTTCCTGCGGCCCTTGCAGGCGCGCGCGATAGCCCGGCAACAGCAGCAGCTTTTCGATCACCGGGCCGGCATTGTCGAGGTCGGCGAGAGTTTCAAACAGCGGCACCACGCGCATCGGCCGCAACACGCCGGACTCTTTGAGCAACAACTGCACGGCGAGTACATCGGAAGCCGCACCGGCCATGGAAATCACATAGGAACCGAGGGATGCCTCAGGCGCAGCGGCGATTTCCCGGCAGGTCGCCAGCACCTCGGCGGTGTCTGCCGAAGGCTTGAAGTACGCCGACAACAAGGGACGACGATTGCTCAATTCGCGCATCAGAAAGGCGATGCGCTCTTCCTCGCTCCAGTCCTCGTAGCTTCCCAGGCCAAGGTAGTCGGTGATTTCGGTCATCGCCGCGGTGTGCCGTGACGAGTCCTGGCGCACATCCAGACGAACAAGGAACAGTCCGAACGTCACGGCCCGACGCAGGCAATCGAGCAACGGCCCGTCGGCGATCACGCCCATGCCGCACTCGTGCAAAGAGTGGTAGCAAAGTTCCAGCGGATCGAGCAGTTCGCGGTTGTTTTGCAGCACTTCGGCCGGTGCCGGCGTTGGCGTCGACAAGGCGGCGTGTGCCCAGTTGCGCGTCGCCCGCAGACGTTCGCGTAGCTGTTTGAGCACGGCCCGGTAAGGTTCGGCGCTGTCACCGGCCTTGGCCCTCAATTCATCGTTGGCCTGCTGCATCGATAGTTCAGCGGCGAGGCGATCGACATCCCGAAGGTACAAATCGGCCGCCATCCAGCGCGCCAACAGTAAAACCTCACGGGTGACCGCAGCGGTCACGTTGGGGTTGCCGTCGCGGTCGCCGCCCATCCACGAGGCGAAACGAATCGGTGCCGCCTCCAGTGGCAAGTGCAAGCCGGTGGCGGTGTGCAGGGCCTGATCGGCCTTGCGCAGATAATTGGGAATGGCCTGCCACAGTGAATGCTCGATCACCGCGAAGCCCCACTTGGCTTCATCCACCGGCGTCGGACGCGTGCGGCGAATTTCTTCGGTGTGCCAGGCTTCGGCGATCAGACGCTGCAAGGTGGTCTTGATCTGCTCGCGCTCGGCACTGGTCAGGTCACGGTGATCCTGAGCCGCCAGTTGCGCGGCGATGGCGTCGTACTTCTGGATCAGCGTGCGGCGTGCTACTTCGGTGGGATGCGCGGTGAGTACCAGCTCGATCTCCAGCCGGCCCAGTTGCCGGGCCAGCGCGTCGGCGCCATGCCCCTCGGCGCGCAGGCGCGCAAGCAACTCCGGCAGCACCCGGGCTTCGAACGGCGCCTCCTGGGATTCCTCGCGGCGGTGAATCAACTGATATTGCTCGGCGATATTGGCCAGGTTGAGAAACTGGTTGAACGCCCGCGCCACCGGCAGCAACTCGTCTTCGGTCAACTGGTTGAGGCTGGCACTGAGTTCGGCGTCCATGGAGCCGCGCCGGTCAGCCTTGGCGCCCTTGCGGATCTGCTCGATCTTGTCGAGAAAACCATCGCCATATTGCTCACGAATGGTGTTGCCCAACAGCTCACCCAGCAGGTGAACGTCCTCGCGCAAGCGTGCATCAATATCGGTCATCAGCAGGTCTCCAGCAAAAAATCCGGGCGGCTAGGAACCTAGAGAGTGCCGCCCCAGACGGGTTCTTACAAGCAAGACGACGAAGGGCCTTTAAACCTTGCCTGTTGAAGCTAGTCTGAAGATAAGCCGCACAATGGCTGTCGCCGGCCAATGCCGGACACTCACCCTGCCTGCCACGAGCGGGAGCGCAATGAGGTCAATATGAAAATCCGCGAGCTTGCCCACCACTGGGAAGAAAACGCCAAGGGTCGCCTGACCGACACCGGCTACTCGATTCATCTGGACCTGGAGTCTGCCGCACGGCTGGCCGCGCTCGTCGAGATGTACCCCAAGCGGCATCCCGAAGAACTGCTCGGCGACCTGATCGGTGCCGCGCTGGAAGAGCTGGAAAGAAGCTTCCCGTATGTCAAAGGTTCGACCGTGGTCGCCACCGATGAAGAAGGCGATCCGCTGTACGAAGACATCGGGCCGACCCCGCGCTTTCTGGCGCTGTCCCGTCGGCATTTGCACGATTTGTCGATGCCTGACGACAAACAGAAACACTGATTTTCCGTAGAACCTGTGGGAGCGGGCCTGCTCGCGAAGGCGTTTTGTCAGTTGGAATGAATGTTGACTGACACGACGCTTTTGCGAGCAGGCTCGCTCCCACATTGACCTGTATTTCCCTTCAAAAACCACGCCTCATCGGACCGACCAAAGGCCTGAAAACACGGCTGTGCATGGCGCAAATCCCCGTCCCAGAGCCCGGTCGATTCGATCATGGCTATTTTCAATAGCTGACTAAATTCTCTGAACTTTCAAAAAAAGCCTCGGGTCAACCCAAGTAACCACGCCTGGGACGAGTGTTTCGAAACGCCCCTCAATTGATGGTTTCAGCGCATGCCCAGGGTGGACTTCGACGTTTTTCAGGAATTGGCCCAATGGAGTTGAAGACCATGAAAACCCGAACCAGCACGTCCTCATTTACCTGTTCGCAAAACCTCAGACTGGCGGCGTTGGCCCTGGGCAGCTGCCTGGTCCTGGCCGGCTGCGCCGGTAACCCGCCGACCGAGCAGTACGCAGTCACCCAATCGGCCGTCAACGATGCCGTGAGCGCCGGCGGCACCGAGTTCGCCGCCGTGGAAATGAAGTCGGCCCAGGACAAGCTCAAGCAAGCCGAAATCGCCATGCACGACAAGAAATACGACCAGGCGCGGATGCTCGCTGAACAGGCCGAGTGGGACGCTCGCGTGGCCGAGCGCAAGGCCCAGGCGATGAAGGCCGAACAATCAGTGAAGGACGCGCAGAAAGGCGTCCAGGAATTGCGTCAGGAAAGCCAGCGCAGCGTTCAGTAAGCGGCGCGGCACCCCCGCATTCCCACTCGACTAAAAGGACGAAATCATGAAACCTGATCAATTGATGATCCCTGCCCTGCTGGCTGTCACCGTCGCCCTGACAGCCTGCTCCACACCACCCAACGCCAACCTCGAACAGGCCCGCAGCAACTACACCGGCCTGCAAACCGATCCGCAAGCGGCCAAGGTTGCGGCCCTGGAAACCAAGGAGGCCAGCGATTACCTGGACATGGCCGATAAGGCCTACATGGACAAGGAGGACGCGGCCAAGGTCGACCAGCTTGCCTATTTGACCAATCAACGCGTCGAAGTGGCCAAGCAGACCATCGCCCTGCGCACCGCCGAGGCCAGTCTGAAAGATGCCTCGGCGCAACGGGCTCAGGCCCGCCTCGACGCCCGTGATCAGCAGATAAAACAGTTGAAGGACAGCCTCAACGCCAGGCAGACCGATCGCGGGACGCTGGTGACCTTCGGGGATGTGCTGTTCGCCACCGACAAGGCCGAGCTGAAAGCCAACGGCCTGGCGAACATCAATAAACTGGCGCAGTACCTCCAGGAAAACCCCGAGCGCAAAGTGATCGTCGAGGGCTATACCGACAGCACCGGTACGGCGTCGCACAATCAGTCGCTGTCGGAGCGTCGCGCGGGTTCCGTACGTGCTGCACTGGTGAAGATGGGCGTTGATCCGGCGCGTATCGTCACCCAGGGTTACGGCAAGGAGTATCCGGTGGCAGATAACAGCAGCACCTCGGGCCGGGCGATGAACCGCCGGGTGGAGGTGACCATTTCCAATGACAATCAGCCGGTGATGCCGCGTTCGGCCATCAGTGCCAACACGCAATAAGTCGACATCACACAAAAACCTGTGGGAGCCAGCCTGCTAGCGATAGCGGTGTGTCAGTCAACATCAATGTTGAATGCACAATCGCTATCGCCAGCAGGCTGGCTCCCACATTGGTTCTGTGTTGCCTGCGAAAATTGAGTTACGGCTCCAGCTTCTGCGGGGTTTCCTGCCCCATGCAGCGCACGGCTTTTTTCTTGCTGTCGACCAGCACGCCGGTCAGGCCTTTCTGTTCCATGTCGAACAGCACCAGCACGCCATCGATGCACTGCGCGACTTGCGCGGCCGGTTCCAGAGAGACTTTGTAGTCTTCGCCCGGAATGGTCTTGAGCATGGTGAATTCGTTGAGCAGCAACGCATCCTCGGGCTTGGCGAAGTGCAGGTAGCCGTACCACCACAGGGCACCGACGGTGCCGAGGATGCTGCAGATACCGGTGATGATCAGCGGGATGGCGTTACGTTCTTCACTCATTGCGGACTCTCTGGTGGTTCATCTTCGGAATTCGGGGGTGCCGGGTAATTGGGGATTTCACCCAGGCGGCGCAGGCCGTTGAAATGCTGCGGGTCATCGAGAAAACGCAGCATGACTTTACGCCAGACCGGGTTGGCGAACGTCTGCACATGACCGCCACGGGTCAGTTGCAGCACCCGCGGCGGCGGCGCAGCTTGATACAACCGGATGCCATTGGAAAGTGGCACGATCGGATCGTCGATGCTGTGGTAGAGCAGTTTCGGCACATCCTTGAGTTGCGCCATGGAGTTGATCGCGCTGTCACCATCCGGTACCAGCCAGGACAACGGCACCTGGAATGGCCAGGTCAACCACGAGTTGCTCAGGGCAAACCGGCCCACGCTGCGGTAACTGGCGGGGGCACCATCGAGGACGATGGCCTTGAGTTGTTTCTGCCGTTGCGGGTGCTGCACCAGGTAATGCACGGCCATCGAGCCACCAAGGCTCTGGCCGAGCAGGATCAACGGCTTGCCCTTGACCTCCGGCGCCTTGTCCAGCCAGGCGAATGCGGCGTCGATGTCCTGATACATCGCCGGCAGGCTTGGCTCACCTTCGGACAAGCCATATCCGCGATAGTCCACAAGCAACACCTGGTAACCATTTTTCGGCAACCAAAAGCTCCCGCCGAGGTGCATGGGCAGGTTTCCGCCGTTGCCGTGCAGGTGCAGCACCGTGCCTTTGACCTCGACACCCTTCTTCGCCGGCAGCCACCAGGCGTTCAGCTTGAGGCCATCGGCGGTGATCAGGGTGACGGTGCGGTATTCAAGCCCGGCCTTTTCCGGAGTGAACAACTGGCCGGGTTCGGGGTAGAACAGCAGTGAACTGCAGCCGTTCAAGACCAGGAGAAGGCAGAGGATGCCGAGGGTTCTCATCCGGTGAAACCTCGCAGTATGGAGTTGAAACACGGAGCTCATGTAGGAGCGAGCCTGCTCGCGATGGCGGCGTATCAGACAACATAATTGTTGAATGTTAGTTCGCTATCGCGAGCAGGCTCGCTCCTACAATGGTCCGCGTCATCGTTACAGGATGTTGGAGTAATCCGCCTCGATCCGGTCCAGGCTCAGGTGGTTGAGGAAGTTGGAGAAGCACATCCACGCCGATAGTGCGTTCATGTCGCGGAACTGTTCCGGCAGGTACTTGGGCGGCACTACCAGGCCTTCGTCCACCAACTGGCGCAAGGTGCGCATGTCTTCCAGCGTGGTCTTGCCGCAGAACAACAGCGGTATCTGCTCCAGCTTGCCTTTGCGCACGGCCAGTTGAATGTAGTTGTAAATCATGATGAAGCCCTTGAGGTAGGACAAGTCTTTGGTAAATGGCAGACCTGTCGGCACCGAGCCGCGGAACACGCGACTGGCGTTGCTGTAGCTCTCGGGCATTTCGAAACCTTGCTCGCGGAAGAACTCGAACACCTGCAGGAAGTCCGCGCCCTCCTCCACCATGTGAATCGCACGGGTGCGGTTGGTGAGTTTGCGCAGGCGACTCGGGTACGAGGCGAAAGTGATGATTTCCATCAGGATCGCCAGGCCTTCCTGGGTCACCGTCGACGAGGGCGGTCCCTTGGAGAGGAAGGTGCAGATCGGCTGGTTCAGGCCGTTGAGCGTAGTGCCGACGTGCACCAGCCCTTCGTGGACTTCCAGTGCACGCACATCGCGGTCGTTGAACATCGCGTCGGCGCGGATCTTGATGTAGTCGGCGCCCGCCGCCGCATCGGCGACGATGCCGTCGGACTCGAACACCCGGATGGTTTCCTCGGCCTCGCCAAACACCTTGTTCAAGCGATGCTGCAACAGGTCGACCGCATCCTTGGCAGTCAGCGTCTTCGGTTCATCCTTCAGATCGCCGCGGCCATCGATGTTATTCAGGTATTCGGACAGCATCATGCCCAGGTCGGACAGCGTCGGGTCGCCGGCGTGGAACGCGTCGGACGCGGCGCCGTACAACTCCTGGGAAATCAGGCCGAAATCCTCGGTGCCACGCGCTTCGAGCATGCGCACCACCATGCGGTATTCCTTGCACATGCGCCGCATGATCTGGCCGACCGGGTTGAACTGGCCGAGCTGGCGGGTGATGTCGCGCTCGATGTTCTGGAACTCCAGCTTCACTTTGCTGGAATCGAACGCCAGCGGCCGGTTGAGGTAGTAGTCGCGGTCCACCGCCGGCATTTCCTTGCCATCGGCCTTGAGGAAGCCCTTGCGAATGTTGTCGTCCCATTTGACCGCATCGAGGACGCGGATCGGCGTCTGCGCCAACACGATGCGATCGGACAAAATGCGTATCGACTGTTGGTAATCGTCCACGCGAAACTCCTGTAGAAACCCGTTGGTGCCGGTTATTTGGCTTTGGCCTGACGCTGATAGCGCACCGCTTCGACGAACACATCGGTATTGGCCGGGTCGTCGAGGTAGGCGGCGACTTGATCCATGTTGCTGTCGATCAATACGCCATCGCCGTCGTCGGTCTGCAAGCGTTCGCCGTTCAGGGCTTTTTGCTTCATGGCCTGGTTGATCTGGTCGAGGTCGAGGTTGTACACCACCAGCTCATGCTTGTCGGTCAGTTCAAACCCGCCAATGGTGAAATGCCCGCCGAATTGCGCCGGCACCTTCGCCGACAGATACCAGCGGTTGCCATGGCGCGACAGGGTGAACGGGTAGGCTTCACGTTCCCTGGGCCTGGCCCGGTAGTAGCTGACGGCCTGATAACGGTTGTCGCCGATGCGGGTCAGTTCGAGGTTGAGCGGCTCGCCCCAGGCATTGGTGCTGGTCCATTTGCCGAGTAATCCTTTGGGCGCGGGTTCGCTTGTGGGCAGCGGTTCCTTGAAGGTCACCAGACAGCCACCGAGCAGCAGGAACGACAAGGCGATCACAACGACACGCCAGGCTTTCATTCAAAACTCCCTATGAACACACCGCTGACCTACAGGGGATCGCGTCACACCGACGCCAGCACCAGGTGCATGTAGCGCGTCAGAATACCGAGCATTTCCTGTTCGGCGGCAGGCTCGTCTACATTGAGCAGCCCTTGATATTCCATCCGGCCGATAATCGCCGTCAACACCTTGGCATCCTGATGCGGCTCGCGCGAGCCCAGCACCTGGAACAGCTGGCAAGAGCCCTGCAACAGGATTTGCTGATGCGAGCGCACCAGCTCGGCCAGACGCGGGTTGAGCAATGCTTCCTGGCGAAACGCCTGCTCGGCCATCAAATGTTCACGGCGATTGACCAGTTGCCGATGAACGTAATCGGTCATCAGCCGGGCAATATCGTCCGCCAGTTTCGAACGCGCCTGCGGGCTACCATCGCCACTGGCGATCATGTCGCGCAGCAGGCCTTCGTTGTTCACCCACAGCTTGCCCATGTACGCCGCACTGCGTTCCACGTATTGGGCGAAGGTATCGGTGAGCAAGTCATCGATATCCTTGAAATAGTAAGTGGTCGCCGACAACGGCACTTGCGCCTCGGCGGCCACCGCGCGGTGTCGTACGGCGCGCACGCCATCGCGCACGACAATGCGCATGGCAGCATCCAGGATTTCCTGTCGTCGCTGCTCGCTGCCCTGTCGGCTGGCCTTGCGGCCCTGGTACTGAACACTTTCAGCGACCGCAGTGGCGACACCCGCTGCACCTTCTTGAGCTATTGCACGAATCACGACAGGTATTTCCTCTCAGATGAAAGTAACAAGTTGATACGTTTGTACCAGACAGGCAATAAAAAACCGCCTGAAAAGGCGGTTTTTTAATTGAAACACTTACGCTTGCGGCCGCATGTGCGGGAACAGGATCACGTCGCGGATCGATGGGGAGTTGGTCAGCAACATCACCAGACGGTCGATACCGATACCTTCACCCGCCGTTGGCGGCATGCCGTACTCCAGCGCACGAACGAAGTCGGCGTCGTAGTGCATGGCTTCGTCGTCGCCGGCGTCCTTGTCGGCCACCTGTGCCATGAAGCGCTCGGCCTGGTCTTCCGCGTCGTTCAACTCGGAGTAGGCGTTGGCGATTTCACGACCACCGATGAACAGCTCGAAACGGTCGGTGACGTTCGGGTTCTCGTCGTTACGACGGGCCAGCGGCGACACTTCGAACGGGTACTGGGTAATGAAGTGCGGCTGCTCCAGCTTGTGCTCGACCAGTTCTTCGAAAATCATCACTTGCAGCTTGCCCAGACCTTCGAAGCCCAGCACCTTGGCCCCGGCTTTCTTGGCGATGGCGCGAGCCTTGTCGATGTCGTTCAGGTCGTCAGCGGTCAGCTCAGGGTTGTACTTGAGGATCGAGTCGAACACCGACAGACGCACGAACGGCTCGCCGAAGTGGAACACCTTGTCGCCGTACGGCACGTCGGTGCTGCCCAGAACCAGCTGAGCCAGTTCGCGGAACAGTTCTTCGGTCAGGTCCATGTTGTCTTCGTAGTCGGCGTAGGCCTGGTAGAACTCCAACATGGTGAATTCAGGGTTGTGACGAGTCGAAACGCCTTCGTTACGGAAGTTGCGGTTGATCTCGAACACTTTCTCGAACCCGCCAACAACCAGGCGCTTGAGGTACAGCTCCGGCGCGATACGCAGGAACATGCCCATGTCCAGCGCATTGTGGTGGGTTTCGAACGGCTTGGCTGCCGCGCCGCCAGGAATGGTCTGCAGCATCGGCGTTTCCACTTCCAGGAAGTCACGCTTCATCAGGAAGCTGCGGATGTGGGCGATGACTTGCGAACGCACGCGGAACGTCTGGCGCACGTCTTCGTTGACGATCAGGTCTACGTAGCGCTGGCGATAGCGCTGTTCGGTGTCGGTCAGGCCGTGGTGCTTGTCCGGCAGCGGACGCAGGGATTTGGTCAGCAGGCGCACGCTGGTCATTTCAACGTACAGGTCGCCCTTGCCGGAACGGGCCAGGGTGCCTTCGGCTGCGATGATGTCGCCCATGTCCCAGGTTTTCACCGCGGCCAGGGTTTCTTCGGACAGGGTCTTGCGGTTGACGTAGACCTGGATTCGCCCGGTCATGTCCTGGATCACCATGAACGAGCCACGGTTGAGCATGATACGACCGGCAACCTTGACCGGGATCGCCGCTTCTGCCAGCTCTTCCTTGGTCTTGTCCGCGTACTGTTTCTGCAGTTGCTCGCAGTAGTTTTCGCGGCGGAAGTCGTTGGGGAAGGCATTGCCCTTGGCGCGCTCGGCAGCAAGCTTTTCCTTGCGCAGGGCGATCAGGGAGTTTTCTTCCTGTTGCAGGGCTTGCGGGTCGAGTTCTAGGTCGCTCATGTCTTTAAAAATTCCATCACAGGTTCGTTGCCCCCGGGCCCTTCGGCCCGGGAATCGCCAGCAGGGCTGGCTCCTACAGGGATCGAGTTGAATCAGCCGATCCTGTATTGCGTCTTTTACAGCCCTGATTTCAGGCTGGCTTCCAGGTATTCGTCGATGTCGCCATCGAGCACCTTGTCACAGTCGCTGCGTTCGATGTTGGTGCGCAGATCCTTGATCCGCGAGGCATCGAGCACGTACGAACGGATCTGGTGACCCCAGCCGATATCGGACTTGGTGTCTTCCAGCGCCTGGGACGCCGCGTTGCGTTTCTGTATTTCCTGCTCGTACAAGCGCGCCCGCAACATTTTCATCGCGGTGTCTTTGTTGGCGTGCTGGGAACGTTCGTTCTGGCAGCTGACCACGGTATTGGTCGGTACGTGGGTGATACGTACAGCCGAATCGGTGGTGTTTACGTGCTGACCACCGGCACCGGAGGAGCGATAGGTGTCGATCCGCAGGTCTGCCGGGTTGATTTCGATTTCCACCTTGTCATCGATCTCTGGGGAAACGAACACCGCAGAGAAAGATGTGTGGCGACGGTTGCCGGAGTCGAACGGGCTCTTGCGCACCAGACGGTGCACGCCGATCTCGGTCCGCAACCAGCCAAACGCGTATTCGCCCTTGATGTGCACGGCCGCGCCCTTGATCCCGGCGACTTCACCGGCCGACAGCTCCATGATGGTCGCGTCGAAACCGCGCTTGTCGGCCCAGCGCAGGTACATGCGCAGCAGGATGTTGGCCCAGTCCTGGGCTTCGGTGCCGCCGGAACCGGCCTGGATGTCCAGGTAGGCGTTGTTCGGATCCATTTCATGGCTGAACATGCGGCGGAATTCAAGCTTGGCGAGGTTTTCCTCGAGACGGGCCAGCTCGGCGACGACATCGCCCACTGCGCCTTCGTCGTTCTCTTCAACGGCCATGTCCAGCAGGTCACGGCAATCGGCCAGACCGGTGTTCAATTCGTCCAGGGTATCGACGATCTGCGCCAGCGCAGCGCGCTCGCGGCCCAGTTCCTGGGCGTATTCAGGTTTGTTCCAGACAGCCGGATCTTCAAGCTCGCGATTGACTTCGGTCAGACGCTCATGCTTTTGATCGTAGTCAAAGATACCCCCGAATAGTTTCGGAGCGCTCGGACAGGTCCTTGATGGTGTTCAGGATCGGGTTGATTTCCATGACGGGCAGCACTCGTTGGCGAACTTTTGAAAGCCGGCGAGTATACCGGGAAACGGTCGGCAACGGCAGTCCGCTTGGCTGAAAAGGCACGTCCTGTAGGAGCGAGCCCTGCTCGCGATGGTCGTTAACGATGACGCGTAAAACCAGATGCCCGGCGGCGCCTTTGGTTTTTTCGCGAGCAGGCTCGCTCCTACAGGGGGATACGGTTTATTCGACCCCCACCTGATTACGCCCATTGTTCTTCGCCGAATACAGCCCCTTGTCCGCCGCCAGGATCAGGTCGCGGCAATTGCTGCCCGCTTTCGGCGTGATGGTCGACAGGCCGATGCTGATGGTCAGGCTCGAACCTTCGGTGGGTGAGTTATGCGGGATCTTCAGGGCAGCCACGGTCATGCGCAGCTTTTCCGCCACCAGCCGTGCACCGCCCTGGGAGGTGTTGGGCAGCACCAGGGCGAACTCTTCGCCGCCGTAGCGGGCCGGCAGGTCCGAAGGCCGGGCACTGGCGTCCTTGATCGCCGCGGCGACCTTGCGCAGGGCTTCATCGCCTTCCAGGTGGCCGAAGCTGTCGTTATAAGCCTTGAAGTAATCCACATCGATCATCAGCAACGACAACTGGCTCTGCTCACGCAGCGAACGGCGCCATTCCAGTTCCATGTATTCATCGAAATGCCGACGGTTCGACAACCCGGTCAGGCCATCGGAGTTCATCAGGCGTTGCAGCACCAGGTTGGTGTCGAGCAGTTGCTGCTGGCTGACCCGCAACGCGCGGTACGCCGCGTCCCGTTGCAGCAGGGTCATGTAGGAGCGCGAGTGATAGCGGATGCGCGCAACCAGCTCGATGTTGTCCGGCAGCTTGACCAGGTAATCGTTGGCCCCGGCCGCGAAAGCCGCGCTCTTGATCAACGGGTCTTCCTTGGTCGACAGGACGATGATCGGAATGTCCTTGGTCGCCGGGTGATTGCGGTATTCACGTACCAGGCTCAGACCGTCCAGCCCCGGCATCACCAGGTCTTGAAGAATCACCGTCGGCTTGATGCGCACCGCGTGGGCGATGGCCTGGTGCGGGTCGGCGCAGAAGTGGAAATCGATATTCTCTTCGTTCGCCAAACCGCGGCGCACGGCTTCGCCGATCATGGCCTGATCGTCCACCAGCAACACCATGGCGGCGTTTTCGTCGGTCTTGAAGTCGTCGAGCTGTAATTCAGTCATGTGCGGTCACCTGAGTACTACCTGAGCCAGGAATGAGGGCAAAAGTGCTCATTTGGCGAAAATCTCCAGCAATCGTGGCGCTATCTTGTCCAGCGGGCGAATCTCCACGGCAGCGTCGATGGCCGCGGCCGCCTTCGGCATGCCGTACACCGCACTGCTGCCTTGGTCTTGTGCGATGGTCAGGAAGCCCTGTTGGCGCATGAGTTTAAGCCCCTGGGCGCCATCACGCCCCATGCCGGTGAGCAAAACCCCTATGGCGTCACCGTTCCAGTAACTGGCCACGCTCTCGAAGAACACATCGATGGAGGGCCGGTAGATCTCGTTGACCGGCTCGGCGGTGTAGGCCAGCGTGCCGTTTTTCAGCAAGCGAATATGGTGATTGGTGCCGGCCAGCATTACCGTGCCGCTTTGCGGCGGCTCGCCGTTCTCGGCCAGGCGCACATTGAGGCCGCTGGCGCTGCTGAGCCATTCAGCCATACCGGCGGCAAACACCTGGTCAACGTGCTGCACCAGCACGATGGCCGGAGAGAAATCACGCGGCAGCCCTTTGAGCAAGACTTCCAGCGCTGCCGGCCCACCGGCGGATGAGCCAATGGCGATCAGGCGCTGGCGTGAGCCCGAACTGCGCAACGGTGCCGGCGTCGGTCGCGGAAGGTTGCCCTTGTCGCCGATCAGCCAGCTGATGTTGAGGATCTTGCGCAACAACGGCGCGGCCGCTTCCTGGGCATTGCCGGTGCCGATGGCCGGGGTGTCGACCACGTCCAGCGCACCGTGGCCCATGGCCTCGAACACACGGTGCACGTTCTGCTGGCGATCCACGGTGACGATGACGATGGCACACGGGGTCTCGGCCATGATCCGCCGCGTGGCCTCGACGCCATCCATCACCGGCATGATCAGGTCCATGAGAATCAGGTCCGGCGTGTCCTGCGCACACTGGCGCACCGCCTCGGCACCATTGCCGGCGACCCAGACCACCTCGTGGGCCGGCTCGAATGCCAGGGCGCGACGCAGGGCCTCCACCGCCATGGGCATGTCATTGACGATTGCGATCCTCATGCTCGTGCTCCTCCGATGAGCTCGACCACTGCATCGAGCAAGGCGTCGTCATGAAAACTGGCCTTGGCTAGATAATAGTCGGCCCCGGCATCCAGTCCACGGCGCCGGTCCTCTTCACGATCCTTGTAGGACACCACCATCACCGGCACCGATTGCAGGCGATTGTCCCGACGCAGCAGCGTGACCAGTTCGATGCCGTCCATGCGCGGCATATCGATGTCGGTGATCAGCAGATCGAAATCCTCCGAACGCAGCGCGTTCCAGCCGTCCATGCCGTCCACCGCAACCGTCACGTCGTAGCCGCGATTGAGCAACAGCTTGCGCTGCAACTCTCGCACGGTCAGGGAATCATCCACCACCAGAATTCGTTTGCGGGCCGCCTCGACCACCTGATCGCTGCGACGGGCAATGCGCTCCAGACGCCCGGTGTTGAGCAATTTATCCACTGAACGCAGCATGTCTTCGACATCGATGATCAGCACCACCGAACCGTCGTCGAGCAAGGCCCCGGCGGAAATGTCCTGCACCTTGCCCAGACGCTCATCCAGCGGCAACACCACCAATGTCCGCTCACCGATAAACCGCTCCACTGCCACGCCGTAGATCGCATCGCGCTCGCGAATCACCACGACGCTCAGGGTTTGCCCGTTGTTCTGGCTGGCCGGGCGTTGCAACAATTGGCTGGCCGCCACCAGGCCGACATGCCGGCCTTCGTGCCAGAAATGCTGGCGACCTTCGACCTGCACGATATCCGCCGGCTCCAGGTCGCACATGCGCTCGATATGCGCCAGCGGAAAGGCATAGGCTTCGTCGCCGACTTCCACCACGAGGCTGCGCACCACCGACAGGGTCAGCGGCACCTCGAGGTGGAAACGACTGCCCTCGCCCGCCGTCTGCTCCAGCACCACCGCGCCGCGCAACTGCCGGACCATGTGCTGCACCGCATCCAGGCCAACGCCGCGACCGGACACCTCGGTGACCGTGTCGCGCAGACTGAAACCGGGCAGGAACAGGAATGTCAGCAACTCCTCTTCGCTCAACTGAGCAGCGGTTTGCGCGGGCGACAAACTTCGTTCAACGATGCTGCGACGGACCTTTTCCAGGTCCACGCCATTGCCGTCATCGCTCAATTCAAGCACCAGCAAACCGGCCTGATGGGACGCACGCAGGCGAATCAAACCTTCAGCCGGCTTGCCCGCCAGCAGGCGTTGTTCCGGGGTTTCGATGCCGTGGTCGACCGCATTGCGCAACAAGTGAGTCAGCGGCGCTTCAAGTTTTTCCAGCACGTCGCGATCAACCTGAGTCTTCTCACCCTCAATCTCCAGTCGCACCTGCTTGCCCAGATCGCGCCCCAGATCACGGACCATACGCACCTGACCGGTCAGCACATCGGCAAACGGCCGCATGCGACAGGCCAGCGCCGTGTCGTATAACACCTGTGCCCGCTGGCTGGCATGCCAAGCGAACTCATCGAGTTCGGTGTTCTTTTCCATGAGCAATTGCTGGGATTGCGCGAGCAAGCGGCGCGCATCCTCAAGGGCTTCCCGGGCCTCCAGGCTCAAGGCGTGATCCTTGAGATGAACGTTGAGACTTTCCAGTGCACGCAGGCTGTTGCTCTGAATGCGCTTGAGGCGCTGCATGGTCGCAAGGTGCGGTTTGAGCCGCAGGGTTTCCACCAGGGATTTGCTCGACAGATCGAGCAGGCTGTTCAGGCGCTCGGCGGTGACACGCAGCACACGTTCGCCGTTTTCGGTGGTGCGTGTGGTCTTGCGCGGGGCTGGCGCCGATGGCGGCTCGTCGGCAGACGCCGGCGACTCGACCTTGGGCGCGGGTGCTTCGAGTTGAAGTTCGGCCATCAGCGGTTCTGCTGGCGCGATCAACGGCGCCGTCGGGTCCAGTAACCGCGCCATCAATGCCACATAGGCGTCGATGTCCGCGTCCCCCGGCGTGCTGCCTGGCGTGGCAATGCGCATCAGCAAATCGGTGCCTTGCAACAACGCATCGATGTGCCCCGGACGCAGCACCAGGCGCCCTTCCTGGGCACTGACCAGGCAATCTTCCATCACATGGGCAACGCTGACCCCGGCATCGACGCCAACGATCCGCGCCGCTCCCTTGAGCGAGTGCGCCGCGCGCATGCACGATTCAAGTTGATCGGCCAGGGTCGGGTCGCGCTCAAGCGCCAGCAGGCCGACACTCAAGACCAGGGTCTGGGCTTCGGCCTCCAGGCTGAACAGCTCCAGCAAAGAGGCGTCGCGCATTTGCTCGGGGGTCATGAGAGGCTCCGGGTCACGGCGGACAGCAGCTGTTCTTCATCCAGCCAACGCAGGCTGCGACCTTTGAATTGCAAGACGCCACGGGTGTATTTGGCGCTGGCTTGCGCACCCGAACGCGATGCGGTATCGAGGACGTGCTCGTCGATGGCGTGAATCCCGTCGACTTCGTCCACCGGCACCACCACTGGTCCGCCGTGGGCCGCGATGATCAGCATGCGCGGCATGACCCGCGTGCCGGGTGCGACGTTGCTGGTGCCGTCGAGGCCGAGCAGTTCCACCAGTGACAGGCAGGCGACCAGCGCGCCGCGCACATTCGCCACGCCGAGCAAGGCTCGGGAGCGCTGGTGCGGCAAGGAGTGAATCGCCTGCAGCGGCGCCACCTCGACCAGACTGCGCGTGACCAGGCCCAGCCATTCTTCACCCAGACGGAACATCAACAACGAGCGGGTTTTCACCTCGCTCTCGACCGTGACGGACACTGGCCCGCGATCCTCCTGCTGCAACGCATAGCGATCGAGCAAGCGTGTGGCGGCCGCCGAATACACCGCACAATTGCGGCAATGAATATGCTCGACCAGCAATGGGCAGGACTTGTCACCGTGGATACCGATGCGGTTCCAGCAGTCGTCGATGGCCTGGGCATCCCGTGTGACGCTAAAGGTGTCGGAGGCGATCATCGTTTACGCTCACTGTCGGTGGTGCGTGCGCTACGGGCGGCACGTACCTGCAATCGCCTGGCTCCCGCCACGTCGCCCTGGGCCTGCAGCAATGCAGCCAGGTGCATCAACGCTTCGGGATGTTGCGGTTCGAGGTACAACGCCTTGCGATAAAAGCCCTGGGCTTCGAGGACGTTTCCGGCTACATCGCTGAGCAGTCCCAGCCAATAGAACACCTGGGCTACCGGCTCATGACTGCGCAAATAGCTTTCACAAGCAGCCCTCGCCTCGGCACTTTTGCCTGCATTGGCCTGCGCGGCGATGTTCGCCAGCAGCACGGCCGTATCGGTGCCAGACGTTTTCGGCGCAGAAGCCAGCGGCACAACACTGGCGAATGGACGGCTGCGCACTGGCATTGGCACAGGCGATGGATTGCGCAACGGTTGCAGCACTGGCAATGGCGCTGGAACGAATGCCGGCAAGGGATCAGGGTCCGGCGTCCCCTGTCGACTGAACGCGAAGGACTGCGCGATACCGATCGAGCGCATTCCCAAACGCCCCAGCAGACCGCCTTCGGCCGGACCGATAAACAGCACGCCGTCAACGTGGGTCAGGCGCTTGAGCACTTCGAAGACTTGCTTCTGGGTCGGCTGGTCGAAATAGATCAGCAGGTTGCGACAAAACACGAAATCGAATGGCGGCTCACCGGCCAGCAAGGCCGGATCCAGCAGATTGCCGACCTGCAAACGCACTTGCTCAAGCACCCTCTGATCGAGGCGATAGCTCTCGCCTTCATCGATGAAATGACGGTCACGAAACGCAATGTCATCACCCCGAAAGGAGTTCTTGCCATACAAAGCCCGCCGGGCTTTTTCCACTGACAATGGGCTGACGTCCATGCCGTCGACCTTGAACTGGTGTGGCTTGAGCCCGGCATCGAGCAACGCCATGGCGATGGAATAGGGTTCTTCACCGGTAGAGCACGGCAGACTGAGAATCCGCAGTGCGCGCAAGTTATTGATCTCGGCCAGACGTTTGCTCGCCAGCTTCGCCAGGGTGGCGAAGGATTCCGGATAACGGAAGAACCAGGTTTCCGGAACGATCACCGCTTCGATCAACGCCTGCTGTTCGTCCCGCGAGTCCTGCAAGATGCGCCAGTATTCATCGGCCGAGGGTGCTTGCGCCGCAATGCTGCGCTGGCGTACCGCTCGTTCGATGATTGCCGGACCCACCGAGGTCACGTCGAGTCCGATACGCTCTTTGAGGAAGTCGAAAAAGCGCTGATCGCTGCTCATGACCGCTCCTCCAGCAGTGCCGGATCCAGTGGCGGCGAGGGAAACAGCAAGGCGCGGACCTGTTCGTCCAGTAGATCGCTGACCCGTACCCATTGCAGCAAGCCCTGCTCGTCCTTGCGCACCGGCCCCAGGTAAGGCGCGTGCCGATTTTCCAGGCCGTAGGGCTGAAAATCCGCAGGATCGCAGCGCAAGGTGTCGGTCGCCTGTTCCAGAATCAATCCGAGCAACTGTGCTTCGGTAGTTTCATCCGGGCGATAGTTGACCAGCACCAGTCGCGTGCTGGTACGGGCCTGTGCAGGCGTACCGAACGTCAGTGCGCTCAAGTCGATCACCGGCACCACGGCGCCCCGATAGGCGAACACCCCGGCGACCCAGGCAGGGACATGGGGAATGGGCTTCAAGGGCAGGCGCGGCAGCACTTCCGCCACCTCGACGGCTTGCAACGCATAGCGCTCGCTGCCGATGCGGAACACCAGAAACAATGCATGCAGCGCCCGTTTCACGGCAGAGCGTTTGGCCGTGATTTCGCTCATCAGACTTTGAATCGCGAAACGCCGCTGCGCAGCCCGACGGCCACCTGGCTCAGCTCATCGATGGCGAAACTGGCCTGACGCAGAGACTCGACGGTCTGGCTGCTGGCATCGCCCAACTGCACCAGCGCATGGTTGATCTGCTCGGCGCCGGTAGCCTGGGCCTGCATGCCTTCGTTGACCATCAGCACCCGCGGCGCCAGCGCCTGAACCTGATGGATGATCTGCGACAACTGCTCGCCGACCTGCTGCACCTCGGACATGCCGCGACGCACTTCCTCGGAGAACTTGTCCATGCCCATGACCCCGGCCGATACCGCCGACTGGATCTCGCGCACCATTTGTTCGATGTCGTAAGTGGCCACCGCCGTCTGGTCCGCCAGGCGCCGCACTTCGGTGGCGACCACGGCAAACCCGCGCCCGTACTCCCCGGCCTTCTCGGCCTCGATGGCGGCGTTGAGCGACAACAGGTTGGTCTGGTCGGCGACCTTGACGATGGTCACCACCACCTGATTGATGTTGCCGGCCTTCTCGTTGAGGATCGCCAGTTTGGCGTTGACCAGATCGGCCGCGCCCATCACCGAGTGCATGGTTTCCTCCATGCGCGCCAGGCCCTGTTGCCCGGAGCCGGCGGCCACGGAAGCCTGATCGGCGGCGGTGGAGACCTCGGTCATGGTGCGCACCAGATCCCGGGAAGTGGCGGCGATCTCACGGGAGGTCGCACCGATTTCCGTGGTGGTGGCGGCGGTTTCAGTGGCGGTCGCTTGCTGCTGCTTGGAGGTGGCGGCAATTTCAGTGACCGACGTGGTCACCTGCACCGACGAACGCTGGGCCTGGGACACCAAAGATGTGAGCTCGGTCATCATGTCGTTGAAGCCGGTCTCTACCGCGCCGAACTCGTCCTTGCGCTCCAGATTCAGGCGGCTGCTGAGGTCGCCAGTGCGCATGATTTCGAGGATTTTCACGATGCGGTTCATCGGCGCCATGATGGCGCGCATCAACAACAGGCCGCAGAGGGCGGCGGCCAATACCGCGATCACCAGGGAAATGCCCATGATGGCTTTGGCGGTGACCACCGCATCATCAATGGCCGCGATCTCTGTGTCCGCCACGGTCTTGTTATGCTGCAGGATGTCATTGACCTTCATTCGACCCGCTATCCAGGTCGGGGTCAGCTCACTGTGGAACATGTTGACGGCCTCAGCGTTCTGGTTACGTTTATGCAACTCGATCACCGCGGCCAGAATCCGGTGGTAGTCCTCATGAAGTTTTTCGAACGCTGCGTAATCGACCCTGTCTTCTTCGTCGGCCATCGTTGCACGGTAGAGGTCCATCTGCTCCTTCAACCGCTCGGCGAAGCCCTTGAAGTTCGCGGCATCCTCGGCAGTGAAGCCCTGCCCTTCCTCCAGGCCGAGCATGGCCTGAATGCGTACATAACTGTCGGACCACGCGCCACGAATCATCGAACTGTAATACACCCCTGGCAGAGCGTCCTCACGCACGCTGGCCTCGCTGTTTTCGATCGTCAACAGCCGGGAATACGAGACGACCACCATCAGCAACATGATGGTGATAATTACCGCAAAGCTCGCCAAAATGCGTTGGCGCAACGTCCAGTTCTTCACAGTCATTCCTCGGGGCTGATACGAAATGCGGGGGAGTATAGCTGAGGGCGGTGTTTCATTAATAAGACGGTTACGCACCCCTGCCCGGATCGGGTCAGGGACTCTCTATCAGATCGGGTAGAAGTAGCCAGTGACATAAGTGCAGAAGCCGACCGTGGATTGGCCGTGCGAGGTGTCGGGTGGCTGCAATGACCAGCGTCGTACACAAATCCCGAGATTGGCGAGTCGAGTAAACCTGTAGGAGCTGGCTTGCCAGCGAAAGCGTCGTGTCAGGCAACCGATTACTGACTGAATGACCGCTTTCGCTGGCAAGCCAGCTCCTACGATATTTATGTGCTTACCGGGAAGCCTGGCGAACCTGCTTCTCAAGCTCGGCTTTCAACCCCGGCTCCAGCTCGAGCTGCCGCGCCAGCTCATCGAGGTAGGCCTTCTCCATGAAGTTTTCCTCGTCCACCATCATCACGCTGGCGATGTACATTTCGGCGGCGATTTCCGGGGAGTGGGCGGCGCGGGCGACATCGCTCGGGTCCAGCGGCTTGTTGAGCTCGGCGTGCAGCCAGCGTTGCAGTTCCTGGTCGCTGTCGAGCCGGCTGAACTCGCCTTCGATCAAGGCTCGCTCACGCTCATCGACATGACCGTCAGCCTTGGCCGCAGCCACCAGCGCCTTGAGAATCGCCTGACTGTGCGACTCCACTTGCGCGGCCGGTACGCGGTTCAGGGTTTGCGGCTCCGTACCGGCCGCAACGCCCTGCTGCGCCTGCCAGTTGCCGTAGGCTTTATAGGCCAGCACGCCCAACGCGGCGAGACCGCCGTAGACCGCGACCTTGCCCCCGACTTTACGGGCCTTTTTGCTGCCGAGCAGCAAACCCATGGCGCCTGCCGCCAATGCCCCGCCACTCGCGCCGCTGAGCAAACCGCCGAGGGCACCGGTGCCACCGCTCGCGCCCTTTTGCGGTGAGCTACCGGCCTTGTTCTGCAACAGGTCCTGGCCGGACTTGAGTAGTTGATCGAGCAATCCACGGGTGTTCATTTGCCACCTCCACAAGACGTTTAACCTGAAACCAAGGCCACCAGCCTAAAATGAAAGTGCCCACGCCCCGGGGGCGAGAGTGCTTCCAGATGTTGCATTGCCTCGATCCGCGCATTGCCGCCTGGCCCGGCCCATCAGAAAAAAAGATATACACTCTGGCCAATCGATAAAAACAGCCCACCGGGTGCTTTCCCATGATGACCTTGCGTCAGATCCGTCATTTCATCGCCGTGGCCGAGACCGGTTCGATCTCGGCCGCCGCGCAAACCGCGTTCATTTCCCAGTCGACCCTGACCCTGGCGATCCAGCAACTGGAAGAGGAAATCGGCGTCAGCCTGTTCAGTCGGCACGCCAAGGGCATGACCCTGACCCACCAGGGGCATCAATTCCTGCGTCAGGCGCACTTGATCCTGGCCACCGTGGATAACGCCAAGCGCAGCCTGCAACAGAGCACCGACCAGGTCGCCGGGCAGTTGATCGTCGGAGTGACCAGTCTGGTCGCCGGTTATTACCTGGCGGATTTGCTCACCCGTTTCCAGCGTGCCTACCCCAACGTGGAAATCCGCGTGATGGAGGACGAACGCCCGTATATCGAGCATTTGCTGGTCAGCGGCGAGATCGATGTCGGCGTGCTGGTCCTGTCCAACCTCGAAGACCGCCATGCCCTGCAGACCGAAGTGCTGACCCACTCGCCGCACCGTCTATGGCTGCCGGCCCAGCACCCGTTGCTGGAGCACGACAGCATCAACCTCGCCGACGTGGCCCGCGAGCCATTGATTCAGCTGAACGTCGATGAAATGGACCACAACGCCCAGCGCATGTGGTCCGCCGCCTCACTGCAGCCACGCATCACCCTGCGCACGGCCTCGACCGAAGCGGTGCGCAGCCTGGTGGCCGCCGGGCTGGGCGTTTCGATCCAGCCCGACATGACGTATCGCCCGTGGTCACTGGAGGGCGACATCATTGAAGCCCGCCCGATTGCCGACCTCAGCCAGACCCTGGATGTCGGCCTGGCCTGGCGTCGCGGCACCGCGCGGCCAGCGCTGGTCGACCCGTTCCTCACAGTCGCCCGCGAACAACCCCACGGCGGGCGCAAGCCATCTATTTAATCGAACGCCACCTTCAGTATTTAGAATTTGTCGACCTCGGGTCCGCGCTCTAGTCTTGTTGCATCCAATAAAGACGGCCGGGCCCCAGTCACAGGGAGCGCTGCCATGTCTACACAACAAGCCACACAAAGAACGAGAACACGAAAAATGGCTGGCGCGCAGACCCCGTTGTTCACCGCATTATTGATCGATGGTGAATTAGTCGCCGGTCAAGGCTGCGTCGAGCCGATTCTCAACCCTGCCACCGGGGAAGTCCTGACCCGGATCGCCGAAGCCAGCACCGAGCAAGTCGAAGCCGCCATCCTCGCTGCCCACCGAGCCTTTGCCGGGTGGTCGCGCACCACGCCACAGCAACGCTCGAACCTGCTGCTGGAAATCGCCAACGCCATCGAAAAAAACGCCGACCTGCTGGCCCGCCTCGAATCCATGAACTGCGGCAAACCGTTGCACCTGGCCCGTCAGGATGACCTGAATGCCACGGTCGACGTTTTCCGCTTCTTCGCCGGTGCCGTGCGTTGCCAGACCGGCCAGCTCAGCGGCGAATACCTGCCGGGCTACACCAGCATGGTCCGTCGCGATCCTATCGGGGTCGTGGCGTCGATTGCGCCGTGGAACTACCCGATCATGATGGCCGCGTGGAAAATCGCCCCGGCCCTCGCCGCCGGCAACACCCTGGTGTTCAAGCCGTCGGAGCACACGCCGCTGTCGATCCTGGCCCTGGCGCCAGCGCTGGCCGAGATCCTGCCACGGGGTGTGATCAACATCGTTTGTGGTGGTGGTGAAGGCGTCGGCAGCCACCTGGTGAGCCACCCTAAAGTGCGCATGGTGTCGCTGACCGGCGATATCGTCACTGGCCAGAAAATTCTTCAAGCCGCCGCCAAAACCCTCAAACGCACCCATCTCGAACTCGGCGGCAAGGCCCCGGTGATCGTCTGCAACGATGCCGACATTCAGGCCGTGGTCGAAGGCGTGCGCACTTACGGCTATTACAACGCTGGCCAGGATTGCACCGCCGCTTGCCGGATTTACGCCCAGGCCGGGATTCATGACCGTTTGGTGGCCGAGCTCGGCGCGGCCGTCAGCAGCCTGCGCTTCGCCGGCAAACGCGACGCCGACAACGAGATCGGCCCGCTGATCAGCACCCGCCAGCGCGACCGCGTGGCCAGTTTTGTCGAGCGCGCACTCGGCCAGCAGCACATCGAGCGGGTGACCGGCGCAGCCGTGCATTCCGGCGCCGGATTCTATTACCAGCCGACCCTGTTGGCCGGCTGCAAACAAGGCGATGAAATCGTCCAGCGCGAGGTGTTCGGGCCGGTAGTTACCGTGACTCGCTTCGATGAACTGGAACAAGCGGTGGACTGGGCCAACGATTCGGAATACGGCCTGGCTTCGTCGGTCTGGACCCAGAACCTCGACAAGGCCATGCAGGTCGCGGCGCGCTTGCAGTACGGCTGCACCTGGATCAACAGCCATTTCATGCTGGTCAGCGAAATGCCCCATGGCGGCCTGAAGCGTTCGGGCTATGGCAAGGACCTGTCCAGCGATTCGCTTCAGGACTACAGCGTGGTGCGGCACATCATGGCCCGCCATGGCGAGCATTTATAAAAGAGCACTACGCTAACAATTAGCCGTAAAGGCATTGATGTTGAAACGTCACAACACCGTGCCCCTTGTAGGAGCTGGCTTGCCAGCGAAGGCGCCAGTGAAGGCACCGCACGGCTCCTACAGGACTGTGTTTACAACGTTGAAACCACGTTCAAAAACTGCCCCGACCATAATTAAAGAAGAGGGAATTCCCATGTTCGTGCACAAGACCGCACTGTTCAGTGCAATCACCACCGCACTGCTCGCCAGCGCCAGCGTCCAGGCCGCCGAGCCGCTCAAAGCTGTCGGGGCGGGCGAAGGCCAACTGGATATTGTGGCCTGGCCTGGCTACATCGAACGTGGCGAGAGCGACAAGGCCTACGACTGGGTCACCGGTTTCGAGAAGGAAACCGGCTGCAAGGTCAACGTCAAGACCGCCGCCACCTCCGATGAAATGGTCAGCCTGATGGCCAAGGGCGGTTACGACCTGGTGACGGCGTCCGGAGATGCCTCCCTGCGCCTGATCGTCGGCAAGCGTGTGCAGCCGATCAACACCGCGTTGATCCCGAACTGGAAAAACCTCGACCCGCGCCTCAAGGATGGCCCCTGGTACGTGGTCAACAAGCAGACCTACGGCGCCCCGTATCAGTGGGGCCCGAACGTGTTGATGTACAACACCAACGTATTCAAGACCGCGCCCACCAGCTGGGGCGTGCTGTTCAATGCGCAAGACCTGCCGGACGGCAAGCCGAACAAGGGCCGCGTGCAGGCCTATGACGGCCCGATCTACATCGCCGACGCGGCGCTGTACCTGAAGACCGCCAAGCCGGAACTGGGTATCCAGAACCCCTACGAACTGACCGAGGCCCAGTACAAAGCCGTGCTCGACCTGCTGCGCGCCCAGCAGCCGTTGATACACCGCTACTGGCACGACACCACGGTACAGATGAGCGACTTCAAGAACGAAGGCGTGGTCGCCTCCGGCGCGTGGCCGTATCAGGTCAACGGTCTGATGAACGAGAAGCAGCCGATCGCCTCGACCATCCCGAAAGAAGGCGCCACCGGTTGGGCCGACACCACCATGATGCATGCCGAGGCCAAGCACCCGAACTGCGCCTACAAGTGGATGGACTGGTCGCTGCAACCGAAAGTCCAGGGCGACGTAGCGGCGTGGTTCGGCTCGCTGCCAGCGGTTCCGGCGGCGTGCCAGGGCAGTGAACTGCTCGGCGCCGAAGGCTGCAAGACCAACGGTTTCGATCAGTTCGACAAGATCGCCTTCTGGAAAACCCCGCAGGCTGAAGGCGGCAAGTTCGTGCCGTACAGCCGCTGGACCCAGGATTACATCGCGATCATGGGCGGTCGTTAAAGCAGACCTCCCTGTAGGAGCGAGCTTGCTCGCGAAGGTCGTTAACGATCACGCGGGCATCCTGAATGAACGTGTCGACCAGGCGTTTTTCGCGAGCAAGCTCGCTCCTACAACAGAATCCCCGTTTTTCAGAAGTCCAGGCAGGGCCGCTGCGACGGCCGTCGCCTTTTTGGAGCACCGCACCATGACGCTTGCAGTCCAGTTCACCAACGTCTCCCGTCAGTTCGGCGAAGTGAAAGCCGTAGACCGGGTTTCCATCGACATCCAGGACGGCGAGTTCTTCTCCATGCTGGGGCCTTCCGGCTCGGGCAAGACCACCTGTTTGCGCCTGATCGCCGGTTTTGAACAACCGAGCGCAGGTTCCATCCGCATTCATGGCGAAGAGGCCGCCGGCCTGCCGCCGTACCAGCGCGACGTGAACACCGTGTTCCAGGATTACGCGCTGTTCCCGCACATGAACGTGCGCGACAACGTCGCCTACGGCTTGAAAGTCAAAGGCATCGGCAAGGCCGAGCGCCTCAGGCGCGCCGAAGAATCCCTGGAGATGGTCGCCCTCGGCGGCTACGGCGACCGCAAGCCGGTGCAGCTCTCCGGTGGCCAGCGCCAGCGTGTGGCCCTGGCCCGCGCCCTGGTCAACCGTCCACGGGTGCTGCTGCTCGACGAACCCCTCGGTGCCCTCGACCTGAAACTGCGCGAGCAAATGCAGGGCGAGCTGAAGAAGCTGCAACGCCAGCTCGGCATCACGTTCATTTTCGTCACCCACGACCAGACCGAAGCACTGTCGATGTCCGACCGCGTGGCCGTGTTCAACAAAGGCCGCATCGAACAAGTCGACAGCCCGCGCAACCTGTACATGAAACCGGTCACCACCTTCGTGGCGGAATTCGTTGGCACCTCCAACGTGATTCGCGGCGACCTGGCCAGGCAGTTGAGTGGCAACCCGCAGCCGTTTTCGATTCGCCCGGAGCATGTGCGTTTCGCCGAAGGCCCGCTGGCCAGCCACGAAATCGAAGTCACTGGCTTGCTCCACGATATCCAGTACCAGGGCAGTGCCACCCGCTACGAACTGAAACTGGAAAACGGCCAGACCCTGAACATCAGCAAGGCCAACAACCAATGGCTGGACACCAGCGCACAACACCAGACCGGCCAGCGCATCAGTGCTCGTTGGGCGCGTGAAGCCATGATCACATTGCACGACACCGTTGCGGGCGGGGTGTGAGATGAACACCCTGGCTATCTCCCAAACCCGGTCGGGCAGCTCGCCGTTGCGCCGGTTCTCAAGCCTGCTGTATCGCCGGCCAAACCTGTACCTGTCGATGCTGCTGGTGCCACCGCTGCTGTGGTTCGGCGCGATCTACCTGGGCTCATTGCTGGTGCTGCTGTGGCAGGGTTTCTACACCTTCGATGACTTCACCATGGCGGTTACCCCCGACCTGACCCTGGCCAACTTCACCGCGCTGTTCCAGCCATCGAACTTCGACATCATCCTGCGCACTCTGGGCATGGCCGTCGTCGTGTCGATGGCCAGCGCCATCGTCGCGTTCCCGATTGCCTACTACATGGCGCGCTACACCACGGGCAAGACCAAGGCGTTTTTCTACATCGCGGTGATGATGCCGATGTGGGCCAGTTACATCGTCAAGGCCTACGCCTGGACGCTGCTGCTGGCCAAGGGTGGCGTGGCGCAGTGGTTCGTGCAGCACCTGGGGCTGGAACCGGTCCTGCAGTTCGTGCTGGGTATTCCGGGGGTTGGCGGCAGTACCTTGTCGACCTCGCACCTGGGGCGCTTCATGGTGTTCGTCTACATCTGGCTGCCGTTCATGATCCTGCCGATCCAGGCCTCGCTGGAGCGCCTGCCGCCGTCGCTGCTGCAAGCCTCCGCCGACCTGGGCGCCAGGCCAAGCCAGACCTTCATGCAAGTGATCCTGCCGCTGTCGATCCCGGGCATTGCCGCAGGTTCCATCTTCACCTTCTCGCTGACCCTGGGCGACTTCATCGTGCCGCAACTGGTGGGCCCGCCCGGCTACTTCGTCGGCAGCATGGTGTATGCCCAGCAAGGCGCGATCGGCAACATGCCGATGGCCGCCGCCTTCACCCTGGTGCCGATCGTGCTGATCGCCATCTACCTGTCCATCGTCAAACGACTGGGGGCCTTCGATGCACTCTAATTCAGAAAAGCAGGGGGACAAAGCCTCTCTCGGCCTGCGCATTGCCGCATGGGGCGGGTTGCTGTTCCTGCACTTCCCGATCCTGATCATCTTCCTGTACGCCTTCAACACCGAAGACGCGGCGTTCAGCTTTCCGCCCAAGGGTTTCACCTGGAAGTGGATCGGCGTGGCGTTCTCGCGGCCGGACGTGCTGGAAGCGATCAAGCTGTCGTTGCAGATCGCCTCGATTGCCACTCTGATCGCCATGGTCCTCGGCACATTGGCCTCGGCCGCGCTGTACCGCCGGGATTTCTTCGGCAAGCAAGGCATCTCGCTGATGCTGATACTGCCGATTGCCCTGCCGGGGATCATCACCGGGATCGCGCTGCTGGCGACCTTCAAGACGCTGGGAATCGAACCGGGGATGTTCACCATCATCGTCGGCCACGCGACCTTCTGTGTGGTGATCGTCTACAACAACGTCATCGCCCGCTTGCGTCGTACCTCCCACAGCTTGATCGAAGCCTCGATGGACCTTGGCGCCGACGGCTGGCAGACCTTCCGCTACATCATCCTGCCGAACCTCGGCTCGGCGTTACTGGCCGGCGGCATGCTGGCATTTGCCCTGTCGTTCGACGAAATCATCGTCACCACCTTCACCGCCGGCCATGAACGCACCCTGCCGTTGTGGCTGCTCAACCAGCTCAGCCGCCCACGGGACGTGCCGGTAACCAACGTCGTGGCGATGCTGGTGATGATCGTGACCATGCTGCCGATTCTTGGTGCCTATTACCTGACGCGGGGTGGTGAGAGCGTTGCGGGCAGTGGCGGTAAGTAACTGACAACCAACATCTCCTGTAGGAGCGAGCCTGCTCGAGAAAAACGTTAACGATGACGAGGGCAGCCTGGATAAGCGCGGCGCTCTGACGTTCTTCGCGAGCAAGCTCGCTCCTACAGTGATCCGGTTTCTACAGAACAATAAAAGCGCCAAAGAGGACATGAACATGCAAACCAAATTACTGATCAACGGCCAACTGCTCGACGGCGAAGGCCCCGCCCAACCGGTGTTCAACCCGGCGCTGGGGCGCGTGCTGGTGGAAATCAACGAAGCCAGCGAAGCCCAGGTCGATGCCGCCGTACGCGCTGCCGACGCCGCGTTCGACAGCTGGTCGCAAACCCCGCCGAAAGCGCGTTCGCTGCTGCTGCTCAAACTCGCCGATGCCATCGAGGCCCATGGCGAAGAGCTGGCCAAACTGGAATCGGACAACTGCGGCAAGCCCTACAGCGCCGCGCTGAACGACGAGATCCCGGCAATTGCCGACGTGTTCCGTTTCTTCGCCGGTGCCAGCCGCTGCATGAGCGGATCGGCCGGTGGCGAGTACCTGCCGGGTCACACCTCGATGATCCGCCGCGACCCGGTGGGCGTGATCGCCTCCATCGCGCCGTGGAACTACCCGCTGATGATGGTCGCCTGGAAAATCGCCCCGGCCCTGGCCGCCGGCAATACCGTGGTGCTCAAGCCGTCGGAACAGACTCCACTGACGGCCCTGCGCCTGGCCGAACTGGCGTCGGATATCTTCCCGGCCGGCGTGCTCAACCTGGTATTTGGCCGTGGTCCTACCGTTGGCAGCCCGCTGGTGACCCACCCGAAAGTGCGCATGGTGTCGCTGACCGGTTCGATCGCCACCGGCTCGAACATCATTTCCAGCACCGCCGACAGCGTCAAACGCATGCACATGGAACTGGGCGGCAAGGCCCCGGTGATCATCTTCGACGATGCCGATATCGACGCCGCCGTCGAAGGCATCCGTACCTTCGGTTTCTACAACGCAGGGCAAGACTGCACCGCCGCCTGCCGCATCTATGCCCAGGCAGGCATCTACGACAAGTTCGTGGAGAAACTCGGCGCGGCAGTCAGCAGCATCAAGTATGGCTTGCAGGACGATCCGTCGACCGAACTCGGCCCGCTGATCACCGCGCAACACCGCGACCGCGTGACCGGTTTCGTCGAGCGCGCCATCGCCCAGCCACACATTCGTTTGATCACTGGTGGTAAAGCTGTCGAAGGCGACGGTTACTTCTTCGAACCGACCGTGCTGGCCGATGCACAACAGGACGACGAAATCGTGCGTCGCGAAGTGTTCGGGCCAGTGGTGTCGGTGACCAGATTCAGCGATGAAGCACAGGTGCTGGGCTGGGCCAACGATTCGGACTACGGCCTCGCCTCTTCCGTGTGGACCGCCGACGTCGGCCGCGCCCATCGCCTGTCGGCCCGCTTGCAGTACGGCTGCACCTGGGTCAACACGCACTTCATGCTGGTCAGCGAAATGCCCCACGGCGGTCAGAAACTGTCCGGCTATGGCAAGGACATGTCCATGTACGGGCTGGAGGACTACACCGTCGTACGGCATGTGATGTTCAAGCATTAAGAAAAGCATCGCGAGCAGGCTCGCTCCTACAGTTGATCGCATTCCCCTGTAGGAGCGAGCCTGCTCGCGATGGCGTCACCACAACACTCAAGGAAGAAACCGGCACCAACACCACCAGGCTCCACCCCAAAGAAGACAAAACAATAACCACCGAACCGGGCGGTGCCCTCAAGGCCCCGTCACGGTTTCGGACATCCGAAATCTGCCGATTTTCCGGAGCAAACACACATGAGTGCATTACCCGAACTCTCTGCAGCCCTTGCCGACAGCGATGCCGAGCAACTACGCAAACTGGGTTACACCTCCAACTTCAATCGCAGCATGAGCCTGTGGGAAAACTTCGCCCTGGGCTTCACCTACCTGTCCCCGGTCGTCGGGGTCTATACCCTGTTCGGCCTGTGCCTGGCCGCGGGCGGGCCACCGATGTTCTGGGCTTACTTGCTGGTCGGTTGCGGCCAGTTGCTGGTGTGCCTGATCTTCGGCGAAGTGGTTTCGCAGTTCCCGATTTCCGGCGGCGTGTACCCATGGGCCCGTCGTCTGGTGGGCAAGCGCTGGGCGTGGATGGTCGGCTGGATCTACTCCATCGCCCTGTGCGTGACCATCGCTGCCGTGGCGGTGGGTGCCGGTCCGTACCTCGCCGCCATGATGGGCTTTGAACCGAGCAACAACACCAACATCATCATCGCCCTGTTCCTGACGCTGTTCGCCACCCTGGTCAACCTCAGCGGCACCAAAGTGCTGGCACGGATCGCCATGTTCGGCTTCCTCTGCGAGCTGGTCGGCGCAGTCATCGTTGGCGTTTACCTGCTGATTTTCGAACGTCATCAACCGATCAGCGTGCTGTTCAACACCTTTGATATCAGTGTCGACGGCTCGTACCTGCCGGCGTTCCTCACCGCTTCGCTGGCGGGGATGTTCCTGTACTACGGCTTCGAGGCCTGCGGCGACGTGGCCGAAGAAACCCCGAACCCGAGCAAGCAGATCCCGGTGGCCATGCGCATGACCATCTACATCGGCGGCATCGCGGCGATGTTCGCCTGCCTGGCGCTGATCCTGGCCGTGCCGGACATGCAGGCCGTGATCAACGGTACCGACAAGGACCCGGTCACCACCATCCTCAACAACGCATTCGGCCCGGTGGGTTCGAAAGTGGTGATGGGCGTGGTGATGATTTCCTTCATCTCCTGCGTGATCAGCCTGCAAGCGGCAGCCAGTCGTCTGCTGTATTCCTACGCCCGTGATGAAATGGTCATCGGCAGCCGACTGCTGAAAAAGATTTCCCCTACGACTCAGGTACCCGTTGCCGCACTGTTCGTGTCCGGCGTCCTGCCGGCACTGATCATCATCCTCGGCTTCTTCCTGCAAGACGCGGTGGCCACCATCGTCAGCTTCGCGGCCATTGGCATCTACCTGGCGTTTCAGATGATCGTGCTCGCGGCCCTGTACGCCCGCATGAAGGGCTGGAAACCGAGCGGCAAATTCACCCTCGGCGCCTGGGGCTGGGCGGTGAACATCGGCGCGCTGGTCTACGGCGTCGGCGCCATCATCAACATGGCCTGGCCACGTACGCCGGACGCCGCCTGGTACATCAATTACGCGATGGTGCTGAGTACCGCCATCGTGATTGGTCTGGGCCTGCTCTACATGTGGATCGCCAAGCCGTATGACCACGGGAAGGCGCCTGCGGGGGATGCGTGGAAGGTTGGTCGGTAATAGTTCTTTGATCGGACGCGCTGCCCGCAGCGATGCGGGCAGGATTGAGGTTGCTAAAACATATTGAGCATTTGAACAGACATAAAAAAACCGCCCCTAAAGGCGGTTTTACTTTCACAGAAGAGGGTATTAACCCTGTCGCCTGGGTAGAGTTCTGCTCTCTTTGCCAGACCATGTGAGCCAATGGTATTAACCGATGAAGGCGGTGTCAATTCGTTTTGCTTGTTAAAAAACAGTGGCCGCGACTTCATTTTCAGCATCCAGATTTCGTTGAAATTCGAGCTCATCCTCATACTCAAGCCCCATTTCCGCCGCCCACCTTTTGGCTAGCTTCTGGACAGCAACAAGCTGCCTCAATGCGGTATTGCGAATGTCCAACTCTGTATTGAGTTGGTCGACGACCTCCTGCAGCTTTTGAGCTTTAAGCTGAGCCTGAAGTAAATCGTTGTACGGAACATAACCGGAGGCTCCCACGGCGTGAATCAGCGCTGACCTCAGCAACTTGCTCTCGGTGACACTCAGCGCAACAGGGTACTTAACGCTCCTCCCTGTATCCCTCCCGTCGCCGAAATAGCTGATTGGAGGCAAAATTCGTTGGGTCGAAACGCACTCAAGCATGCTGCAAAGCACATAGCTTTCTTTTCCGCTGTTTTGGTAGCGAGGCATTTTGTCCAAGGTAGCCTGTTCCAGCTTGAAGGCTGACCTGTCTTCGACGGCAATAGCTCTTGATGTCACAGGGGCAACCTGAACAAGATTTTTTGATATCACCTTCACAACGACAGCAAGCCTGCGCTTATGCATCTCGGCCTCAAGCAGCGTGTCCATGTACCGCTTGTTGGACTTGCTCGACGCATCTGTGCGTGCGCTTCGCTGCACGAACCCATAGTCCACTTCGACCAGTTTCCCTTGGCGCCCCAGAAGTTTCTGTAGCTTCAAGCTTTTGTCTTTTTTCAGCGTCTGATTCAGAAAAATCTCTTTAGAAACATCCTGTCTTTGAATCAGCACCGAAAAAACAGCGGGCCGCGTAGCCGTGGCGGCGGTCGACTTTATCGATTCGAGTCGCCAAAGGTGATTGCTGTCATTGATGAAGCATTTGGTCAGGAAAACCGGGTGTGGGGCTGTCCCCGGCTTGGAGCGCGGCATCCCTGGAATCAGTGTTTCACGGATATCTTCGTAAATTTCCGTTCCCAGAACGACTTGGCTGGATCCGCCGGTAGTTTTATTGATCACCGTTTCGAGATAACGGACAACGATCGTCTGCATTTGCTTCCCTGACTTGTAGAAAGAACGTTTTTTTCGCTGGACTCTTCTGAAAAAACTCGCGCCTCCCACAAGCGATTTATAGAAGAAGCACTAGCTGGAAACTCGATCAATGCAGAAAAATCTGCAGTCCAATCTTGAACCCGGAAAAGTTATAGGAAAAATCAGGGGCGCACGCTATGTCACCTCGGTAGATGCAAAAACAGAAAATTCCTACAGATACAGCCTTCCTGAAAAACCCTCGATTCCTACAACACGCGTCGCCAGAGTAGACTTGGCGCCGCGAGCGCCTGACCGATAGGCTTTGTTCCGTCGCTGCCAAATCAGCGGCCCGGAGTCGAAGCCGGAACATATCAACATGGCGCATCCGCGCCCCCATATGAGCTGGGGCATTTTTTTGCCTTTCAGTTTCGCGTTATGGCGGGCCGTGTGGCGCGGGCCTCTCGGCTTCCATGTTGATCGAGAATGTTCCGACTTCGAACGCCCCACGGTCCGCCACCCAAATCTGTCGAAGGATTATTGGCGGCTCCTTTCTTCAACATGGAGTCGAAAAATGCATAAGCACACAACCCATCCGACTGAAATTCCTTCCTGCTTCATCCCTAAAGTCTTCACCCGCCACAACCGCTTCCTCCATGCCTTCATGCAAGACAACCAAGCCTGGTTCTGCGCACAGGATCTGGGTCGTCTGATGGGCAAACCACTCAACGAACGCCTGACCCTGAAACTCGACCCCGACCAACGTCGCACTGTCTGGCTGCTCAAGGACGGCAAAACAGTCGAAACCCTGATGGTCAGCGAATCAGGCATGTACGCCTTGCTGGTTCATCATTTCGTCCCGGAAAACCGCAACCTGCGCCAATGGTTGAGCAACGAAGTCATACCCTCGCTGCGTGATGCGAAATCAGAGCCTGTGGAAAACCTGCCAAGCCTGAGTTCCTTGAATTGGGCTGGAATCTCCGTGCCCTTGCTGCATTACCAACATCACGCCTGGATCAAGTGGCGAGACATGCCTGAGTTGATGCAGGTGCAGCGACCCTTCCCAATCGCTGGCACTTGCCGTTGAAGGGATAAATCGAGCTGAAAAAAGGGACAGACTTCACGGTCCGTCCCTTTGGTTTGAGTCCTCTCAATTAATTGTCCTGCTGAATGAGTTATTTCCACATGAACAAGACTCACAGCGTCAAACGAACCCTCATCGAAATGATTCCATGTGATAGCTCGTTTGCAGAGGCGTATCTCCATAAGCACGACCAGCAATCTGTCCGACAGCAAGCAATAGACGCTGGCATAGCCGACGCTGATGCAGGCAGGTTAACCAGCCTGGCCACCGTGAAGGCCAAATGGCTCTCACGGTAACCAGCCCTGCTCAAAACCTCGAAACACTCCTCATCGCATCCACCAGATACCTCATCGCGATCCTGTCGCTCTCCGACAGCTCCCGATAGCGTTCCACCAGTTTCATTTCCTCGCTGTTGAGCCGGCGTCTTCGCCGCCCGGTGGCCAGGCAAGGAAAGATTCCCAACAATTCAGTGATGTTCTGTACTTTCGACATGGACGATGTCCTTCTCTAGACGTCAAAGAAACTGCAAAAAACCGCATCGCCCTATCCCTTTTTCAGCAGCCGCTGGGTGCCCACTGAACCGCACCGGTCCGAAGGGCATAAACCGGTCATGTGCACAGAATAGAAATATTCCGGGCGCTGAAAAGCAATTTTTAGAGTAACTAGTCGAAAAAAGCAGAAATGCCCTTTAAATCAGAAACCACTGTCGGAATTGTTTCCCGACATGTCTTGTTTCATTGCTGGGCCAGCGCAGTGCCATCAATCAATTTTGCTCTTCAATCGAACGCTTTAAGCTATCGGGCATCTGTGTAAAAGTCCGTTGCGTTTGGCCGAAGGCATGTCCGAACCGATATTTCTGATCCAGCACGTGCCAGGAACGGCGCGGGATTGTTCACGACAGGTTGTATTTATGCACCGCAGGAACTTGCTCAAAGCCTCCATGGCCATCGCGGCCTACACTGGTTTGTCCGCCACGGGCCTGATGGCGGCCCAGGCCTGGGCCGCCAGCGGCGGCACCGCTGATGGCGAGGCCACCGCGTTCGATTTCGAAGCGCTGAAACTCCAGGCCAAACAGCTCGCCAGCCGTCGCTACCAGGACACCAAGCAACAATTGCCGCCGACCCTGGCGAGCATGACGCCGCAGAACTTCAATGCGATCCGCTACGACGCCAGGCACTCTTTGTGGAATGACCTGAACGGTCAGCTGGATGTGCAGTTTTTCCACGTCGGCATGGGGTTCAAGCAGCCGGTGCGCATGTACAGCGTCGACCCCAAGACCCGTCAGGCGCGTGAGGTGCATTTCCGCCCGTCGCTGTTCAACTATGAAAACACCACGGTCGACACCGCACAGCTCAAGGCCGATTTGGGTTTCTCCGGCTTCAAGTTGTTCAAGGCCCCGGAACTGGACAAACACGACGTCGTGTCTTTCCTCGGCGCCAGTTACTTCCGTGCGGTGGACGCCACCGGCCAGTACGGTTTGTCGGCCCGCGGGCTGGCCATCGACACCTACGCCAAAAAGCGCGAAGAATTCCCCGACTTCACCAAGTTCTGGTTCGAGACGCCGGACAAGGACAGCACCCGCTTCGTGGTCTACGCCCTGCTCGACTCGCCGAGTGCCACCGGTGCCTACCGCTTCGATATCGACTGCCAGGCCGAGCGCGTGGTGATGGAGATCGATGCCTACGTCAACGCACGCACCGCCATCGACCAACTGGGCATCGCGCCGATGACCAGCATGTTCAGTTGCGGCACCCACGAACGCCGGATGTGCGACACCATTCACCCGCAAATCCACGACTCCGATCGCCTGGCCATGTGGCGCGGCAACGGCGAGTGGATCTGCCGCCCGCTGAATAACCCGGCGACCTTGCAATTCAATGCCTTCGCCGACAAGGACCCGAAAGGTTTCGGCCTGGTACAGACCGACCACGAGTTCGCCAGCTATCAGGACACCGTAGACTGGTACAGCCGCCGCCCGAGCCTGTGGGTCGAGCCGACCACCCCATGGGGCGAAGGCTCGATCGATCTGCTGGAAATCCCGACCACCGGCGAAACCATGGACAACATCGTCGCCTTCTGGACCCCGAAGAAACCAGTGGCTGCGGGGGACTCGTTGAACTACGGCTACAAACTCTACTGGAGCGCACTGCCACCGGTCGGCACTCCGCTGGCGCGAGTCAATGCGACCCGTTCAGGCATGGGCGGATTCACCGAAGGCTGGGCGCCGGGCGAGCATTACCCGCCAGTCTGGGCCCGTCGTTTTGCCGTGGACTTCACCGGCGGCGGCCTGGACCGCTTGCCTGAAGGTGCGGGCATCGAGCCGGTGGTGACTTGCTCGAACGGCGAGGTCAAGGATTTCAGCGTGCTCAAGCTCGATGACATCAAGGGCTACCGCATCCTGTTTGACTGGTACCCGACCAATGACAGCGTGGAACCTGTCGAGCTGCGCCTGTTCATCCGCACCAACGACCGCACGCTGAGCGAAACCTGGTTGTATCAGTACTTCCCGCCAGCCCCGGACAAGCGCAAATATCCGTGACGACCAAGTAGCACCCGACCGCCATTCGGTTTTCCGAACGCGACCTGCGGGTCAGTTCGGTTAACCGGATCATCCAGCCTCAATATTCGCGCCATAAATATTTAATTTCCTTATAAATCAATAACATGACCTATTGGCACTGGTCTGGCACGAGTCATGCTCTACACTTCTTCGACGAATGTCCTTTGCGCCCTCTCTCAGTAGCGCTCAGGTGATTTGCAGCACAAAAGGGCCGATGAACTGGCTCCATAAAAAAAACAATGTCGAGGAAAATTTGATGCGCATCGTTCCCCACATCCTGGGCGCAGCCATTGCTGCCGCTCTGATCAGCACGCCAGTTTTCGCCGCCGAACTCACCGGCACCCTGAAGAAGATCAAAGAGTCCGGTGTCATCACCCTCGGGCATCGTGACGCTTCCATTCCGTTCTCCTACATCGCGGATGCTTCCGGCAAACCGGTCGGCTACTCCCACGACATCCAGCTGAAAGTCGTCGAAGCGCTGAAAAAAGACCTCGACATGCCCAACCTCCAGGTCAAGTACAACCTGGTGACTTCGCAAACCCGTATCCCGCTGGTGCAGAACGGCACCGTGGACCTGGAGTGCGGCTCCACCACCAACAACGTCGAGCGTCAGCAGCAAGTTGACTTCTCCGTTGGCATCTTCGAAATCGGTACTCGCCTGCTGTCCAAGGCAGACTCCAAGTACAAGGATTTCCCTGACCTGGCCGGCAAAAACGTCGTGACCACCGCCGGCACCACGTCCGAGCGCATCCTCAAGTCGATGAACGCCGACAAGCAGATGGGCATGAACGTCATCTCCGCCAAAGACCATGGCGAGTCCTTCCAGATGCTGGAAACCGGCCGTGCCGTGGCTTTCATGATGGACGACGCCCTGCTGGCAGGTGAAGCAGCCAAGGCCAAGAATGCGAAAGACTGGGCAGTGACCGGTACTCCGCAGTCCTACGAAATCTACGGTTGCATGGTGCGCAAAGGCGACGAGCCGTTCAAAAAGGCTGTGGATGACGCCATCAAGGCCACCTACGCATCGGGCGAGATCAACAAGATCTACGAAAAATGGTTCATGCAGCCAATCCCGCCAAAAGGCCTGAACCTGAATTTCCCGATGAGCAACGAGCTCAAGGCCCTGATCGCCAATCCGACCGATAAAGCGGCTGACGACAAGAAATCCTGATTTCTGACTAACCTTATCTCCTGACAGGGCGCATGCCCTTTCAGGAGGTGGTCACTTCCTGCTGGCATTTTCTGGAAACACTCGAACCGGTGGCTGTCGAGCCGGACGCGTGTGCCTGTCCCTCAAGGACAGGCGGGAACGGAGCTTCCCCCAAGCGGGCACTTGCACATCGATCGAACTGAGGGGAGACCCTAATGAATTACAACTGGGACTGGGGCGTGTTCTTCAAGTCCACCGGCGTGGGCAGCGAGACCTATTTCGACTGGTACGTGACCGGTTTGGGCTGGACCATCGGCATCGCCATCGCGGCCTGGATCATTGCCCTGACACTGGGCTCGATCCTGGGCGTCATGCGTACCGTGCCGAACCGCATCGTATCGGGCATCGCCACCTGCTACGTCGAACTCTTCCGTAACGTGCCGCTGCTGGTGCAGCTGTTCATCTGGTACTTCCTGGTACCCGACCTGCTGCCGCCGGACCTGCAAGAGTGGTACAAGCAGGATCTGAACCCGACCACCTCGGCGTTCCTCAGCGTCGTCGTGTGCCTGGGCCTGTTCACCACGGCTCGCGTTTGCGAACAGGTGCGCACCGGTATCCAGGCCCTGCCAAAAGGCCAGGAATCCGCGGCCCGCGCCATGGGTTTCAAGCTGCCGCAGATCTACTGGAACGTGCTGCTGCCCCAGGCCTACCGGATCATCATTCCGCCGCTCACCTCGGAATTCTTGAACGTCTTCAAGAACACTTCCGTGGCCTCGCTGATCGGCTTGATGGAATTGCTCGCGCAGACCAAACAGACCGCCGAGTTCTCTGCCAACCTGTTCGAAGCCTTTACCCTGGCAACGCTGATCTACTTCACCCTGAACATGAGCCTGATGCTGCTGATGCGCATGGTCGAGAAGAAAGTCGCCGTGCCGGGCCTGATTTCCGTAGGGGGTAAATGATGGAATTCGACTTCTCGGGCATCATCCCGTCCCTGCCGGGCCTGTGGAACGGCATGATCATGACCCTCAAGCTGATGGCCATGGGCGTGGTCGGCGGGATCATCCTCGGCACCATCCTGGCATTGATGCGTCTGTCCCACAGCAAAGTGCTGTCGAACATCGCGGGCGCCTACGTCAACTATTTCCGTTCGATCCCGTTGCTGCTGGTCATCACCTGGTTCTACCTGGCGGTGCCGTTCGTGCTGCGCTGGATCACCGGCGAAGACACGCCGATCGGCGCGTTCGCCTCCTGCATCGTGGCCTTCATGATGTTCGAAGCGGCATACTTCTGCGAAATCGTCCGCGCCGGTGTGCAGTCGATTCCCAAGGGCCAGATGGGCGCTGCCCAGGCGTTGGGCATGACTTATGGCCAGATGATGCGCCTGATCATCCTGCCGCAGGCATTCCGCAAGATGACCCCACTGTTGCTACAACAGAGCATCATCCTGTTTCAGGACACCTCGCTGGTCTACGCCGTCGGCCTGGTGGACTTCCTCAATGCTTCGCGCGCCAGTGGCGACATCATTGGCCGCTCCAATGAGTTCCTGGTTTTCGCCGGTCTCGTGTACTTCATCATCAGCTTTGCCGCCTCGCGGCTGGTCAAGCGTCTGCAAAAAAGGTTCGCCGTATGATCTCTATCAAAAGCATCAACAAGTGGTATGGGGACTTCCAGGTACTGACTGATTGCAGCACCGAGGTCAAAAAAGGCGAAGTGATCGTGGTGTGCGGGCCATCCGGTTCCGGCAAATCGACCCTGATCAAGTGCGTCAACGCCCTGGAACCGTTCCAGAAAGGCGACATCGTGGTCGACGGCACCTCCATCGCCGACCCGAAGACCAACCTGCCGAAACTGCGTTCGCGCGTGGGCATGGTGTTCCAGCACTTCGAGCTGTTCCCGCACCTGACCATCACCGAAAACCTGACCATCGCGCAGATCAAGGTGCTGGGCCGCAGCAAGGAAGAAGCCACCAAGAAAGGCCTGCAATTGCTCGAGCGCGTCGGCCTGTCGGCTCACGCCCACAAACACCCGGGCCAGCTCTCCGGCGGTCAGCAGCAGCGTGTGGCGATTGCCCGTGCGCTGGCGATGGACCCGATCGTCATGCTGTTCGACGAACCGACCTCGGCGCTGGACCCGGAAATGGTCAACGAAGTGCTCGACGTGATGGTGCAACTGGCCCACGAAGGCATGACCATGATGTGCGTGACCCACGAAATGGGCTTCGCCCGTAAAGTGGCGGACCGGGTGATCTTCATGGACGCCGGCAAGATCATCGAAGACTGCAAGAAAGAGGAGTTCTTCGGCGACATCAACGCCCGTGCGGATCGTACGCAGCACTTCCTGAACAAGATTCTGCAGCACTAATACCAACGTAGCTCGCCCCTACCCTGTAGGAGCGAGCTTGCTCGCGATGGTCGTTAACGATGACGCGTTCATCCTGAATGCACGCGTTGTCCTTGAGTTCTTCGCGAGCAAGCTCGCTCCTACAGTTGGAGTAGGCAGGCAATCGCTGGTTGACCCAAGGCATCTGTGATGAAATGCGACTCCAATCTTTATCGCGCAGCAATGCCATCACTCGCCGTGAAACCCCGTCTGATTCGCCATTTGTTCCTGCCACCGCTGATCATCGCCATGATGATCGGCCTGGGCTATATCGGCTTCTGGGTCAGTGAGCACTATGGTATTCACAGCCTTGGCGAGAACGGCCAGCGACAGCTGGAACTGCACGCCCGTGCCGTCGAAAGCGAAATCAGCAAATACACCTACCTGCCCAGCCTGCTGGAGCTCGAAACCAGCGTTTCGCAGTTGCTGGCCGACCCGACCCCGGAACACCGGCAAACGGTCAACGATTACCTCGAAGGCCTGAACCGGCGCAGCCGCAGTCGGGCCATCTACGTGATGGACACCACCGGCCGCGTCATGGCTACCAGCAACTGGCGCGATGTCGACAGTTACCTGGGTGAAGACCTGTCCTTTCGCGCCTATTTCCAGAACGCCGTGCGTGGTCAGCCCGGGCGCTTCTACGGCATCGGCAGTACCAACGGCGAACCCGGCTACTACCTGGCCCATGGCCTGGAAGAACACGGCAAGATCATCGGCGTCGCGGTGGTCAAGGTACGCCTGGAAGCCATGGAAGAACGCTGGCAGCGGGCACGCCTGGAAGCCTTCGTCAGCGACGAGAACGGCATCATCATTCTCTCCAGCGATCCGGCTCGGCGTTTGAAATCGGTGGTGCCGCTGAGCGAAGAAACCAAGGAAAAACTCGCCCGCAGCCTGCAGTACTACTGGTTCCCGCTCAACGAACTGCAACCGCTGGCCCGGGAAATTCTGTCCGAAGGCGTGGAAAAACTCACGTTCCCGGCCAACAGCGAACTGGCGTCCGACGATGAAAACATCAGTTACCTGGCGCAAACCCGGCCGCTCGGCGATACGCCGTGGAATTTCACCCTGCTCACGCCGCTCCAGGACCTGCGCCGCGAAGCGATCAATCAGGGGATTCTGGTGGCCGTGGCGTTTGCCCTCTGTGCCTTTCTGTTGATTGCCTGGAACGAGCGGCGCAAGGTGATCGCCACACGTCTGGCGGCTCGGGAAGCCTTGCAGGAAGCCAACAATCAGCTGGAGCGTCGGATTACCGAACGCACCACCGACCTGCGCGCCAGCAACGAACGGCTCAAGGGCCAGATCCGCGAGCGCCGGCTCGCCGAAGAGACCTTGCGCCGTGCCCAGGATGAACTGGTGCAGGCCGGAAAACTCGCGGCCATCGGCCAGATGTCCACCAGCATCGCCCACGAACTGAACCAGCCGCTGGCGGCGCTGCGCACCTTGTCCGGCAATACCGTGCGCTTCCTCGAACGTGGCCAGCTCGATGTGGCCAGCACCAACCTCAAGACCATCAACGAACTGATCGACCGCATGGGCCGCATCACCGCCAGCCTGCGCTCGTTCGCCCGGCGCGGTGACGACAAGGGCCAGGCCTGTCTCGGCAAAGCGGTGGACGCGGCCCTGCAATTGCACGGTGCACGGGTGGAAAACACCCCTCTGCAATTGCACCGCCATTTCGAAGCTGTGCAGGTGCAGATCGACCAGACCCGCCTGGAGCAGATTCTGGTCAACCTCATCGGCAACGCCCTCGACGCCATGCAAGCGCAGCCGCAACCCGAGCTGTGGCTCGAAGGCGAAGCGTTCGATGGTAAATACCGCCTGCGCGTGCGCGACAACGGCCATGGCATCGACGCCGAAGCGCGCAAGCACCTGTTCGAACCCTTCTTCACCACAAAACCCGGCGAACAGGGCCTGGGCCTTGGCCTGACCCTTTCCGCCAGCCTGGCCGCCGCCACCGGCGGTCACCTGGGTGTCGAGCACCCGTCCAGCGGTGGTACCGCATTCGTCCTCAGTTTACCGTTGGTAAGCCCCACTCCCGCCGAGCCAATATGAACAACGACCTTAGTGTATTGATCGTCGAAGACGACCCCCATGTGCTGCTCGGCTGCCAACAGGCGCTGACCCTGGAAGACATTCCCTGCATTGGCGTGGGCAGCGCCGAAGAAGCCCTGGAGCGGGTCGGCGACGATTTCGCCGGCATCGTCGTCAGCGACATTCGCCTGCCGGGTATCGATGGCCTGGAATTGCTGACCCGGCTCAAGGCCCGCGACCGCAGCCTGCCGGTGGTGCTGATCACCGGGCACGGCGACATCTCCATGGCCGTCGGCGCGATGCAGAAAGGCGCCTACGACTTCATGGAAAAGCCGTTCTCTCCGGAGCGCCTGGTGGACGTGGCCCGCCGCGCCCTGGAGCAACGCAGCCTGGCACGGGAAGTGTCGTCGCTGCGCCGGCAACTGGCCGAGCGCGACTCCCTCGAAGGGCGGATCATCGGACGCTCGCCGGCCATGCAGAACCTGCGGGAACTGATTGCCAACGTCGCCGATACCTCGGCCAATGTGCTGATCGAAGGCGAGACCGGCACCGGCAAGGAGTTGGTCGCACGCTGCCTGCATGATTTCAGCCGACGGCACACCAAGCAGTTCGTCGCCTTGAACTGCGGCGGCCTGCCGGAGAACCTCTTCGAAAGCGAAATCTTCGGCCACGAAGCCAACGCCTTTACCGGCGCGGGCAAACGGCGGATCGGCAAGATCGAACACGCTGACGGCGGCACGCTGTTCCTCGACGAAGTGGAAAGCATGCCTCTGCCCTTGCAGATCAAACTGCTGCGGGTGTTGCAGGAACGCACCCTCGAACGCCTCGGTTCGAACCAGAGCGTGGCGGTGGATTGCCGGGTGATCGCGGCGACCAAATCCGACCTCGTCGAGTCGAGCAAGGCTGGCGAATTCCGCAGCGACCTGTACTACCGCCTCAACGTGGTGACCCTGGAATTGCCGCCGCTGCGCGAACGCCGTGAGGACATCCTGCAACTGTTCGAGCACTTTTTGCAGCTGTCGTCCCTGCGCTTCGACCGCGCGGTGCCGGAGCTGGACAACCAGACCGTTTCGAACTTGATGAGCCACGACTGGCCGGGCAACGTGCGTGAACTGCGCAACGTTGCCGAGCGCTTTGCCCTGGGCCTGCCGGCGTTCAAGAAAACCGGTGCCGGCGGTGGCAATCAGGGCCTGGCCTTTGCCGAAGCGGTGGAAGCGTTCGAGCGCAACCTGCTCAGCGATGCCTTGCAACGCAGCGGCGGCAACCTGACCCAGGCCAGCCAGGAACTGGGCATGGCCAAGACCACGCTGTTCGACAAAGTGAAAAAATACGGGCTAAGCCATTGAGGGTCCTGAAGGCGGCGGTAGCATTCATGTAGGAGCTGGCTTGCCAGCGAAGGGGCCCTTGAATTATGTATCGCCCTTAAGGACGCCTTCGCTGGCAAGCCAGCTCCTACAGGGGCCCCGGGTGTTACAAAAGATTCGGCGCCAGCGCCGGATCAATCTGCGCCCAGTGCGAAGTGTCCTCACGGTGCTCGCGCAAATACGGCAACACCGCCGCCAGCAACGGCGCCTTGAACGCCTCCTGGAAGCGATGGGCCAGGCCCGGAATCAGGATCAATTGGCTGCCTCGCAGATGCGCCGCCAGATGCACCCCGTGCATCACCGGCAACAACGGGTCGGCCGTGCCATGCACCACCAGCGCCGGCACCCGCAACTGATTGAGCAGGGTCACCCGGCTCGGTTCGGCGAGAATGGCCATGATCTGGCGTTTCACGCCCTCGGGATTGAACGCCCGGTCATAGGACAGCGCCGCCTGATGCAGCAGCACCTGGCGATCATCAGTGACCATCGGGCTGCCCAGCGCCGCCAGCAAGTCGGCCTGTTGCTCCAGGGCCACTTCGCGGCTCGGTGCACCGCGCCGGGACAACAACTGCACCAGCGCCGCACTCGGTGCTGGCAAGCCTTCGGCGCCGGAGGTGGTCATGATCAGGGTCAGGCTCTCGATCCGTTGCGGTGCCATGGCCGCCATGTGCTGGGCGATCATCCCGCCCATGCTGGCGCCCAACACGTGGAATTGATCGATGTGCAAGGCGTCCATCAGCCCCAGGCCATCATCGGCCATGTCGGTCAGCGAATACGGCGACGACACCGGCAATCCGAGTTTGTAGCGCAGCACTTCGAAGGTCAGGTTGGCTTCGGCCGGTGCTTGTCGCCAGGTCGACAGGCCGACATCGCGATTGTCATAACGGATCACCCGGAACCCCTGCTGGCACAGGGCGACCACCACCTCGTCCGGCCAGTGAATCAACTGCCCGCCCAGGCCCATCACCAGCAGCAAGGCCGGGTCCGACGCACGGCCGATGCTCTGGTACGCCAGGCTTACCTGGGCCAGATCCACCCGTTCGGTCGCAACATCGACGTCACAACGCGAAGCCGCCAGGGACGGCAGGCCGAACAACAGCGCGGCCAACAATACGATTCGTGAAAAGAATGAAGCACCCATGAAAAACACCAAAACGCAGAACCCCAGTAGAGCGCGAGTCTGATGAAGTTTGTTCAAGCGCGCTGCCACAGTTCCATGACAGTTTGATGAAGAGTGCCGGGCGGTCGTCTTCAGGACCGCGTTATCGTTCACCGCGAGCAGGCTCCTGTGTAAAAGAGGGCACTCCTGTCGACAGCCAACCCAACATGAGACAAACTCAACCTTTTCGATTTATCGACAAGTTTTCCTCATGGAGCCCCCCCGGTGCTTGAAATCCGTCACCTCAAGACCCTGCACGCCTTGCGCGAAGCCGACAGCCTGGTGGATGCGGCCGACCGCCTGCACCTGACCCAGTCGGCCCTGTCTCACCAGTTCAAAGAACTGGAAGAGCGCATGGGCATGCCACTGTTCGTGCGCAAGACCAAACCGGTGCGTTTCACCAGCGCCGGTCTGCGCCTGCTGCAATTGGCCGACGCCACCCTGCCGCTGCTGCGCGCCGCCGAACGAGACATCAGTCGCCTGGCCGGTGGCACCGCCGGTCGCTTGCACATGGCCATCGAATGCCACAGTTGCTTCCAGTGGCTGATGCCGACCATCGACCAGTTCCGCGACGCCTGGCCGGAAGTCGAGCTGGACCTGGCCTCTGGCTTCTCCTTCGCTCCGCTCCCGGCCCTGGCCCGTGGCGATCTGGACCTGGTGGTGACCTCCGACCCGGTGGATCTGGCGGGGATCACCTATGTACCGCTGTTCACTTATGAAGCGATGCTCGCGGTGGCCAACCAGCACCGCCTGGCCAGCAAGGCCTACATCGTCCCGGAAGACTTGCTCCCGGAAACCTTGATCACCTACCCGGTGGAACGGGACCGGCTGGACATCTTCACCCGCTTCCTCGAACCCGCCGACATCGAACCGGCCCAGGTCCGCACCTCGGAACTGACGGTGATGATGATGCAACTGGTGGCCAGCGGTCGTGGCGTATGCGGCATGCCCCATTGGGCTCTGCATGAATACAGCTCACGGGGTTATGTGAAGGCCAAGCGGCTGGGGGAGAAGGGTTTGTTCGCAACGTTGTATGCGGCGATCCGCACCGACATGCTGGATGCGCCGTACATGCGCGACTTCCTGCTGACGGCCAAGGACACGTCGTTTTCGACGCTCGACGGTGTGAGTGCCGTTCGGTAGAAACACATCCCCTGTAGGAGCGAGCTTGCTCGCGATGGAGTGTCAGGCACTGCTGCATCAACTGACACACCATCGCGAGCAAGCTCGCTCCTACAAGGAATTGTGGTGGCTTCAGAGTTCGCGCCACATGTGGATCTTGTCGAAATAATCCTCCCCTACCCGCACAGCCATCGGTTCCAGGCCGAACTGGATGAAACCGCAGCGCTGGTAGAGGTTGAACGCGGCATCGTTGCCAGCTGTGACGGTCAACTGGATCAGGCGCAAACCCGCATGGCTCTGCGCCTCGGCCAAGGCCGCCTGAACCAGCTGATAGCCGAGCCCACGCTGGCGGACTGTCGGTGAAACATACATGCCAAACAGCGTCACCTTGTGCCGGGCCTTTTCCCGAGCCTCGAGAGCGAGGCCGACGATGCCCGCCAATTTGCCTTCTTCGAACGCCCCGAGCACCAGGTCCAGCTTGCCCGTCAGGCGCAACTCCCACCAGTCCAGCGGCATCGCCGCCCGTTCGCGCACGCTCGAAGTGAAGGCCTGCGGATGCAGGTCGTAGGCTTCGAGCATCAATGCCCGATAGTCCAGGGCGTGGCTGGCATCCAGTCGTTCGATCCACATGTTCAAGCCATCCGTTTTTGCTCAAGCATCAGCCGCAGTGCCAGCCCGGACAACACGAAGCCCATGAAATAGCGCTGCATCGCCAGCCAGGTCGGGTTGTTGACGAACCAGGATGCAACGCGGCAGCGGCAAAAATCAGCAGGTCCTGAAGGCAGGATCATGGACGAGGTCCTTTGCGTAATGATCAGGCGATCGCGGTCAGCGATGCCCGATAAAACGGCAGGATCAGGTCCCGTGTCAATGGCGCCAGACTGATACCGCCATCGGTGGCCGGGTCGATCCAGATCACTTCTTCGATCTCCGCCTCCGGGGTTACGTTTGAATCAATATTCAGCTGAAATAGCTCGGCGTGGACGACAAAACCCGGCTCGTTGGCGGCCGGTGCCGAGAAGTGACCGAGGTAAACGGCCTGCGCCGGGTCGATGTCCAGACCCAGCTCTTCTTCCAGCTCACGAGCCAGGGCGTGAACCGGCAATTCATGGGGCTCGATCTTGCCACCCGGCTGCATGAACGCGGTGGTGCCGCGCTTGCGTACCAACAGTGTGCGGCCATCAGGGCCGATCAGCAGGGCGGCGGCGATATGGATAATACGCGGTGAAACAGCGGATGCAGATGTCATGTGTCAGCCATGGACCCTGATGGAAATCACAAGGATCCCATGTCCGACCGTCCGCCGTCATGCCTTGGCCTGAAGCAGCTGCGGGGCCGGTCGGGGAAACCGCTGCCGTCGCAGCGTTCCTGGTGGTGCAGGATCAACCGCGCCGCATCCTTCATCGGGGCCTTCATCAGGGCCAGGGTCATCAGTAGCGATTCGCTCTGCTTCGGATAGCCACGATAGCGGGCGCGGGCCTACGTCCTTTCTTGCCCATGCCTGAATGACAGGCTGGATGAATCTTCCGCCACGGGCGCAAATCATCGCCTTGAACCCGACAGGCGAAGTGACGAACTGACAACTATGCTCACACACTGGATGATACAACCGGCCCGCAAGCAGGTCTGTGGAGGGGAAAAGGATGCTCCCGAAGTTGAACGTGCGCACCCCGGTGGGTGCCGATCAATGATTTTCCGGCTACCGCAAATCAATCGCCGCATACTCATCGTCGACGACACCGCGTCGATTCATGCCGATTTCGCCAAAATACTCAGCCCCACCACTGTCGAGGATGACAGTCTGGGCCAAACCGAAAACCTCCTGTTCGGCACTCAGTCCACCACGCCGACTCAACACTTTGAGCTGGACTCGGCGTTCCAGGGTCGCGAAGCCCTGGACAAACTCGAAGCCGCCCTCGCGAACGATCGCCCCTACGCCATGGCTTTCATCGACATGCGAATGCCGCCAGGCTGGGATGGCCTGGAGACCATCGAACGGTTGTGGCAGGTCGATCCCAAACTGCAGGTGGCGCTGTGCACCGCCTACTCCGACTACTCCTGGGAGGACATCGACCAACGACTGGCGCTGAACGACCGCCTGCTGATTCTGAAGAAACCCTTCGACGCGATTGAAATACGCCAGATGGCCAGCGCCCTCACGGTCAAATGGCAGATGACCGAAGACGCCGCGCTCAAGATGAACCTGCTGGAACAAGCGGTCCAGGAACGCACCCGGGAACTGTCCGATGCCAATATCATCGTGCAGAACAGCCCGACCATCCTTTACCGGTTACGTGGCGAGCCGTCGTTTCCGCTGATGTACATTTCCCATAACATCACCCGCTACGGTCACCTCGCCGCCGATCTGGTGAGCTCGGCCAACTGGGCCCAGCAGTTGATCCACCCGGAAGATCAGGCCAGTGTCGATGCGGCCATGGCCCGGGTGCTGGACCGCCATGCGTTGGGCGCCTCGATTGAATTTCGCCTGCGCACCGGCCAGGGTGCATGGCGCTGGGTGGAGAACCGCTACATTCCCGTACGCGACCTTGACGGTCGCCTGCTGGAAGTCGAGGGGATCATTCTCGACATTACCGAACGCCGGTTGGCCGAAGAAAAAATGGCCTTGCTTGCCCGCACGGACGGGCTCACCGGCCTGGCCAACCGCGCCACCCTGATCGAACGCCTGCATCAGGCCTTTGCTGCCGCACGTCGAGGCGCAGAGGCATTCGCGGTTTTTTATCTGGACCTGGATCACTTCAAACGGATCAACGACACCTTCGGCCACCCGGTGGGCGATCTGCTGTTGCAGGAAGTGGCCCGGCGCATCAAATACGGCGTGCGGGAAAACGATGTGGTGGCACGCCTGGGCGGAGACGAGTTCGCGATCCTGCAACTGGACGTCAGCGATCCAACCCAGTCCGCCGCCATGGCGGCCAATATCCGTGATGCGCTGCTGACGCCGTACAACCTCGCCGGCAATGCCCTGCACCTTTCAGTCAGCATCGGCATCAGTACCTACAGCGTCGCCTGCCTCGACGCCGACAGCCTGCTGAGCCAGGCGGACATGGCGCTGTACCGTTCCAAGGAAATGGGCCGCAACCAATATCACTTCCACTCGCAGGAGATCACTCAGGAGGTGGCCGAACGCATGGCCATCGCCAAGGACTTGATGACGGCCATCGAAAGCGATGAACTGGCGCTGCATTACGTTCCGGAAGTGGATATGCACAGCGGCAGGATCCTGGGCATGGAAGCGCAAGTGCGCTGGTGCCATCCCCGGCGCGGCGAGCTGCCGGCCTCGGCTTTCGTGCCCGCGGCGGAAAAGACCGGTGCCATCATCCCTCTCGGACGCTGGGTGCTGGATCAGGCCTGCCGGCAGATGAGCCTGTGGCGTAACGAGGGAATGGCACCCCCAGTGATGGCGATCAAACTGTCCCTGGCGCAGCTAAAGAGTGGTCCGGAACTCATTTACGACGTGCTGCGCACCACTGCACGATGGGAGCTCGCCCCCTGGGACCTGCGTTTTGACGTGACCGAAGCGACTCTGGCACAAACCAAGTGGACCCAAAACGATGTACTGCCACGCCTGCGTGAGCTGGGGGTAAAAATCGCCATCGATGATTTCGGCACCGAATATTCATCATTCGATTACCTGAAAACCTACCGGGTCAATCACCTGAAGCTCAACCAATCCTTTATCGACGGCGCGACCCAGGATGCGGCTGGCGCCAACGGCCTGCGGGCAATCGTCAACTTCGCCCGGGACCTGGGTATCGGCATCATTACCGAAGGCGTCCAGCCATCGGATCGGCCCCGCACGCCAGAGTCAGCCGCCCCGCTATCAAGCGCGCAAGGCCTCTACTTCAGCGAGGCCGTGAATCCTGAACAAGCGACCCGACTGCTCAAGGACGGGAGCATAGGTCCCCCGTCCTCCAGGGAGGATGAGGGATGAAAACACTTTTCCCCCAGACCAACCGACGTATTCTCATCATTGACGATGCACCGGCGATCCATGCCGATTTTCGCAAGATCCTCACCCCGGGCACCGGCGACGAGGTGGATCTGGACAGTCTCGAACACTCACTGTTCGGGACTCGGCAATCACCACGTCTCACCTTCCAGCTCGACTCTGCCTACCAGGGCAAGGAAGCCCTGGAGCTGGTCGAACGTGCACTGGCCGATAGCCGCCCCTATGCCCTGGCATTTATCGACATGCGTATGCCGCCCGGCTGGGACGGCCTGGAAACCATTGAACACCTGTGGAATGCCGACCCGAACCTGCAAATTGCCTTGTGCACCGCCTATACCGACTACAGCTGGGAGGCCATGGCCGAACGACTGGAGTTCGGTGACCAGTTACTGATTCTGAAAAAGCCTTTCGACACCCTGGAAATCCGCCAGATGGCCAATGCCCTGACCTGGAAATGGCAGCTGGCACAGGACGCGGCGCTGAAGTTGTTGAGCCTTGAGCAGACTATCGAGGCACGGGTCCACGAACTGCTCAAGGTGTCGCACCTGCTACAGTACGACGCCCTCACAGGGCTGCCCAACAGCACATTGCTGGGTGATCGACTGAGCCAGTCGCTGGCCACTTGCCGACGCCATGACAAGCATCTGGTGGTGATGTTTCTCGGGCTGGACCGGTTCAAGCGCATCAACAACGCTCTGGGCCACCCGGCCGGGGACGAAATGCTCAAACGGGTCGGGCAACAACTGCTCAAGTACGTGCGAGAGACCGACTCGGTCTTTCGCTATGGCGCCGACGAATTCGTGGTGATCCTCAGCGACATCAACCACCCCCAGCAGACCCGTGGCATCGCCGAAAAACTGCTGAGTGCCGTGCGCAGCCCACAGTCGATCGCCGGCAAGGAGATCAGCATCACCGCCAGCCTGGGCATCAGCATTTATCCCGATGACGGGTTAGAGGCCATTGACCTGATCAAAAAAGCCGAATCCGCCATGCGTAACATCAAGGAAAGCGGCCCGAACGACATCGGTTTCTTCATCGAAGCCATGAACCAGCGTGCCCGGGAGCAGCAGAGCATCGAATCGGGCATTCGTCAGGCCCTGCAAAAGCACGAATTCGTCCTGCACTACCAACCGAAAATCGAACTGCACAGCGGACGGGTGGTTGGTGCCGAGGCGCTGGTGCGCTGGCAAAAACCCGGGAATGGCTGGATCTATCCTTCCGAATTCATCCCCGTGGCCGAAGACAGCGGCCTGATCGTGCCACTGAGCAAGTGGGTATTGGCCGAAGCCTGTCGCCAGACTCGACGCTGGCAAGCAGCCGGATTGCCGGAGATCCGCATGTCGGTCAACACATCGGCCATCGACTTTCGTCAACGTGATTTCGTCGAAGGCATCGAACAGATACTCCAACAGACGGGAATGCCCCCCTACCTGCTGGAACTGGAGATCACCGAAGGTGTACTGATGCAGAACGTCGAGGCGACCATGACCGCGTTGCACCGGCTCAAGACGCTGGGAGTGTGGCTGGCCATCGATGACTTCGGCACCGGCTATTCCAGCTTGAGCTATCTGCGCCGGTTCCCCATCGATGTGCTGAAAATCGATCAGTCGTTCATTCGTGGCCTGAGCAATGACAGCAACGACGCCGCCCTGGTCGGCGCGATCATCAGCCTGGGCCGGAGCCTGGAACTGAATGTCGTCGCCGAAGGCATCGAGACCGAGGAACAACTGGCGTTTCTCAAGGCCCATCAATGTGAGGAAGGCCAAGGTCACTACTTTAGCAAGGCCTTGCCGGCAGACGCTTTTGCGCAGCTGCTGGCCTTCGGGTGGGCAGAACAACGAGACGACTCATGAACAGCCGGAAACTGCAGCCCGGCGTCGAGTTCGCCAGGCAATCGCCAGTGCCCCTTGCGCATCGAGCGTTTGCGCTCCTGCTTTACGGGTTCTGTGCAGTCGCCGGTGCCGCGCCGCTGGACGAACCGCTCAAACCGTTGCCCGAGATACCGAAACAGAACCCCAATCAGGTCGAACTCGGTCGCAGGCTCTTCAGTGATCCGCGCCTGTCGGTCAACAACACCCTGTCCTGCGCCAGTTGTCATCAACTGGACAAGAGCGGGGCCGACACCCGCGCGTTTTCCCTCGGCTTCGATGGACGACCGGTATCGATCAACACGCCGACGGTGTTCAACGCCAGCCTCAACTTTCGCCAGTTCTGGGACGGTCGCGTCGAAACACTCGAGGCGCAGAGCAACGTCGTCATTACCAGTCCCCACGAAATGGGCAGCGACTGGAACACCATCGTCCAGCGGATCAATGAGGATGCAGACTACCGCGCAGGCTTCAGCGCGGCGTACCCGAATGCAGTGACCAAGGCCAACATACAGAGCGCCCTGGCCGCCTACGAGCGCACCTTGCTCACGCCCGGATCCCGTTTCGATCAATACCTGCTGGGCAATACGGACATCCTGACCCTCGAGGAGAAATACGGCTATCAGCGTTTCAAGGACTACGGCTGCATTGCCTGTCATCAGGGCGTGAACATCGGTGGCAACATGTTCCAGAAGTTCGGGGTGTTCGGTGATTACATCGCCGATCGCGGCAACCCGACCGTGACCGACCAGGGACGGTTCAACATCACTGGTGACGAAGCGGACCGCTCGGTGTTCAAGGTCCCGAGCCTGCGCAATGTCGCGCTGACCGCCCCCTACTTTCACGACGGCTCGGCGCCCACCCTCGAAAAAGCCGTGGACGTCATGTTCCAGTATCAGTTGGGGCGCATGCCGAGCGTGGAAGACAAAGCGTTGATCATCAAGTTCCTCAAGACCCTGAGCGGAAAAAGGGAGGGGCAGCCATGAGAAAAATTTCTCGTCGCGCCAGCCTGCTGTTTCTCGGGATCATCGCCGTGACCCTGGCTTCCGCACTGGTCTTTCTCTACCTCAAATCCAGCTCGGCACGGACCGTGGCATACACCGAGTCCCGGGATCTGGTACGCCAGATCAAACAGCAGGACTCGCGGTGGGAAACCGAGATCCTCAAATCCAGGGTGGCGATTTCGCATAACTACGACCCTCTGGTTTCACCCATGAACGAGATGAACCGGCTATGGGAACGCTTCGACACCATGGAGTCCGGTCATGGCCGCAACAACTCACGGCAATGGGACGATGCCCACGAAGGTTTTCTGCAGGCGATGCAGGAAAAGACCCGTCTGGTGGAGCGGTTCAAGTCGCACAATGCCTTGTTGCGCAACTCCCTGGCCTTCCTGCCCACCGCCGAGGACGACATCCAGGCGCAACTGTCCAACCTGCCTGACCTCGACAAGCTGCAAGTGCAGAGCATCGCCACCGACACCTATGACCTGTTGCTCAGTGCCCTGGAGTTCGCCCAGGTCACCTCCGCCGACAAAGCCGCCGACATCCAGGTGGGGCTGAGCAAACTGGCGGTGAACATGCAACGCCTGCCCATGAAGTTTCATGCCCCGATCAGGATCCTGAGCAACCACGTTACCTTGATTTTGCGTGAGCAGCCGATCGTCAACAGCTTGCTCGAAGAGATCGAAGCGGTCCCTGTGGCCGATCGTCTGGACAACATCACCAGCATGCTCGACCGTGATCAGCAACAAGCCGAGAAGACCGACAAGAAGTACCATTTCTACCTATTGCTGCTTTCCGTCTTGCTGGTGCTGGTATTGATCTGGCTGACCATCCGCCTGATCCGCAGCTTCGCCGAGATCAATCGGGTCAATACGGCCTTGCAGACCGCCAATGACGTGCTCGAACAACGGGTCGAGGAGCGTACCCGCGAGCTCAGGAATGCCCAGAGCGCACTGCTCGACGCCGCACGCCAGGCCGGCATGGCCGAAATCGCGACCAATGTGCTGCACAACGTCGGCAACGTGCTCAATAGCGTGAATATTTCTTCCGACCTGATTGCGCGAAAGCTTCGCAGCAGCAAGACCCAGGGCCTGGGCAAGGCAATGCAACTGATTAACGAACACCCGCAAGACCTTGGGCATTTCCTGACTCAGGACGACAAGGGCAAGCTGCTGCCCGGTTATCTCAATAAACTGGTCGACGCCATCGCTCACGAACAGCAGGAAGTGGCCGACGAACTGGGGCAGATGAGCAAGAGCGTCGACCACATCAAGGACATCGTTGCCACCCAACAATCCTATACCGGGGCCCACAGCATCACCGAACCGCTGTACATCAGCGAACTGCTCGAGGACGCCCTGCACATGAATGCCGGCGCGCTGACCCGGCACCACGTCACAGTGATCAGGGAATACAGCGAGGTGCCTCAGGTGATGGTTGACAAACACCGCTTGCTGCTAATCCTGATCAACCTGATCAGCAATGCCAAATACGCAATGTCCGACCTCAACAACCGGCCCAGGGAAATGACCCTCGGTGTGCGAATCATCGACGACACTTTCCTGGAAATCAGCGTCAAGGATGACGGCGAAGGTATCGCTGCGGAAAACATGACGCGGATTTTTGCCCACGGTTTCACCACCCGCAAGGAAGGTCATGGTTTCGGCCTGCACAGCTGCGCGCTGGCGGCCATCGAGATGAACGGCCACCTCACCGCCCACAGCGACGGTCCGGGCCTGGGCGCGCTGTTTACCTTGCAGATACCGCTGATCACCGTAACGGAGAACGCATAAGCGGGGGCCGGTACTACATTTCGCGTACAACTGCCGCTACGCCAATCCCGGCCGGCCGCCTGACGACGCCTCAGAGCGCTTCCTGGAAATCCATCTCCGGTGGCTGCCGACGGAAACCACCGGTCAACACCGCCAGGTACACCACGCCAATCGCCAGCCAGCTCAGGCCCAGGTAAACCGCCAGGTGATCGAGGCTGACCATCAGCCACAAGTCCGCCGCCAGGCCGATGAACGGGAACAGCAGGAACAGCACGAATTCGCGCGGGCCTTTTTTCTCGCCACCGATCCAGTAATGGAAGATCACCGACAGGTTGACCAGGCTGAACGCCAGGAACGCGCCGAAATTGATGAACGAGGTCGAGGTGGTGACGTCCAATTTCAGTGCCAGCAACGCCACCACCGCGCACAGCAGGATGCTGTTGATCGGCGTGCCGAAGCGTTCGTGCAAGGTGCCGAAAAACGCTTTCGGCAACACGCCGTCGCGCCCCATGGCATACAGCAGCCGTGAACCGCTGGCCTGGGCCGACAGCCCCGAGGCGAACTGGCCGACGATCAGGCCGATCAGGAAGATCGAGACGAACAGGTCGCCACCGATGTTGCGGGCAATTTCGTAGGCCGCCGAGTCGACGCTGTCGAACTGGAACGACGGATGGGCGATCTGCACGAAGTACGACACGCCGACGAAAGTCAGCCCGCCGATCAGGGTGATCAGCATGATCGCCCGGGGAATGGTACGGCGTGGATCGCGGGTTTCTTCGGTCAGGGTGCTGACCGCGTCGAAACCGAGGAACGAGTAACAGGCGATGGCCGCGCCGCTCATGATCAGCGGCATCTGCATGTCGCCGTTGAAAAACGGTTTGATCGACCACAACGGCGTGCTCGCATCACCGCCGACGTAATGCACGCACAACGCGACGAAGGCGATCAGCACCAGGAACTGCACCAGCATCAGCAAGGCGTTGATGCCGTTGGCCAGTTTCAGGCCGACGATATTGATCGCGCTGGTGATGCCGATGAACGCCAGCACCCAGATCCACTGCGGCACGGCCGGGAATGCGGAGTTGAGGTAGGCCGCGCCGATCAGCCAGATCGCCATGGGCAGGAACAGGTAATCGAGCAGCACCGCCCAACCGGCAATGAACCCGAGTTTCGGGCTGATGGCCTTGCGCACATAGCTGTAGGCCGAGCCGGCCACCGGGAACGCCGAGGCCATGCGCCCGTAGCTCATGGCGGTGAAGAACATCGCCACCAGCGCCGCGAGGTACGCGGCCGGCACCATGCCGGCGGTGGATTGGGCGAGGATGCCAAAGGTGCCGAGTACAATGATCGGCGTCATGTAGGCGATGCCAAACAGCACCACCGACCCCAGTGACAGGGTGCGTTGCAAACGAGCCATGAGCGACTACTCCGAATTTTATTGGATTTATGGCAGAGCCGAGTTCGGCGCAAATTACGGGTGTTGTGTTGTTGTTCTTCGACGTTGAGTCAGATAAATCGTAAAAAGATCGCAGCCTGCGGCAGCTCCTACAGGGGACCGCGATCAATGTAGGAGCTGCCGCAGGCTGCGATCTTTTGATCTTCAGCCCTTGGGAATCATCAGCTCCCGTAACCCGGACGCATGCTCAACCCTCTCCCCCGGCAACTTCAGCCGCTGATCATCCAGATACCGATAATCCTGGCGCGCCGCCGTCAACTGGTTCAGATCCAGTTCAACCGCAAACTGCCCTTCCTCGCGCCCGGCTTCGAACAACAATGTGCCCAACGGATCGACCAATGCGCTGCCACCGGCAAACAACAAACCACCGTCCCCCTCTTGCACCCGGTTGACCATCAGCGCAAACGCCTGGTTTTCCTGGGCGCGGGCCATGATCGCGGTGCGGTGGGTCGGGCCGTACGGGTCCATGTTGCCGTTGGTGACGATCAACAGTTCGGCCCCCAGTTGCGCCAGGGCGCGGGCGCTTTCGGGGAATTCGATGTCGTAGCAAATCAGCAGGCCCACGCGCACGCCGTTGAACAGGCAGGTGGCGTAGCGATCGCCCGCCTCGTAGACCCCGCGATCCGAAGCCCACAAGTGCGTCTTGCGGTATTTCAGCGCGATGCCTTCGGGAGTGATCAACAGCGTGGTGTTGTAGAAACGGCCGTTGTCGTTCTCGGCCATGCCGATGGCCACGGCGATATTGCGCTGGCGGGCGGCGGCGATCACCGCACTGACGGACGGTCCGTCCAGCGCCTCGGCCACCTCGTCTACGGACTGCGCCGAAGGGAAGCCCATCAAGTGGCCTTCAGGGAACAGGATCAGTTGCGTATCGGCAGCGCACGCAGCCATCGCCGCCAGGGTGCGTTCGAGGTTGTAGGCCGTGTCGTTGTCACGGCCTGCCAATTGGGCGAGTTCGACCTTCATGGGTATTCCTTGTCATGGGCCGGGCGGCAGAAAGATTGCCCGGTCGGTGTCTGTGCGCCAGTATGCGCAGCAAGCAACCGGGCGGGGAATTACGCCGCTGGGGTAACACGATAGGGGTAGATGCATGGCACTCTCGTTGGACGACATCGCCTGGCACCGCTCGGTGGGGCAACTGATCGACGCTCTGGACAAGCCCAATTTCTGGACCCAGCTCGTCCGGTTGCTGGACCAGTACGTGTCCTTCGACAGCTGGGTGGCCCTGCTTTTCAGCGCCGACCAGCGCCCGCAGGTGTTCGCCGAGTGCCCCGGCGAGGATGGCAGCCCCGACCAGTTGTTCCAGGATTACCTGCGCGGGCTGTACCTGCTCGACCCGTTCTACATCGCCTGCCGCGAGCAATCGCGCACCGGGCTGTATCGCCTGTCCGAAGTGGCTCCGGAGCACTTCGAGCTGACCGAGTATTACCAGCGCTACTTTCGTCTGAATGTGGTGGCCGATGAAATCCAGTTCAATTGTCAGCTCGAGGGCGAGCGCACGCTGTGCCTGTCGCTGGGTAGCACGCAGCGCTTCAGCGGCCAGCAGATCGCCTTGTTGTCGTTGATCCAGCCGTGGGTGCTCGGCCTGTTGCGCCAGCGTCTACCCTATGAAATCAACGAAGTCGTGGCCCTGGCCCCCGCACCACCGCAAGCCGATTGGCGGGTACAGCTGGAGGCCTCGGTGCAGCAACTCAAAGGCGCGCAGTTGACGGCCCGGGAACTGGATGTCGGGCGTTTGATGCTCAGCGGTTGCTCCAGTAAAGAAATCGCCCGTAAGCTGGAAATCTCGGTCGAAACCGTGAAGGTCCACAAGAAACACATGTACAGCAAGCTGGGGATCAAGTCCCAGTCCGAGCTGTTTTCGATTTTTCTGCAGGCACAAACTGCCTGAATGCCAACTGTGGAACGCTTTGCTTTTCATGTGGGAGCGAGCCTGCTCGCGAAAGCGATTTTTCATTCAACATTAATGTCGACTGAACTGCCGCCTTCGCGAGCAGGCTCGCTCCCACAGTGTTTTGTGTTTAGCCAAATTTATTGAGTCCAAACCCAAGGAAACCGTATGAGCCTGTCACTCCTGAGCCGCTACGCCTTCTTTGCCGTCTGCGTGATCTTCACCCTCGCCAGCCTGCCGTTTCTTGAGTACGACTGGCTCTGGCCGATTACCGCCGTCACCGCCGTCCTCAGCCTGATCGGCCTGTTCGATCTGCTGCAAAGTCCCCACGCAGTGCGCCGCAATTACCCGATCCTCGGCAATATCCGCTACCTGGTCGAAGGCATCCGCCCGGAAATCCGCCAGTACCTGCTCGAATCCGACAGCGACGCCCTGCCCTTCTCCCGGGCCCAGCGCTCGCTGGTCTACTCCCGGGCCAAGAACGAAACCGCCGACAAACCCTTCGGTACGCTGATTGACGTGTACCAGTCGGGTTTCGAATTCATCGGCCACTCCATGCGCCCCGCGCCCTTGAGCGACCCGAGCAGTTTCCGCGTCACCGTCGGCGGCCCGCAGTGCACCCAGCCGTATTCGGCGTCGGTGTTCAATATCTCGGCCATGAGTTTCGGCTCCCTCAGCGCCAACGCCATCCGCGCGTTGAACCAGGGCGCCAGGCTCGGCAACTTCGCCCATGACACCGGCGAAGGCAGCATCAGCCCCTATCACCGGGAAAACGGTGGCGACCTGACCTGGGAACTGGGCAGCGGTTACTTTGGCTGCCGCACCAGCGACGGCCGTTTCGACCCGGAACGCTTCGCGGCGCAAGCCCGGACGCCGCAGGTGCGGATGATCGAAATCAAGATGAGCCAGGGCGCCAAGCCCGGCCATGGCGGCATCCTGCCCAAGCACAAGGTCACCAGAGAAATCGCCGAAACCCGCGGCATCCTGATGGGCGAAGACTGCGTGTCACCGTCACGCCACAGCGCGTTTTCCACCCCCATCGAAATGATGCATTTCATCGCACAACTGCGTGAACTGTCCGGCGGCAAACCGGTGGGCTTCAAGTTCTGCCTCGGCCATCCATGGGAGTTCATGGGCATCGCCAAAGCCATGCTGGAGACTGGCATCCTCCCGGACTTCATCGTGGTCGATGGCAAGGAAGGCGGCACCGGCGCCGCGCCCGTGGAGTTCACCGATCACATCGGCGTGCCGATGCGCGAAGGCCTGCTGTTTGTGCACAACACCCTGGTGGGCCTGAACCTGCGGGACAAGATCAAACTCGGCGCCAGCGGCAAGATCGTCAGCGCCTTCGACATCGCCAGTGTGCTGGCTATCGGTGCCGACTGGGCCAACTCGGCGCGCGGCTTCATGTTCGCCATCGGTTGCATCCAGTCGCAGAGCTGCCACACCAATAAATGCCCGACCGGCGTCGCCACCCAGGACACCTTGCGCCAGCGCGCGCTGGTGGTGCCGGACAAGGCCCAGCGGGTTTACAACTTCCACCGCAACACCCTCAAGGCCCTGGCGGAAATGCTCGCCGCCGCCGGCCTCGAACACCCGTCGCAGTTGTCCGCCAAGCACCTGGTGCGACGCATGTCGGCGACCGAGATCAAGCTGTTCTCGCAGTTGCATGTGTTCCTCAAGCCAGGCGAGTTGCTGACCGGTGAGGTGAATGGCGAGTTTTATTCGCGGATGTGGCAGATGGCGCGGGCGGACAGTTTCGAGCCTCATGAAATAGAAGCTGCATGACCTCGCCGCCCCGGTCGAAATCGCACGTCACCAACGCAGCGTTTTGCTCGGGGCCGGCTCCTTCATCACGATAAAACCGTAATCACCGATCAGGTAAATCCGGTAGAACTGGCTATCCACCAGCGGCACATAGCCCTGATAGCCAACCCGCGTCGCGTTGCGCCGCTCCCGCTCCGCCACCACGTTGGTGATACCCGCTTTCGGCAGATTCTCGGCCAGCATGTAAAAGTCGGTATTGAGCAGGTAGTGCAGCACCGGCATCTGCTTGAATGAGCCTGCCGCCGCCGTCAACCAGTAGTCGGAATAAGTCACCGACATATAGATCCGCTTGGCCTCGCGCAGTGCCCGATGGCTGACGATGTCGTAATCAAGGCTGGCCAGCGCCGTGGACGCAAAGGTTTTCTGCACGGTAAGCACCCGACCATAGGCGAACGACAGCGACAACATCGCCAGCAGCGGAATGATCAACAACAGTGGCAGTCGTTCATGGGTCGATGCCAGCGCCAGATGGCTCAAATAGCACAGCAACACCAGCAGCACGGCGAAGCCCATCAAGGTGCGGGCGCCCTCGTTGAAGTCGCGGAAAAACAACGCGACACCGGACACCAGCAGCGTCACCACCGGCAATGTCAGCAAACACATCACGCCGATCAACAGCTTCTTCGGTCCGCCGTCCTGACGCGCCGCTACGTTCAGTCCCAGCCGCACCGCCCCTGCCATCGCCAACAGCAACAACCCACCGAATACCCAGAGCCATCCACCATTGAACAGCAGCACGACTTTTTCCAGGACCCGGGCAATGTTGATCTGGATCTGCAATAGAGGATGCGCCGTCCAATCGAGCAACGCTGTGCGATTGGAGTCCATGAACGGACCAGCACTGACGCTGTAGATCAACCCGCCGAGGATGAGCTGGGCGGCTTTCCAGCCCAGCAGTTCGCCCCATGGCACCGGGGCGGTTTTATCGTTGGCGGCCCTGAGCAACTCCAGGCAACACAGGCCCAGGAACACATTCAGGCTGACCTGGTACAACCCCAGCGCCAGTGCTATCAGGAACGACGGCACCAGCCATTGCACGCTGCGCAAAGGGTGACGAAAGGTGATCGCGTAGATCACCGCCACCAGGCTCAGGGACGTGGTGGGACCGTCGTATTGATAAGACAGGTTCTGCAGGAAGAACGGGTTGTACCAGAGCGGCAACAGCACCAGGCAACAAGCGACGGTGGGTTGGCGGAAGTAATGGAACGTCAGGCTGGTCAGCGCCGACGCCATGGCCAGCGTGGCGATCAGCAAGGGCAAGGGAAAGATGTTCGGCGCGGCATGGCTGAAAGTCAGGGCGTTGTAGAACAACTGGGCGAACAGTCGCCCCTGTTCAGCCCAGGCCATGCCCGCCGCCAGCGAGCGCCAGTTGTCATCGATGTAGGGGAAGTCCGCGAGGATCAACGGCAGGACATATAAGAAGGTTGCGAACAGAAAAAACCGCCAGACCTGATGCCGGCTGAGCTCGCGAACGAGGAAGTCGTTGAACCGCCCCATGCTAACGCCCGCCCCTGTCTTTACCGCCGACGATGTCCTTGATCACGTAGCGCGGCCGGTGCTTGGCCTCGATATAGATGCGACCGATGTATTCGCCGAGGATGCCGATGCCGATCAGTTGCACGCCGCCGAGAAACAGGATCGCCGTCATCAGCGACGGATAACCGGGGACGCTGTTGCCGAAGAGAATCTTGTCCAGCACCATGTACACCGCGTAAAGCACCGCGAAAATGGAAATGCCGCCACCGACGTAAGTCCACAAGCGCAGCGGCACGGTGCTGAACGAGGTCACGCCTTCCAGCGCCAGGTTCCACAGCTTCCAGCCATTGAACTTGCTGCTCCCCGCCACCCGCCCGGCCCGCTCATACTCCACCACCGCCGTGTTGAACCCGGCCCACGACAACACGCCTTTCATGAACAACTGGTGCTCGGGCAAGGAACGGATCACGTCGACCACCTTGCGATCCATCAGCCGGAAGTCCCCGACATTTTCCTCGATTCGGGTGTAGGCGATGCGATTGAGCACATGGTAGAAAATCGACGCGCTGTGGCGCCTGAGGTAGCCGTCGACGTCGCGATTACGGCGCTTGGCGAGTACCACATCGGCGCCCTTTTGCCATTGTTCGACCAACAACGGGATGACACTGATCGGGTCCTGCAGGTCGACATCCATGGGAATCACGGCATCGCCGCCGGCATGTTCCAGACCGGCAAACAGTGCCGGTTCCTTACCGAAGTTGCGCGAAAAATTGATCAGCATGACCTGATCATCCGCCTGGGCCAGTGCCGTAGCCTGTTCGGCCGTGCGGTCGCAGCTGCCATCGTTGATGAACACGATTTCGACCTCGGCATCGCGCAGGTGCAACTCGCGTCTCACCGCCTGATAAAACAGGTTGATCGCCTGCTCTTCATTGAACACCGGGACAATGAGCGAGATTTTCATCGATCACGCTCACGAAACACCACGTATTTGGAATACAGGAAGCCGAACACCAGGCTCAACGCCGAAAACAGGGTCACGGTGAGCAAACCGTGCAATCGCCAGACGTCGCCCAGATGGCCGACACCCAGACTCAACGCCCCCATACCGAAAAGAAATAGCAGATAACCTGCGACCGTGGCACTGGCGGCGAAGGTAAATTGCGCGTTCATGTAGAAGGAAAACGAGGCAGCCACGCAGAAGGCTGCCAGGTTGCTGAGCGCCTGACTGAGGCCGGCTGCCACGCTCAACAGGAAAAATACCTGCCAGTGAATCAGGGTGTTGGCGACCCCGATCACCGTGTAACTGGACAGCCCCTTCCACAACAGTCTCATGTGAGGCTCCCGTTTTAAGAGCGTTGCGCTCATTAATATTGGAGCCTGTCTACTGTCAGAAAGCGCAGGTTAACGGACCTTTCAGACCAGCGGTTGAGCCTCGGGGCAATGCCCGAGACATCCGGTAATATCCCGGTTTTGCAATTGCTCGTGAATCAGTCCACCCTGCGCGCCGCCGCTTGGGCGCGGGGCCTTTTGCGCCCACGGCCGATCCCATTTTTACCTGCTGTTACGAGCCTGCTGTCATGACGTTAGCGCGCGATCACCGGATCGACTTTTTTCGTGGTCTGGCACTGATCTTCATCTTCTGGGATCACGTGCCCCACAACCCGTTGGGGCAAATCACCCTGCGTAACTTCGGTTTCAGCGATGCCGCCGAGGTTTTCGTGTTTCTTGCAGGTTTCGCGGCCGTGCTGGCATACGGCAAAGTCCTGGCGCGCGAAGGCGTTCTGATCACCTGCGTGAAAATCCTGCGTCGGGTGTGGGTGCTCTACGTGGTGCATATCTTCCTGCTGGCGATGCTGATGGGCATTGTGTTTTTCGCCAACAGCCATGTGGAAACACGGGACCTGGTGGAGGAAATGGGCATGCATCACTTCATCAGCAACCCGCAGCAGGCCCTGATCGATGAACTGCTGTTGCGCTTCAAGCCGAACCTGATGGACCCGTTGCCCCTGTACATCGTGCTGTTGGCGGGTTTGCCCCTGGTGCTGCCCGTACTGGTGCGCAAGGCCTGGGTGGTGGTCGCGATGTCATTGGCGCTGTATCTGATGGTGCCACTGGCGGGCTGGAACCTGGCGGCCATCAAGGACGGCGTGTGGTATTTCAACCCGGTTGCCTGGCAGTTGCTGTTCGTACTCGGCGGTGCCGCTGCGATTCACAGCCAGCGCCCGCGCCTGCCCGACACTCGCCCATTGCTACGCCAGCCGTTGTTTGTCAGTGCGGCGCTGTATGCAGTGGCCGCGGGCGTGATGACCGTCCTGTGGCGCTGGCCAGATCTACACGATGCCGTGGTGCCGGCGAACCTGAAGAACCTGCTGTATCCCATCAGCAAGACCGACCTGTCCCCCGTGCGCCTGCTGCATTTCCTCGCATTGGCCTACGTCACGGCGAAGCTGATTCCCGACAGCGGATGGACGCAAAACTGGCTCGCGCAACAAAGTTGCCGAATGGGCCGTTTCTCCCTGGAGATTTTCTGCCTGGGCGTGTTGCTGGCGCCCTTGGCGGACATGGTCAATGCGTTGACCGACGATGCTGTTGCCATGCAGATCTTCACGGCCCTGGTGGGGGCCGGGTTGATGGCGTTGCTGGCGACCTGGCTTGAGTTCAATAAGCGTTTGAACCGTACTGCTCAGGCAGCCCAAGGATCGACCGCAATATTGTAGGAGCGAGCTTGCTCGCGATGGACTCAAGAACGCCGCGCTTTGTCAGTAAACACGCGTCTTCGTTAAAAACCATCGTCGGAACGCCGCCCGGAGCGAACTCGCTCCTACAACGGTTACGACTTACGAAGCCGAACGCACCGCACCTTGCGAAACATTCGTCGGTTGCAGCTTGAACATATAGAACAGCACCGTCAGCAGCACCAGGAACGCAGGTCCCACATACAACGCCACGCGGGTGTCCGGGAAGTACGCCATCAGGCTGACCACCAGCACCAGGAACGCCAGCGCCAGATAAGAGCTGACGGGGTACAGCCACATACGGTATTTCAGGCCGGCCGCTTCGTTGGCGCTCAGGCCTTTGCGGAATTTGAGCTGGGCCAACAGGATCATCACCCAGGTCCAGATCGCGCCGAAGGTGGCGATGGACGTCACCCAGACAAAGACCTTCTCCGGTACCAGGTAGTTCAGCAGCACGCCCAGCAGCAAGGCGAAGATCGACAGCAGCAGCGCACGCCGCGGTACGCCGTTGTTCGAGGTCTTGGCGAAACCCGCCGGGGCCTGGCCGTTCTGCGCCAGGCTGTAGAGCATGCGCCCGGTGCTGAAGATGCCGCCGTTGCAGGACGACAGTGCCGCGGTGATCACCACGAAATTGATGATGCCGGCTGCGGTCTTGATGCCCAGACGCTCGAAGGTCATTACGAACGGACTGCCCTGGGTACCGATTTCGTTCCACGGGTAGATCGACAGGATCACGAACAACGCACCGACATAGAACAGCAGAATCCGCCAGAACACCGAGCCGATCGCATTGGGGATGGTTTTCTGCGGGTTCTTCGCTTCACCGGCGGTCAGGCCGATCATCTCCACACCCAGGTAGGCGAACATCACCATCTGCAGCGACATCAGCACGCCAGTTACACCGTTGGGCATGAAACCGCCGTGGCTCCACAGATTGGAGATGCCCAGGGCCACGCCATCGTTGCCGAAACCGAAGGCGATGATGCCGATGCCTCCGAACACCATCGCAACGATAGTGACGATCTTGATCAGGGCAAACCAGAACTCGAACTCACCGAAGGCCTTGACTGCGATCAGGTTGATCGAGCCCATGCTGATCAACGCCGCAAGCGCCCAGATCCAGCGCGGCACGTCGGGGAACCAGATGCCCATGTACACCGCCACGGCAGTGATTTCCGCGACGCAGGTCACCAGCCACAGGAACCAGTAGTTCCAGCCGGTCAGGAAGCCCGCCAGCGGGCCGAGGTAGTCCTGGGCGTAACGGCTGAACGAGCCGGCGACCGGGTTGTGCACGGCCATTTCGCCGAGGGCACGCATGATCACCAGGATCGCCAGACCGCCGATGATGTAGGACAGCATGATCGCGGGGCCGGCCATTTGGATGGCCTTGGCTGAACCGAGGAACAGACCGACGCCGATACAGGCACCGAGTGCCATCAGGCGAATATGCCGCTCGCCGAGTTCACGTTTAAGCGGACCGCCCTGAGCGGTCTCGCCGTTAGGCTGGTGATTGCCTACGGGCATAAGGGGCACCTCATCTTGTTGTTGGATATGACCACCGAGCGTTGAAGCCCCCGACCGATAAGCCAGTTGCTTCGAGTAACCGGGCCTGCCTTGTAAGCAGAACCATCCTGTAGGACAAAACCTGCAAGATCAGCGGGTCGGGCAGTATAAAAAGCTGACGACAGAGACATTCACTATATAAACCACTAAATTCAGCCATAAACCCCGGCAATAACGCGACTTTTGGAGAGGCATCACCTGGATATTGTAGGAATTTTCGCCATTTAAACGGCGCGGAGTATTGCACAACAATGGTGCATCGTCATGCCCCTGCCAAAGCCGTATTTCCCCCTTCGACATGTCTAAAACAAGCATTCCAGCCGACTGCTTTTGTGGCGAGGGTGCTTGCTCCCGCTCGCCTGCGTAGCAGGCGCAATCCGGCTGATCCCATTTATCAGACGAAGCGCAATTACCGGTATTGGGGCCGTTACGCAGCCCAGCGGGAGCAAGCTCCCTCGCCACAGGCTAATCAGCGCTGGTCGCCCCCTTAGCTGACTGGCATTAGGCCATTGCCCGACATTTTACCCTTCAGATTTTTTTTCACCCTCGCCAACCACCGTCTAAGCTTGAGTCAAGTCCGATCAATCTGCGTAAATGGATCAGTCGACTATGGGCGCTTTGTGGCAAACCGATTCGAGTAAAACCGTGGTTCCGACTGAACGTGAGGATGAAGCGCCGCCACCTGAAAAACCCCGCCGTTCCAAACACGGATGGGGAGCGTTCTGGCTATTGCTGCTGATCATCGCGATTGTCGTGGGGCTGGCGGCTGCGAGGGAAATGCGTACCTCGAAATTCCAGGCCCGGGAAGTCAGCAAATACGCAGCGTCCCTGAGCTTTGAGCTCAAGCCCGGCCCTAGCGATGCGATTCGCTATCCGGGCGACGGTCCGTTCGATCGGCGTCTGGGCTACAGCTCGCTGGATGAATTCCTGCCGCGCCTGATCAAGCGCAATTTCGTCGTTGAGGCGCAAACCCGCTTTTCTCCGGCGCTGTTGAAGTACAGCGACAAAGGCCTGTTCGTGCCTTATGCCGAGAAAATCCAGGCCGGGCTGTCGATCACCGATTGCCGCGCAGCGCCGCTGTACCAGTACAACTATCCGCAACAGCTTTATTCAACCTTTGCCGCGATCCCGCCGGTAGTGGTCAATAGCCTGCTGTTCATCGAGAACCGCTTTCTGCTGGACCCCAGGCAACCGCTGGCCAACCCGGCGGTGGACTGGCCGCGGTTCGGCATGGCGGCGTGGTCACAGGTGGCCAAGCTGTTTCACGTACCCGGCCAATCCGCCGGCGGCAGTACCCTGGCCACGCAACTGGAAAAGTACCGGCACTCCCCCGATGGCTTGACGGTCAATGGCGCGGAAAAAATTCGCCAGATGATCTCCGCCACCGTACGCGCCTATCAGGCCGGGCCACAAACCCTCGAAGCCAGGCAGAACGTGGTTCGCGACTACCTCAACAGCGTACCGCTGTCGGCCGTACCGGGCCACGGCGAAGTGCATGGCATGGCTGAGGGCTTGCGTGTGTGGTATGGCTCCGACTTCAACAAGGCCAACGAAGTCCTGACCAGCACAGCAACGGACCCAAAAACCATGGCGGAAAAAGGCCTGGCCCTGCGTGAAATGCTGTCGCTGATGATTGCCCAGCGCCGCCCGTCGCATTACCTGACCAAGGGTCACGATGAACTCGCCGACCTCACCGACAGCCATATTCGCCTGCTGGCGCAAAACAATGTGATCGACGCTCAGTTCGCCGCCGCCGCCCTGGCCAGCAAATTGACCTACCGCGACTGGGCCACCCAGCCGACCATTCAACCGATCGAAGCCAACAAGGGCATCAGTGTCGCGCGCAGCCGCCTGGCCGGCATGCTCAATCGCCCGCTGTATGACCTCGACCGCCTCGACCTGTCCGCCACCAGCACCCTGCAAGGCGAGTTGCAAGCCGAGGCCACCGAGTACCTGAAAAAACTGGCCGACCCCGCTTTTGCCACGCAAATCGGCCTGATCGGCGAACGCCTTCTGACCCCCACCAGCACCACCCAGGTTCGTTACAGCTTCACCCTGTTCGAACTGACCCCGGACGGCTCGCGGGTACGGGTGCAGACCGACAGCACCGACCAGCCATTCGACATCAACGAAGGCAGCAAACTGGAGCTGGGCTCCACCGCAAAAATGCGCGTGCTGACCACCTACCTGCAAATCATCTCCGAGCTGCACGACAAATACGCCGGCATGGCCGTCCCGGAACTGAAGAAAGTCGACGTGCCGGAGCAAGACCGCCTGAGCCGCTGGGCGGTCGATTACCTGATCGAGAACAAGGACCGCGACCTGAAAAAAATGCTCGGCGCAGCCCTGGACCGCAAATACTCCGCCAGCCCCGGCGAGGCGTTCTTCACCGGTGGCGGCCTGCACGTGTTCAACAACTTCCGCAAGGAAGACAACGACCGCATACCGACCCTGCGCGATGCCCTGCGCGAGTCGATCAACCTGCCGTTCATTCGCCTGATGCGTGACCTGGTGCGCTACACCACCTACTCCGGCCCGAACAGCAGTGCCGTAATGCTCAAGGACGACCGCGACCCGCGGCGCCAGGAATACCTGGCCGAATTCGCCGACCGCGAGGGCACTTCCTTCCTGCTCAAGTTCTGGAAGAAGTACAAGAACAAAGACACCCAGGACCGGCTCGAGACCTTCCTCGACAGCATGCGCCCGACCCCGATCCGCCTGGCCGCCGTGCACCGCTACCTGCTGCCACAGGCCAGTCAGGCAAGCTTCAACGCCTTCGTGCGCTCGCACCTCACCGGTGCCAAGCTCACTGAAAAGCTCACTGACGAGCGTCTCGTGCGGCTCTACGAGGCCTACGCTCCCGGCTCCTACGACTTGCCGGACCAGGGCTTCATCGCCAAGGTTCACCCGCTGGACCTGTGGCTGATGGGCTACCTGCTCAATCACCCCGACGCCAAGTGGGGCGACATTGTCAAAGCCAGCCAGTTCGAACGCCAGGAAGTCTACAGCTGGCTGTTCAAAAGCAGACACAAGGGTGCCCGCGACAGTCGCATCCGCACCATGCTGGAGATCGAGGCATTCCTCGACATTCACCAGCGCTGGCAGAAAGTCGGCTATCCGTTCGATCACCTGGTGCCCTCACTGGCCACCGCCATCGGCAGTTCCGGCGACCGTCCGGCTGCATTGGCGGAACTGATCGGCACCATCCTCAACGACGGTGTGCGCATGCCGACCCTGCGTATCGACAGCCTGCACTTCGCGGCCAACACACCGTATGAAACCAAATTGATCAATGATCCGGACGTCGGCAAACGAGTCATGCCGTCCGAAGTCGCCACGGCCATGCGCGAAGCCTTGTCGCAAGTGGTGGATGCCGGTACGGCGAAACGGGTGTCCGGCAGTTTTGTAACCCCGGATGGCAAACCGTTGGCCATGGGCGGCAAAACGGGTACAGGGGACAACCGCATTGAAGCGATTGGTTCAGGCGGGAGGATTCTGAGCTCCAAATCCATCAACCGGACGGCGACGTTTGTCTTCTACATTGGCGATTCACACTTCGGCACCTTGACCGCATTCGTGCCCGGGCAAACAGCCGAAGCCTACAAGTTCACCTCGGCGTTGCCGGTGCAGGTGCTCAAAGGCATGGCACCGATTCTCATGCCGTACCTGCAACCCGGCAGCAAAACAGGTTGCTTGCCGACTGATGTCGCGCGGCGTTAACGGAACCATTACGTTGTGCGGTGGTAATTAATTATTTTCGGCATGGATAATTCCAATGCGTTGGGAGCAAGAACACTGTTCAAGCAACAATAATTCAGGCTTTTACTTTGAGCCTTGGGCGTTAGGCTGATGACTCCCATCAACACTCAAGGTTTATTAACAACATGCCTGACTTACAAGGAAGTACGTCGACTACCGATCATAAAGGCCGGCACTACGAACTGATCAAAAACCGGATTCATCCAGTCTTTCAAAGCACTTCATTGCGAAATGTCCGGGAACTGGGCCGCGCCGAAAAAGCGCCCGCGCCCTGGATCAGGACAGCCACCGCACTTGATCAATCCCGCTTACAAAAAGCCGGCCTCGAACTCTGGTCTTCCCGCAACAAGGTGGATCGTTTTCTCGACCGGTTGCAAAACGTTTATGAATTTGCCGAGCCCCTACTCACCGATGCACTGAAAAAACTGGATATCGATGTCGACGTTAAAAAAACGTATCTGCATCTTTACCTGCCCAAAGAGCAGCCCTGGTATGTCATCGATACGTCCAGGGGGGTCGTCACCCGTACTGTTTCGCTGATCGACGCCGCACTGCACAACTTCGCGCTAAGTGAATCCTGCGAACCGGACTCGGACTTCATCAGTCAGCCCGATGATCGTGATCATTTCGATGTCTTGCCCATCAAACACAAGCTCTCCATCGCAAGGTTTCAGGCCTTGTGCCGTGAGCTGGACATCGGCGCCCGCTACACCCGATACCTGGAAGAACAGTTACTGCCCCGCGATGGCGTCGCAAAATATTGGCTCCAAAGCCGTATCGTTGAAAGCGAGAAAGCCGCTTTCAGAGCCGCCGCGGAACAGGCGACGATGGCCGGCGAGATCGACGCCGATGCCCGCGACATGGTCATTGAAATGCTGGAAGGCCAGCGCAACACCACCTGGAAAGGCAAGCCTGTGCAATTTGCCGACCTGTCCATTCTCGACAACCGCTTGACCGGGATCGTGCTGATCACTGCGGACCTGGGGCCATCGCACGAGGTGATGCCGGTGATCGCCTATGTGCCGCAGGATCCGCAGCACCCGATCAAGCAATACCCCTCGACTGTCGCGTTCATGAACGAATTGACGCGGCAGTTGCGCGACGACGCGCTTATCGCTTCCACCGGGATAACGTACCGCCAGTTCTTCAGCCGGTTCATCGACCATTCGCAACGCGGGCATTTCTTCGGAGGGCTGCAACAACGCCTGTTCGAGGTCAAATGGCGTCGAAAGGAAGCCTTGGATCCACGCCCGAGCTGGCGGGATGTGCCGATCGATAACCCGCGATTGAGTTTCGACATTGCGCCGATCACAGGCGACCTCTGGGTACATCTTTATCAAAACAAACTGAACAAGATTCTCAATGACGCTCGGGACATCGCCGTGTCGACCGCCGATTCCGATCGCAAGGCGCGGTGGGCCTGGTGGGACAATTTCAAGAAAATAGTCTCCGATATTTTTAATGTCGCGCTGTTGATCGCCACCCCGTTCGCTCCGGGGCTGGGCGAACTCATGCTGACCTACACGGCGTATCAACTGACCAATGATGTCATTGAAGGCGCCGTGGACCTGGCCGAGGGACTATGGGCAGAAGCGGCGGATCACGTTGTGGGGGTCGTGACGGACGTGGTTCAACTGGCCGCGTTTGCCGCCGGGGCGAGCATCGCCGACGCGTTCCGGCTCAAGGTTTCTACATGGGTCGAGGGCCTGCAACCGGTGAGCTTGCCCACCGGTGAAACCCGCTTGTGGCACCCGGACATCGAGCCCTACGCCCATCCAGACCTGTCGCTGCCAACAGATTCCAGCCCCGACCGACTGGGCCTGCATCGCCATCAAGGCCGGGACATTCTTCCTTTGGAGGGCCGCCACTATGTGACTCGAAAGGATCCGCAAACCGCGCAGTATCGACTTGAACACCCCACCCGTCCCGAAGCCTATGCACCGAAATTGGCCCATAACGGTCGCGGCGCCTGGCGCCATGAAGGTGAAAACCCCTTGACCTGGGAGCACCCGAAGCTGATGCAACGGCTGGGGCACATGACCGATGGCTTAAACTCACGGCAACTGGAAAACATCCGCTTGATCAGCGGCACCGAAGAAGACGCACTGCGGCGCATGCACGTCGAAAACGCCGAGCCGCCACTGTTGCTGGAAGACACGGTGAACCGCTTCAGGGCGATGGAAGATGTTGCCGCCACGACGACGCAGATTCGTTCGGGAAGCCCGATAGACCCGTCATCGCACTGGTTCGAGCAACTGATCACCGAACTGCCGGGCTGGCCGTCCGACCATGCCTTGAGGGTGTATGAACGCTCCGACCTGCTCGGCGCCTCCCGCCTGTACGGCAACGCCAGTGCCCGGCCGGAACGGACGCTAGAGATCGGGCTGACGGACGTGATGGCCGGCAGGTTGCCGGAGCGGGTCGTCAGGTTTCTCGATGAGCAACAACTGGAAGCGTTGGTCGGACCGGGATTGTCCAGGCAAGCGAAGGTACAGCGCCTGCGTGATCGCCTGGCCGAGCAGGTCGAAGGGCGCAAGATCGACATCGCGGATTACATCTATCGCTCTCGCACACGCAGTACCGATCGACGCGTTCAAGTCTTGCAGCGGCAATACCCTGAACTGCCGACGATCATCGCCGAACGCCTGGTGGCCCATGCCCGGCAAGACGATCTGCGCATCGTCGACACACAGCAGCGCCTCCCACTGGATCTCAAGAGCCACGCCCGTGAGTGTGCCTTTGAAACCCGCGCGACACGGTCCAGTGAAGGCTTCTACCAGAACGAACGACTGACCGCCGATACCGAGCGCCTGGCGCTCAACGCGCTGCGACTCAACAGCGATGCCTTGGGCGATCTGCGCGTGGAAATACGTGACAGCACCGCCGATGGTTCTTTGCGTTGCGGCGTCGGTCCTGACGATGCCACTCAAGTACGACTGCTCTTACGGGTGGGAGACGATCGTTATGAAGTTGTCGACGGTCAACATCGTCCGCTTTCCGATGCTGTCGACTTTCATGAAGCGCTGCTGCGTGCCTTGCCGGAGCAGGCACGCCGGTCAATAGGTTATGGATTGGGCCAGGGACAAGCCCTCAAGCAATGGATAATGGTCAAGACCATGGCACCGGCCGAACGCCGCACGCTCTTGCTGGAGCCTTCCATCCGGCCGGTGGCGGAGTTGGACACGAGCCTGCTTTTACGCGGCCCTGCTTTCTCCAGACAGCCAGTCACCCTCGAGCAACGGGTGAAAAATCTGTATCCGCACCTGCGTGAACATGAAGTCGACAACTTCATTCGTTCCATGCCTTCGGGCAGCGATCCTGTTCAGTTGCTGAACAAACTGAAGCAAGAACTCACAGAACTGGAAAACATCCTTGATACCTGGAAGAAAAAAAACACGCCATTCGAGCCCGACAATACGCTCCTTGCGCCCAGGGAAATCACGTTCATCGCTGATCGCCTGATGGAATGCTTCCAGCGCAAACCCCTTTTGTTTGGCGAACGCAGTACGCACTTCGACAAGGGTTATGCACTGGACTTATCCACTGAACTCCTGAGTTTCAACCTGGAGCCCTGGTGGAAAATTCTGCCGGACATCCGACCGTATCTTGAGCAAATCAGCACTTTGAGTCTGGATGGGCTGGAGTTCTCGCCGGGCGCCATGGGGCTTTTGAAAGACTTTGCCCGACTACGCCACCTCAGTGCACGTCGCTGTCACCTGACCCGTTTGCCGGAAAACGTGGCAAGCATGCACCTGCTCGAAACCCTGCGTCTGAGCCACAACCTTTTTACGCTGGATACAGAGGCGCTCGAGCGATTGAAGCACCTGACACGCCTGCAGACCCTGCGGCTCGATCACAACCCGCTGCGCCGCCCCCCCAATGTCGAGCGCATGCCACGCCTGAAAGTGCTCAACCTTTCAAACACCGGGATCGATACCTGGCCAGATGGATTGCTGAGTAAAGACGGATTGCTGAACAGGCATCGTCCCAAGGGATTCTTCCTTGACCTGCGGGATAACCCGATCAAGACCGTACCCACTGTCGTCAACGGGTCAAGGCAAGCATTGGTGGTAGCACGCACGCGGCTGGACATCGACTCATTGCACGATACCCAACGCCAGCTCCTGTTCCAATACCGCGATTCATCAGGCTTGCCGCGCCAGAACACCTACGCCCCTCTGGCCGCCAATGCGCGCGCCAAATGGCCGGTCGATGATGACTCATCGCTCTGGGGGGCGAACTCGCCTGGACTGGGGACTTACCGAGCAGAGGCCTGGGACAACCTGATGAACGAGCCGAACAGCGAAGGCTTCTTCAGAATCATCGACAACCTGACCCATTCGGCCGATTTCAGAGCCGGTGGCGCTACCCGCAAAGCCCTGTCCCGTCGCGTCTGGGAACTGATCGACGCGGTGGATCTGGATACGCCACTGCGCGAAAAACTGTTTCAGACCGCCGAGCAACCCACCACCTGTGCCGACGCCAGCTCCGAAGTTTTCAACAACATGGGCGTGCAGGCGCTTGCGTCCCAGGCGTATGCCTATTCGACCAATGCCGCCGAACTGGAAACCCGGATGGTGAGCTTGAGCAAGGGTGCCGCGCGCTTGCAACGGGTCAATGACATCGCCCGGGCCGATGCGCTGTCACGCCCGAGCAGGGTCGAAGAAGTGGAAATCTACCTGGCGTATCAGACCCGTCTGGCATCGCGCCTTGAGTTGCCCTGGCAATCGGAGGGCATGCTTTACCGGCAGATCGCCGCCGTGAGCGACAACGCCATCGAGCAGGCGTACGTCACCGTTCTAGCGCTGGAGCAAGGGGACGGCTTGCTTGACGTCATGCTCGCACAGCCGTTCTGGGACCAGTACCTGCGCGAGACCCATGACCTGAGATTCCGTTCGAATGATCGGGCGTTCGATGAGAAGTTACGACTTCTCGAGCAACGCAGGGAGGCTGGCGAAATCAATGAGCAGGCCTACTCGGACAGCCTCAACACGCTGGCCGATGAAAAACTGCAACTGGGACGAAGCCTGACCCGGATGCTGCTGGACAAACACGCGTTGTAAACGAGTAACCAACTCCTGGAGTCCAGGCGTCGCCTTGACTTCAGGAGTCTTGCTGCAATTTTTACCGGAGCGTCACACATCCGAGTCCCAGATAACGGTGATGTTGCCGCTGAACGTGTCATTGAATCCGGTACCCACTACTACATCGATGGAGGGCTTATAGACCTCGAAATGCAATTTCCCCGCTTTTCGATCCACATAAAACCCTGGCTGAAAGGGTCCATACCAAACGCCGTTTTTCAGCCAGAGGTCCTTGACCGGCCCGTTGTTGCCCTCGATTCCGTCGGGCAGACTGAGTCTTGTGTCCACAAGGGCGAATTTCGTCCTTCCCCACAAAGGGCAACTGTTCCCGCTCGGCTGACTGCACTGCATCATGACTCTGAAGCGCGACGACGCCGAGATGTAAAACAATTGGTCACGGTAGATGCGGGTCGGCTTGCGACCACTCTCGATCCAGGGTCGCCAGCCGCCCTCCGGCTCCAGCGTCACCTTGTTCCCACCCGGTGGCAGGTCGACCTTGAGCGTGTGCTGAACATCCAGTACAAAATCGAGGCTCAGCAAACTATCGTCCGGCACCATCATCGGCCCCATGTCGAAATCCGCGGCTGGCCCGACGGAATAAACCATCGATCCGGTGTAAAGCCCGGATGACATACCCAAGGGATTGGGGGTGCGCAGCTCATAGGCAAAATCCATATTCTCGAACGACATGCTCGGGATGGTAAAGGCGGGCAACTTGGTACACGCCGCTTGCACGGGCGTCTTCCAGAAAAAACGATAAGCCGAATCGTTGTAGCCTCCCACACCGCTGTATAGACAAGGCGGTGCTGCGTAAACCCAACTACGGTCGGTCCAAAGCTTTTGATGGCCTTCGAGCATGTCTGTTACCCCCACCAGGTTGGCGGCTGTATCGCTCAGCACATATCTTGAACCCATGCCAATGATGCGTATTTCAACGGTCTCCGTTTCCTGGGTGTCGCGATTGGTGACGGTCAGCTGCCGCCAATTGGCGGGCGCTTTCACCCCCACACCACCACCGCCGGGCACGACGGCGCGAGTGGAATTGAAACGAATCGGCACCTGAATGCTGAACGTTTGGTTGGCCGCACATTCGGAAGGATAGATCGCGCAATAACCACTGTTGGGCGTCTTGTTGATAAACACATTCCTGTTCGGTTGCGCTGGATCGGGCGTGAACAATGCGCGGATCTCTTGATTCGCCGCCTCTGCCGAAGGCACGCACAGCGTCATCAGCAACGCCAGTTTGCCGGTCAGTTTTTTCAAAAAGCCCATTAGTGTCATCCCCGATAGATTCGTCGCTCGATATTTCATTCTCCCGGCGCCCTGGCGTTGAACAACAGCAAGACGTTGCCGGCGTAATCACCCGCGCGGTATCCCCCGACCGGTTTTACCGGGTCGATCTCCAGCGCCACCCGCTTGCCCGTCGCGGCTTCTTCCCGAGACACGACCTGGCGCATGACAGAACTCAGTTCAACGCCGTTGAATCTGACCCGTAGCGCGATGTCATCGTCCGGCCTGCCGTTCGACAGGTAGGGCGTACTTTCCAGGCGCGCTTCAATCGCGCTGGTGTCGTGGCGCACGTCGAAGTTCTTGCGCAGGCTGCCCAAGGTTGATGTGGGGTAGCTCCAGAGCAGTGGCTGTGGCCGGTGAATCCAGTTCGGTTCGGACGGAATGATGTAGAAAGCCCGACTCGGAACCGTCAGCGATACTTCGAAGGTGTGCTCCTCGCGAGCGGCCCAACTCATGGTGCTCATCAGTCCAGTGATTGCCATCAATACGACGACGGCGCATTGCTTGCTCATATTCATTACCTACCCCCCATGGAAGCAGCCGTTAACGGCTCACTACCTTCAAGTCCTGTTTACGTTCGCCTTCGATCAACTTGAAACGGTATTCACGGCCCTTTTCCTTGTCGAAGCCGAATGACTTGCCCGCCAGAACATGGTGTTTGAGGGTGGCTCCACAATCGCTCTCCTTGCTCAATGAACAGCTTTTGAACTCATCGACGACGAGCACCGAGTTGCCGTTGTTGCGCAGCTCGTAACGGCTGTCGGTTTCAGTGATGGCTGTCTCGAAACGGACGTCTTTGGGTCGCACGAAGAAAATCGTGCCGAATCCGGTCATGACGTTGACGCCGGCGCTCAGGGTCTTTTTGTAGTCCTCGCGCTCTTCGCCGCTGACCACGAATTCGTCCTCCTTCTCCGGCACCACCGGCACGAAACGCACACGGAAATAACGTTCGTGGTCACGTTCGCCCATGTACAGCAGGCGAGTGCCCTGCATACCCTGCGCCGGCACGATCAGTCGCGCGGGGCTTGCCATCAGGCCATTGCGCGACGCCTTGTCAGCCGCGGTTTCGACCGGGATTTCCCGAGACGTGCCGTCAGCCTCATAAACGATCTCCAATACGTTGACCTTGACGAACGCGGTGCTGTCACCGCTGTTGAAGACCCGCTTCAGGTAAGTACTCTTGTCGCCATCCAGATAGTCATAAACAGTGCCGACATTGATTTGCGGCCCGGCGTTGGCCGCCATGCAAAACACACTGAGCATCGACAGCAAAAACAGACGTGTCATGTTTTCAATCCCAAAAATTAAAAAAATGGAGGGGCCGGACGCTCAAACTTCCGAGTCCCAGATGACGGTGATATTGCCCTTGAGCGTGCCGCTGAAGCCGGGACGCAGCAGAAAATCGATCGCGTCCCGAGGCATCTCGAAACGCAGCGAACCTGGCTTGCGATCCAGATAATGACCAGGCTGAAACGGGCCTACCCAAACGTTATTCGTCAGCGAGACATGATTGATCGGGCCATTGCCGGGGCCGGTGATGCCCGCGGGCAGGCTGAGCCGGGTCTCCACCTGTGTGCTGCTGCCGTTCTCGCCGCGCAGATCGCATCGAGTACCGCCCGGCGATTCGCACTGCATCATCACGCTGAAGCGCGAAGACGCTGAGATGAAAAAGGCCTGATCGCGGTAAACCCGCGTCGGCTGGCGACCGCTTTCGATCCAGCGGTTCCAGCCGCCTTCGGGCTCCAGCGCCACCTTGTTCCCACCCGGTGGCAGGTCGACTTTCAGGGTGTGTTCTACATCCAGGTTGAAACTGAGCGTCAGTACCGAGTCATCCGGCTGCATGATGTCCCCCATGTCAAAGTCCATTCCGGGCCCGACGGTGTAGGTCAAATCACCGTAGTACTGGCCCGAAGACATTTTCAGCGGGTCGGGTGTACGCAGTTCGTAGCCAATCTGCATCCGTTCATAGGTAAAACCCGGGATGCGGTAATTGGCCTGAGCGGCGCACACGTTCGTTCCGGACGTCAGCCAGAAGAACGTTCTGGCGTCTGGCCACGCATACATGCCTCCGGTACTTCTGCACGGCGATGGCGGTGCCCAGGTCCAGTCGCCCAACAGGCGTGTGTGCCAGCCGGGCCATGTCGTGGGCTCACCTTCGCCCACCAGGTTTTCCGCCGTATCGGAAAGAATGTAGCGGCCACCGATCGAGACGATCCGCACTTCCACCTCGGCCTCCTCCTGCGTGTCGGCATGCCGCACGCTCAGTCTTCGCCAGTCGCCTGGGACCCGAAACATCGGCGCCCGACGCGGGTCGTTATGCCCGGCCTCGATCGCACTGACAGACTGGAAGCCGATTGGTATCAGCAGAGAAAACAGGTCTCTCTCCTTGCAGAACGCAGGTTGACTCTGGCAATGCCCAGTGACGGGGGTCACGTTGATAAATTCGTTGTGCATCGGTTTTGCCGGGTCGGGGCGAAACACCGCACGGATATCCATGGTTGCGCCCGACGCCGATTCACCTGCCAGGCTCAACATCAGTAATACCGTCAGGCCCCCCAGCGAACGTACTGACCTTTTCATCACTCAACCCGCCTTCTGCTCGGTAAAGGTGATATCGGCCAGGGTGTCCGGCGTACACCGCAGGTCACCGATCATCAGCACGTTGTTTTCGCTGCGATGGCGGTCGGCCTCGAGACGGAACTGGCACAGCAACTGGTTGCCTTGACGCACTTCCAGCGTTGGCGAACCGGCGTTCATTTCCATCGAGAAGAAACCATCGACCTCTGTCACGCCACGACTGGCGTGGTTGATCACGTGATGACCCTTGAGCGGCTGCCCTTGCGAATCGACCAGCCGGCCCAGCACGGTCAGGGTTTTCATCACCCGCACCTTGCGGTATTCGACCCCTCCCTTGTTCAGGTGATAACGGGTGCGTGCCGGTTCGATGGTGGCCGCCGGTACATGGTTGCCTTCGAAATCGAAACTCACCGAGCTGTTCTGGTACGCGGTGATGGGAATGAAGTTGCGTCCCGGCTTCAGCGCCGCGCTGCCGCCGCTGTAATCGTCGGCGCGCAGGGCAATGTCGTCGATGTCCGACTCGACATCGACAATCAGCCCGGCACCGCGCATCTCATGCTGGCTGGTCAACACCATCTGCTGGCCGCCGAGGACCAGGGTACTGTCCAGGTTGAGGCCGCCGGTAAAATTGCCGTTGAAGGACGAACGCTGAACGAAACCATCACCATTGATCGCGTCGGTACGAAAGTTGGCGAGGCTGGAAACGCCGACGCCGTAGGTATCGGTGAGCGCCGTCACCGAGACGTTTTGCAGTACGTGATCTTTCAGGTCTTTGCGCCAGCCAATGGAGGCGTTATTGTCGCGACCGCCGTCCCGGGCCGTGCGCGAACCGATGCTGCCGCTGATCTGCTGTCCAGGTGCGCCGAGTGCCAGGTTGACGCTAAGGTCGACGCCGCGATTGCGATCGTTGCCACTGCTGAAACTGCCCGGGCGATCGAACAGCGACAGCCGCCAGTTGCCGTCGCTGCCAAACAGATTGGTGCGCTGGTTCCAGCCCAGATCGACGCCGACGCCTTCGACGTTGCCCTCGCTGTGGGATACCCGGGCATTGATCGTGCTTTTGCTGCTGAGTCGATGATTGAGTGCCAGTGAGGAGTTGCTGGTCTCACCGACGAACACATTGCGTTGGCGCACACGGGTGCCATCCGGCAGGGTTTCGTAAAGGTTGGTGGTGTCCAGCCAGCTGCGGTTGTGGCTGATCACCACGCTGCCGGCGCCATAGTTATAGAGGCTTTGCAGGTCCAGACCGGTGCCGTGGTCCTGCGTCTGATAGACGTTGGCGTACAGGCTGATGTGATTGGCCAGGGTCCAGTCGACGGAACTGCCGTATTGCAGTTTTTCGCGAACCTGCCGCGCCGACAGCCCCAGAATGACCCGTGGGTGCGCCAGGTAATTGACCGAGGCCCCGGCCGTGGCGCTGCCGCTGGACTGCTGATTCCAGTTGCTCCACAGTTTGCTTTCTTCCCCGGCAAACAGGTTGTAGCGCCAGCGCTCGTCGAGGTTGCGCCAGTTGTTGGGCTTGTACACCAACTCTTGAGTGCTCGAGGTGATCTGACCGTCCTCGATCAGGCGCACTTCGACTTCATAGATGCCTCCCGGCAGCGGTCGGGTGTCGAGGGTCTGCAAGCCGGCGGGCACCGACTGGGTATTGATCAACAGACCGTCGCGATAGATTTCCACCGAGCCCTGGCGGTTGGCCGTGACATAGATCGGATAGACGCTGGGCATCGGACTGTTGATGGCGAGGCTGTCGGAGCTGCCATACATGACGCCGACAGCCGTGTCGGGACTGGTGCCGAACGTGCGCGGCTGGCGGGTCAGTCCTTCGGAATTGGGAGTGAAATAGCCCAGACGAAAGAAGCTGCCTTGCAATTCGCGCTGGGTGTAAAGCTCATGGACTGCGTGATAAAGCTTGTCATCCGGACCGCCAAGGCGGGCCAGCTGTGTGTTGAATGTCTGGCTCCAGTTGCCCAGGCTGGCGCTGGCTTCAAGACCGAAGCGTCCGCCCAGATCCTGTTGCTGCCCTCCATTGAGATTGAGCTGGTTGCGTACCATCAGACCGCTGCTGCCGCCATCGGGCTGCTCGTAATAACGCTTGGCCTCGACGTCGCGCTCAGCGTTTTCGGTGAGGATCGAGACGAGGGAGTTCTCCAGGTTGTAATGCACGGCCAGCACCTGATCCGGACACGAACCGGTGCATGTGCCCAGCGGCACGCCTGGCTTGAGATAACTGGCCCACTTTTCCCGCTCGGCGGGGCCGAAGCGGTTTTCGCTGGTGTCGGTAAACTCAAGCAATGTGATGCGATCATCACGAGACAACACCACCATGGCCTCCCCCAGCGGTTGCTGATCGAGCTCCACCCGAACAGCCAGAGGCACATCAAAGAAATGCTCCTCGAAATCTGCCGGCAGGCCTTTGGCCTGAGCCAACAGACTTCGCGGTGTCGTACCGACGGAAGAAACGGGAGCCGCCGCAGCACTGGCACAAAACAACAGCGCAAGCGCAGCCGCGATGGGTGTCATCGGGAACATGAACTCTTACTCTGGTTACGAACGGGTTGGAATCCGGCGGACAGGCTGGTTGGCTTGTCCGCCGGTTAACGCCACTTGAGCAGTTAGCGTTTGTTGCCTTGAAGTTCGATCAACGCGTGGCGACCGGAGCAACGGCGTCGAAGGTCATTGCGACCACACCGGTGTAGTCGCCCGGCTGGAAGGTTGTACCCTTGGCCGTGATCTTCAGCGGCGCGCGGTAGTTCGCGTCGGACTCGGATTCACCCACGACCAGTTGTGGAGTGAGCGTCAGTTCCTTGTTATTGAACTCGACTTTCAAATCGATCGACTGAGCACCAGAGATCAATTTAGGTGCACTTTCCAGACTGGCGTGAACCGAGCCGTTATTGTTGCGCACGTCGAAGAATCCATTGACTTCTCCCATCTTGCCAGTGGCTGGCTGGAAGCTCATGTCCTGATCCTTGTTGACCAGATCAGGGTCGGTTGGCACTACGTAGAAGCCATTGGTTGGCACGTGAGCGATGAGATTGATCGAGTGAGCAGCCTCGCCCGCAGCGAAAGCCATGGAGGATTGGAGAGCCAGAACAGCCAGTGGGGCAGCGATTGCAAATTTCTTGAACATCATTCAGTACCTGTTTTCTTTTAAAGGATTGGTCCATTGAAAGTTCACACAGCTCATAGCCGTAAAATCCGGTGGCTGTAAGCTTTCAACGCCGGGGCATGATCGACTTATCGCTCTGGAAAGTAAGCAGGCAACTTCCTATGAGCTCGTAGTTAAACTACCTCATGACCAGAAAGACAAAACCGCAAAAAATCAAAATATAAGACGGTGACTGTAAGTTGCGACCTACATACAGTTTTATTGAAAAAACCAGACAGCAGTTCTAGCCAATGAACATGGGGACTTTTACGACTTTAAAATATAAGCTCAAAAAATTTTAGAGTAATAACTTTAATATTCTTGAATAGTCGGCTGTTTGTAGAAAGAGAGGCTGGCGGCAGGTTTTTTCGATGGATTCCACACATTCTACTGCGTCACCGCTCGTCGGCATGAGGTCGCCTCGCACGGAAAATGTCTTGAACGACGCTAAAGATATATCTTAAGTTGTATCTAAACACGACGAGAGAAGAGAAAATGAGAGACCATCATTCCCCCCATCGCGAACACGGTGACGGCCGCGACGGCTTCGAGAAGCGCCCCGGCCGCGAACGCGGTGGCCGCGGCCCACGGGTATTTGCCCCCGGCGATCTGAAACTGCTGCTACTGGCGCTGATTGCCGAACAGCCGTGCCACGGCTACGACCTGATCCGCCAGATCGAAGGGATGTTCGATGGCGCCTACAGTCCCAGTCCCGGTGTGATTTACCCGACGCTGACGTTCCTTGAAGAAAGCGAACTGATCCAGGGTGACGCCGAAGGCGGAAAAAAACGCTACACAATCACCGACGCCGGACGTCTGTCTTTAAGTGAACAAGCGATTGCCCTGGACGGCGTGCGCATGCGCATCGAAGTCAGCAAGCGCTCATTGCGCGGCCATGACCGTCCCGCCGAAATTCACGAAGCGGTGCACAACCTGCGCCACGCCCTGCAAATGCATCATGGCCGCTGGAGCCCCGAAGAAATCCTGCGGGTACGCGACTTGCTCAACAACACCGCCAAAGCCATCGTCGACGGCCCTGCCGTTGAACCGGTTCAGGAGAACGCCGAATGACTGAAGTGATCACCGCCATTGCCCGTGTCATGCACGACATCAAACGCCGTCGTCTGGAAGTGTTGCGCGTGGTCGACCTGACCCCGCGCATGCGCCGGATTACCCTGGGTGGCCCTGAGCTGGCAGGTTTCGTCAGCCTGGGTACGGACGACCACGTCAAACTGCTGTTCCCGCAAAACGCCGAGCAAGCTGCGGCCCTGGAAACCCTGGTGCCGGGCGCCGGCAAGGACAACGGTCCGCAGCCTGAAATGCGCGACTACACGCCGCGTCGCTACGACCTGAACACCCTGGAGCTGGACATCGACTTCGTGCTGCACGGCGACGGCCCTGCCTCGACCTGGGCCGAGCAGGCCAAACCCGGCCAATTCCTGCACATCGCAGGGCCGCGGGGTTCGATGATCGTGCCGGACATCTTCGACAGTTACCTGCTGATCGGCGACGAAACCGCCCTGCCCGCCATCGCCCGACGCCTGGAAGGCCTGGCGGCCAACCGTCGTGCGTTGGTGATCGTGGAAGTGGAAAACGGCAAGGAACAGCAAGTGCTGCACAGCGCGGCCGAGGTCAATGTGATCTGGGTGCTGCGTGAAGGTGGCAAGGACAATCTGCTGACCACCGTGCGCCAGATCCAGGTGCCAACCGGCAGCCTGTACGCGTGGGTGGCGACCGAGAGCAAGGTGTCGCGACAGATTCGTCGGGTGTTGCTCGATGAGCATGGGCTGGATGAGCAATTCGTCAAGGCGGTGGGGTATTGGAAATTGGGGGACAGCGACGAGGAGTGACGAACGTCACAATGTGGTGAGGGGGCAAGCCCCCTCACCACATAAAGCATTCCACATCGCCATATCCGCGCTCACCTTCGAGCCCGCCACCGATCCAGCCCGATCACCAGCAACGCAATCACTACAAACCCCGCCAACAACCCGCCGGCATTGATGAACACCTGTGGATAACCCAGCTTCTCGACATCGATGAACGGATACGGATAAACCGCCAGCAGATGCCCGCGCAGCAGTGCATAGCCAAAATAAACCAGCGGATAAATCACCCACAGCGCGATGTGCCACACGCGCAATGTGCCCTTGGGCACATAACGCCACCAATACCCCAGAAACAGCACTGGCATGATGTCATGCAACAACTCATCGGCCAGCCATTGCCAGCCCTCGGGATGCCACAAGTGGCGCAGCAGCAGGTTGTAGGCCAGGCTCACCACGGCGATGCTCACGGCAATCGCACTGCTGACCCAAGGCTGCAGGAACCAGCGACGCGCGGCTGACTCGCGGGTTGTCCATTCACAGGACAGCACGGTCGCCACCAGGGTGTTGCTCAGCACGGTGAAATAGCTGAAAAAACTCATCAGCCCGCCGATAAGGCTGGCGCCCAGCGTCCAGCGTGAATGGAAAATCAGGTACATCTGGATGCTCAATCCCGCCCAGCCGAGCGTGGCAGCCACAGCCACAAAACGGCGGCGAAACCCGGACGGATTGACCCTGTTCACAGCGGTCGTTTGGTGCGCATCAACTTCACATACAGGCGTTCGACCTTTTCTCGCGCCCATGGGGTTTTACGCAGGAACGTCAGGCTCGACTTGATGCTCGGGTCGCTCTTGAAGCAGCGGATATCGATGCGTTCGGCCAGCCCCGACCACTCGTAGTGTTCAACCAGCGCGTTGAGGATCTGTTCCAGCGTCACGCCGTGCAGCGGGTCAGGGTTGTGTTCGGTCATGCCGGGCCTTCGAGCAGAATGGGAATTGGAAGCCGCGCACCTTACGTTAAATGTAGGTGAAACGGAAAAGATCGCGGCCTGCGGCAGCTCCTGCGTTGGAATCCGTATCCTGTAGGAGCTGCCGCAGGCTGCGATCTTTTGTCACTGTTACCGAATCCGAAAGGATGCATGTCAGTAAAAGCCCTTTCTCTATTTGTAACGGAACATTATCCTTGCGCCCGCTGCCTGCTGAAACGCTTCTGCTTTCGCTTCACGCCTGCTGCTTTCCGTTTATCCCCCAGAAAAAGATCAAGAACTCCGTCTCTATGCCTGACTTTAAAACTTTTCGAGACAGCGCTGTCTTTGCAACTGCTGCCCACCGAAACATCCTGCCCCTGATTGGTGGCCTCACCGCGCTGGGCCTTGCCTCCTGCGTTCAGGCGGCGCCTGCCTTCGACAGCGATTCGCCGTGGATGCTCGGTGACTGGAACGGCACTCGTACAGAACTCGCGGAAAAAGGCTACGACTTCAAAGTCGATTACACCGGTGAAATGGGCAGCAATCTGCACGGCGGCTACGACCACGACCGCACCGCGCGCTACAGCGACCAGTTCGCCCTGGGTACCCACCTGGACTTGCAGAAGATCCTCGGCTGGGATGACGCCGAGTTCCAGTTGACCATCACAGAACGCAGCGGCAACAACATCAGCAACGACCGCATCAACGACCCGCGTGTCGGCGGCTTCACCTCGGCCCAGGAAGTCTGGGGCCGCGGCCAGACCTGGCGCCTGACGCAGATGTGGTATCAGCAGAAATTCCTCGATGAAAAACTCGACATCAAGGTCGGCCGTTTCGGTGAGGGCGAAGACTTCAACAGCTTCCCCTGCGACTTCCAGAACCTGGCGTTCTGCGGATCCCAGGTCGGCAACTGGGCGGGTGACATCTGGTACAACTGGCCGGTCAGCCAGTGGGCGATGCGGGTCAAATATCACCTGACGCCGCAGTTGTACGCGCAGATCGGCGCGTTTGAGCAGAACACGTCGAACCTGGATCGCGGCAATGGCTTCAAGCTGAGCGGCAGCGGTACCCAGGGCGCGGTCCTGCCGGTGGAACTGGTGTGGACGCCGAAGCTCAACGGCCTGCCGGGCGAATACCGCGCCGGTTACTACTACAGCAGCGCCAACGCCACCGACGTCTATAAGGACAGCAATGGCCAGCCTGCTGCCCTGACTGGCGAAGCCTACCGCAGCGCCTCGAGCAAACACGGTATGTGGCTGGGCCTTCAGCAGCAGGTCACCAGCCTCGCCAGCGATCACTCCCGGGGCCTGAGCCTGTTCGCCAACGGCACCATGCACGACAAGAAGACCAACGCCATCGACAACTACGTCCAGGCCGGCCTCGTCTACAAAGGCCCGTTCGACGCGCGCGCCCGGGACGACATCGGTTTCGCCCTGGCCCGCGTCCACGTCAACCCGGCCTTTCGCAAGAATGCCGAGGCGACCAACCAGGCCAACGCAGTCTTCGATTTCGACAATCCGACCTTCCTGCCGCCTCAGGACACCGAATACAGCGCCGAACTCTATTACGGCGTGCACGTGACCAACTGGCTGACCGTGCGCCCGAACCTGCAATACATCCGCCATCCCGGTGGCGTGAACGAGGTCGATGACGCGCTGATCGGCGGGATCAAGGTCCAGTCCTCGTTCTGAAAAACACCACAAAAACCCGTAGGAGCGAGCTTGCTCGCGATGGACGCCAACGATAACGCTTCGAGCCTGACACCCCGTGGCGTTCTCAGGTTTCTCGCGAGCAAGCTCGCTCCTACAGGGACTGCATCAGCTGAACCAGTTTTATCTGAACCCTGCCCGCGCCGGATCGTCATCTACAGTGAACTGGCGCGGGACTACTTGAAACGTCACGGAGAATCACACTATGAGCACTGATGGTGCCTTGAGTCGAAGCCGTCTGTTGCCGACCCTGCTCGGCATTCTGCTTCTACTGATGGGCCTGGCCATGCTGGCCGGGGGGATCAAGCTGAGCATGCTCGGCGGCTCGCTGTATTACCTGCTGGCCGGTATCGGCATCGCGCTGAGCGGCGTGTTGCTGATCGCCGCCCGCCGCGCGGCGCTAGGCCTGTACGCACTGGTGCTGTTCGCCAGTACCGTTTGGGCGCTGTGGGAAGTCGGCCTGGACTGGTGGCAACTGGTGCCGCGCCTGGCGCTGTGGTTCGCCCTCGGTGTGGTGATGTTGCTGCCGTGGTTCCGTCGTCCATTGCTGATCAACGGCCCTGCCCCTATGGGCACTGGCGCCTTGAGCGTGGCCGTGGCCCTGGCCGGTGTCACTGCCGTGGCCAGCCAGTTCACCCATCCGGGCGAGACCTTCGGCGAGTTGGGTCGTGACTCGGCTGACATGACCAGCACTGCGCCACAAATGCCCGAAGGCGACTGGCAGGCCTATGGCCGCAGCGAATTCGGTGACCGCTACTCGCCGCTCAAGCAGATCACCCCGGCCAACGTCGGCAAGCTGCAAGAAGCCTGGCGTATCCAGACCGGCGATCTACCAACCGCCGGTGACCCGGTGGAACTGACCAACGAAAACACCCCGCTCAAGGCCAACGGCATGCTCTATGCCTGCACCGCCCATAGCAGGGTGCTGGCGCTGGACCCGGACACCGGCAAGGAACTGTGGCGTTTCGACCCGCAGATCAAGAGCCCGTCAGGCTTCAAGGGCTTCGCCCACATGACCTGCCGTGGCGTGTCGTACTACGACGAAGCGGCGAATGCAAAAGCTGAAAATGCTGCGTCCGCCGTCATCTCTGAAGCCGGCAAGGCCGTCGCCCAGGCATGCCCGCGTCGTCTGTACCTGCCAACCGCCGATGCACGCCTGATCGCACTCAACGCCGACACCGGCAAGGTTTGCGAAGGTTTCGGTAAAAACGGTGCGGTTGACCTGACTCAAGGCATCGGACCGTTCACCCCCGGCGGCTACTACTCCACCTCGCCAGCAGCGATCACTCGTGACCTGGTGATCATGGGCGGCCACGTCACCGACAACGAGTCGACCAACGAGCCATCCGGCGTGATTCGTGCCTTTGACGTACACGACGGTCATCTGGTGTGGAACTGGGACAGCAACAATCCCGACGCGACCGAACCGCTGCCAGAGGGCGAACACTACAGCCGCAACTCGGCGAACATGTGGTCGCTGGCCAGCGTCGACGAAAAACTCGGCATGGTCTACCTGCCACTGGGTAACCAGACCCCTGACCAGTGGGGCGCAGACCGCACCCCGGGCGCCGAGAAGTTCAGTGCCGGCCTGGTCGCGCTGGACCTGGCCACCGGCAAGGTGCGCTGGAACTACCAGTTCACTCACCACGACCTGTGGGACATGGACGTCGGCAGCCAGCCAACCCTGCTGGACATGAAAACCGCCGACGGCATCAAGCCGGCTGTGATCCAGCCGACCAAGCAAGGCAGCCTGTACGTCCTCGACCGTCGCGACGGCACGCCGATCATCCCGATCAAGGAAATCCCGGCTCCGCAAGGCGCCGTGAAAGGCGACCACACCGCACCGACCCAGGCCCGTTCGGACCTGAACCTGCTGGCCCCGGAACTGACCGAAAAAGCCATGTGGGGCGCCAGCCCGTTTGACCAGATGCTGTGCCGCATCCAGTTCAAGGAGCTGCGTTACGACGGTCAGTACACCCCACCGTCGGAACAGGGCAGCCTGATCTATCCGGGTAACGTCGGCGTCTTCAACTGGGGCGGAGTTTCGGTCGACCCGGTTCGCCAGATGCTGTTCACCAGCCCGAACTACATGGCCTTCGTCTCGAAAATGGTGCCTCGCGCCGAAGTCGCGGCCGGCAGCAAGCGCGAGAGCGAAACAGCGGGCGTGCAACCGAACACGGGCGCACCTTACGCGGTGATCATGCACCCGCTCATGTCGCCGTTCGGTGTACCGTGCCAGGCTCCGGCCTGGGGCTACGTGGCCGGCATCGACCTGACCACAAACAAAGTCGTGTGGAAACGCAAGAACGGCACCAGCCGCGACAGCTCGCCATTGCCTATCGGCCTGCCACTCGGCGTGCCAAGCATGGGCGGCTCGATAGTCACCGCCGGCGGCGTCGGCTTCCTCAGCGGCACGCTGGATCAATACCTGCGCGCCTATGACGTCAACACCGGCAACGAGCTTTGGAAATCGCGCCTGCCGGCTGGCGGTCAGGCTACGCCGATGACCTACACCGGCAAGGACGGTAAGCAGTACGTGCTGCTGGTCGTCGGTGGCCACGGCTCACTGGGCACCAAAATGGGTGACTATGTGATCGCGTACAAACTGTCCGAGTAAGCTTTAGCGGCAGTCAAAACAAAGGCGACGCCCTCACAGGCATCGCCTTTTTTATTGCCACCACCGCCTTCCCCTGTAGGAGCGAGCCTGCTCGCGATGGTGTGTCAGCCAAATTGATGCCGACTGACACACC
>NZ_JAHBDJ010000054.1:0-24332 GCF_019956375.1 Pseudomonas sp. GL-R-19 | reverse complement strand
CGCCACCGCCATCCTTGGCATAGGCACTCGATTCATGGGAAACGGAGTCTGGTACCAAAACGATGGAAGCCGAGAGGACGCCACCGATTGCCAGCGCCAGTAAACCTCTCTTGAAAAACAGGTAAGTGTTCATCGTGCATTCTCCTGGTGATTTACCGCGAGCAGTGCCAACGCAATTCGCGCTGCGATCCGGGAGCGGCATGGGAGTAACCCGTAAACTTACAATCTCTCTTGAATTTTCAACGTGGGATTTTTTCCCACATCATCTAAATTAGCCCTTTCTGGCTCCGGGTCAACCCGCGCAGGAGAAAGCCGACCGACGGCTTCGTGCAAGCCATCGAACTGTCGAGGGACCGCCTATGGGCATGGAAAAAGGACGAGTGATCGAGAGGTCTCTACCACGGGTAATCACCCAGAGGTGACGCCGGCTCAGGCAATACCGGATTCGCTGAAGCCCGCCACTTCAGGGAGCGGGCTACCCACGATCTGTTGATAGCTACCCCGGTACCGAGGATTTTTGCGCACCGACACTGCCCGCCCTACCGGCGACTACAAGTGCCACGCAACAAGCCAGTGACGAGAATGCGGCGAATGCGCCCATCACATGCAGATAAGGCAACACGTGATTCCAGGCTCGAGCCACACCCAGGAATGCGGCGAATAGCCAACCGCTCATGGAAAGCGCCCCCAACAAGGCAAGCCGAGTGCGCCCTGCAACGCGCAGTGCGACGAATGGAGCCTTTTGCAGCAGCGGAAAACCAACTCGATGCAACAATGCACCGTTCAGGCTAAGCAGCGCGACGACAGTCACCTTGGCCCAGAGTTTCTGATTGAGCAGATACGCCTCGCCTTCATCGAGGTAACCCTGGAGCACCAGCAACAATCCGCTTGCCCAAAGGCCCAGCAGTGCGAGGCTGACGATCTTTTGGGTTTCATCAAGGTACTCGAGCCGCGCCTGGTCCAGTATTTCCTTGCGCCAGCTCCAAAGCTTGTGATCCGCCTGCAACACCCTCCCCAGGGCAATACACGTAGCGAGCAGATGACCGTATACGAGAAGCATTTTGAGCATTGCCTTGACCTTATTATTGTTTGGGCGCTGCGTTCCCTGCTTCGCTGAATTGAAAACGAATGATACAAATTAGCAGTTGCGTTTTCAAGACAAACGTCTACTAGCATTTACCAAAACCGACCTCCATACGACCTTCGTCGTATTTGGAGACAGTTATTCCTGTGGCGGATGAATGCCGCATCCCTCCTCATCGTCGGAATGCTGTAAACCGTTGTGCGTTGCATCGCGGCCGCCCTGCCCTTGGCGTGCAAAAAAAGCAAAATTGCCATGTGCTCCCTTCGTTCTTTCTTGCGTCGCACTGTTCTTTGCCCGTTCCTGTACATCTGGAGTTCCCCCCATGCCCCCGCCTCAATACTTGCCCGCTGCGCTGCTGGGCCTGGCCCTTGTTTGTCCGGCCATGGCCGAGGCCCAAAGCCTGGAGCTGGGGCAAGTGCTGATCGGGGCTGAGGACCAGAGCGACGAAGACCAGGGGATCGAGGACGCCAGGGCGCGGCTGGCCCAGGTGCCCGGCGGCACCAATGTGGTCGACATGCGCCGCCCGTTGCAGGGTCGCGTGGCCAGCAATCAGGACGTGCTGGCTTACCAGCCGGGGATCTACGCCCAGTCGGCGGGCAACGAAGGGGTGAAGATCTCGATCCGTGGATCGGGGATCAACCGTGCACCGGGCGCCCATGCTTCGGGGCTGTACGCCATGCTCGACGGTCTGCCGCTGACCGGCCCTGGCGGCACGCCCTATGAGCTGCTGGAGCCGCTGTGGCTCGACCATGTGGAAGTGCTGCGCGGCGCCAACGGTTTCGACCGGGGCGCCCTGGCCTTGGGCGGGGCCATCGATTACGTCAGCCACACTGGTTACGACGCGCCGAAGTTGCAGGTGCGCTACGCGACGGGCAGCCACGGTTATCAGCAGCGCCAGGTCAGCTCCGGACAAGTGCTCGGCGCCTTCGATTACTACCTGGCCATGACCGACGCCAATGCCGACGGCTACCAGGACCACACGGCCAGTGAGAGCCAGGGTGTCATCGCCAACTTCGGTTATCGCTTCAACCCCAACCTGGAAACGCGCTTTTACCTGCGCCACCGTCAGACCGACAACGACCTCGCGGGGCGCGTGACCAAGCACTCCATCGAGCATGACCCACGGGCGGCCAACCCTGCCTACGTGGTGCGGGACGACCGCCGCGATGAGCCGGGCAGCACCTTTATCGGCAACAAGACCACCTGGTACATCGACGACGATTCGAGCATCCAGACCGGTCTTGTCTACCACGACTACCCGATGGATTTACGTGAGGGTCCCAACCGCCTGAAGGTGGCGTACACGGACGTCAGCGGCACGTTCGACTACAAGCGTCGCGACACGCTCTGGGGGCTGCAAAGCCAAAGCACCCTGGGCCTGCGAATGACCAGACACCTGCCCAATGCCGGCGCCAGCGAGTTCGTGCGCATCCCCACCGGCAACACCGCCGGTTATGCACCGGGCACGCTGATTCGCAACTTCACCTACCAGGGCTCGGACACCGTCCTGCATGCGGGCAATGACCTGGAAATCGCCGACGACCTGTGGCTGACCACCGGCCTCGCTGCCATCTACACCCGCCGTGAAAGCGATGTCACCTACCCGCAAAGTGGTGGCAAGACCAGCCTGCACGACTGGGACTATGCCCCGCGCGTGGGCCTGCGCTATCAACTGACACCTGACCTGCAACTGTTCGGCAATCTCAGTCGCTCGGTCGAGGCACCGCACCCGTGGTCGCTGATCTATAGCTCCAACATTCGATTCCCGGCAGGCAGTGGCCCCGCCACAGGCGCCCAGCGTGATCCGGTCAAGCTGCAAAACCAGACCGCCACCACCCTGGAAATCGGAGGCCGCGGTGACAGCACGTTGGGGCAGTGGAGCCTGGCCTGGTACTACGCCCAAGTGCGCCATGAACTGCTGTCGGTGTTACCGGATGCCAACGCCACCACCCCCTACGAACTCAACGCCAGCCCCACCGTGCACCAGGGCGTGGAAGCCAGCCTGCTGAGCCCTCTTTGGTCGCCGGACGATGGCGGCCAGTTGAGCCTGCGCCAGAGCTACACCTTCAGTGACTTCCACTACCGCGACGATGACCGCTTCGGCGACAACCGCCTGCCGGGCCTGCCGATGCACTATTACCAGGGCGAACTGCGCTACGACTGGCCACAAGGCTTTTTTGCCGCACTCAACACGCAATGGGTGTCGAAAGTGGCGGTCGATTATGCCAACAGCTACTACGCCGATCCCTACGCAATCTTCGGCGCGACGCTGGGCTACAACGCGCCCAAGGGCGACTGGCAGACCTGGCTGGACCTGCGCAACCTGACCGACAAGCACTACGCCGCCACGGTCACGCCGGGCTACGACGACAAAGGGCTGGACGCGGCACGCTCCACGCCCGGCGAGGGCATGGCGATGTACCTCGGGGTGTCGTGGAGCCTGCTCTGAGGCCGCGTACCTGTATTCGCAAACGCACGCAACCGAGCGCGACGACTAAGCTTTAGTAACGTCACTTCGTCCCTCAAGGAGCTATCCATGAGCGCCGCCGCCCTGTCCGAACTCGATGCCGCCCTGCCCGACCTGACCCGCAAGATCCGCGTGCTGGATGCCTTGTCCTGGCCCGATGGCGTCGAGGAAGACTTCCTGGCGAAATGGCGCAGCGGGCGTGCGCAGTTACCCGATGTCAAGCTGCAGCCCCGCGAGCACAGCGCCGACATCGCCGCTCTGGAAACCTTTATCAGCCGCTGCGATGTCGGGCATCCGGCCGGGAATTTCCTCGCCATGACCGCCCGTAGCTATGCCACCGCCGGCCACATGCTGGGGGCCATTGGCACTCCCGCCTTTACGCAATATTCGTCTGCACTATATCGGCGCCCGGATTTCTATTACTCGCGCTTGCAACTGAGCATGCTCGACGCGGCCCGTTTCTTCCTCAAGACCACCGACGCCCTGCTCGGCAGTGCGCGGATTCCACCGAACCCGGCCGAGATCCCGGCCAAGGCGTTCGCCGCCTGGATTCAACCGGAACTGGACCGTTTCTTCGGCGTCGGACAGATCACGGTCGTGCTCGATCCGAACCTGGCCGCCAAGGCCATCGCAGGATCGAGCCGCATTCGCCTGCGGGCCAGCGCGCTGTTCTCGGAACTGGACAAGAACCAGCTGTTGCAACACGAGGCCTTCGTGCATGTCGCCACGGCACAAAACGGCGCGCGACAGCCCAACCTCACAAGCCTGGGCCTGGGGGCGCCCCGCACGACCCAGACCCAGGAAGGCATTGCCACCCTGGCCGAACTGTTCACCGGCAGCATGGACATCAATCGTTTGCGTCGTCTGGCCCTGCGCGTGCTCGCCGTCCAGCAGGCGCTGGAGGGTGCCGACTTCATCCAGGTGTTCGGAGGTTTTCTGGCGGCCGGGCAGACAGAAGAGGAATCCTTCCGCTCGACCCAAAGGGTGTTCCGCGGCGCCGACCTGCGGGGCGGTTCGGCGTTCACCAAGGATGCCGCGTACCTGACCGGGCTACTCGGCGTCCATACCCTGCTGCGCATTGCAATCCGCGATAACCGGCCGGAACTGGTAGGGCATTTGTTTGCCGGGCGCCTCAGCCTGGCTGACACCCTGCGCCTGGCGCCACTGTTCGAGTCCGGTTGGCTCAAGGGGCCGACCTACCTTCCGGCCTGGGCCAGCGACTTGCGCCTGCTCGCGGCCAACCTGGCCTTCTCGGCGTTCATCGCCCAGATCAAGCTGGATGTGCTGGACCTGGAGGTGTTCATGGCATTCGCCGAAGAACACGAAAGCGATGCCAGCGCCCAGTGATCGATCAGGTTGACGTCGTTTTAAAGGCAACCTGGGTCGTTCGAATGAGCTGCTACCATTAGAAAGCGGCATCGAAGCTGGGCTCTGTGGCTTGCAAAGTCAGCTTTCACCTCTGCGGCAGCGACTCACTCATTTCAAGCCTGCCTGACCACATAGGGGGTGCAATGCGCATTCCATTTTTTTACGCGTTGTCAGCCGTTCTGTTTTTGAGTGGATCTTCCTGCCTGACACAGGCCGCGGATGTGACCGCACCGGCGCCCGCCAATGCTGCCGATACGGCGCCCGTCACCGCGACTGCCAAAGATCCCGTGTTTACCCAGGAACAGCTGGATCAAATGCTGGCGCCCATTGCGCTTTACCCGGACCCACTATTGGCACAGGTACTGATGGCCACTACCTACCCGGGGGAAGTCGGCGAGGCGGTCAGCTGGTCCAAAGCGCACCCGGACGCCAAGGGCGATGAGGCAGTCAAACAGGTAGCGAACCAGCCCTGGGATCCGAGCGTGCAGGCGCTGGTCGCCTTCCCGCAGGTGCTGGCGACGCTGGGGCAGGATCCCGTCTGGGTACAACGCCTGGGCGATGCCTTCCTGGCGCAGCCCGACGATGTCATGAACGGCGTGCAACGCCTGCGTCATCAGGCCCAGGCCGCTGGTAACCTGCAGAGCAACCAGTATCAGAACGTGACGATCCAGAATGTTGCGGCACCGGCCCCCGCGACCACAACGCAGGCACCGGCTTCAGCCCCTGAACCGGCCCCAGCCAGCAGTTCCACCATCATCATTCAACCCTCCGATCCACAGGTGGTGTACGTCCCCACCTATAACCCGACCACCACCTACGGCACCTGGGCCTACCCGGCATCGCCGCCCGTGTACTATCCGCCGCCACCCGCCTATTACCCCGGTCAGGCCTTGATGGCCGGGCTGGCGTTTGGTACTGGCGTGGCGATCGTCGGTGCATTGTGGGGTGAATGTGACTGGGGCAATAACGACGTCGATATCGACGTCAATCGTTATAACAACATCAATGCCAACAACCGGATCACCAATAACCAGAACAAATGGCAGCACAACCCGGTGCACCGCAATGGTGTGCCCTATCGAGACAGCGCGAGCCGCGCGCAGTACGGCCGCCAATTGAACGGTGCCAGTCAACGTCAAGCCTATCGAGGGGACACTGCCCAGCGCGCCCAGGCCCGTGAAAACGCCCGCACTTCAATGGACAGGCACGGTATCGAACGACCTGCCACCAGTAACCTCGAAGCCCGTGATCAAACGCGCAAACTCCAGTCCGCAACCGCAGGCGGAGATCGGTTACAGACCGGTGCAGACAGGCCGAAGGCGGCTGACAGAGGCCAGGGCACGACCAGAAACACCCGGGAGAATCAGCAACCCAGGAACCAGAGCGCACAGCTGAATCAGCGCAGAGAGGGCCAGGCGCAGACGCGTCAAACGGCGAATCAACGGCCGGCCGCCAGTGCCGGCAGTGCCCGCAACAATGCATTCGCCGGCGCACGCTCACCGTCCCAGGCCAACGTCCAGGCCAGTCGCGGCCGGGCCAGCCAGGCATCCGCCCAGCGCCCAAGTGCCTCGCGATCGGCCGGTCACCAGGTCAGCCGGCCGTCCAGTCCACCAGCGCGTCAAAGGGGGGGCCGTCGTTGAAAAACCAACCTCGAGTAAAGGGGATCATGGGCTTGCTCCCTCATGTCCTGGCGATAGTTGCCGGCTTGTTGTGGTCGTGCATGGCGACGGCGCAGCAGGCCTTTGCAACGCCAGAAAAGGCCGCTGAAGCTTTTGTCGAAGCACTGGGCACGGAGCACTCCGACCAGGCACGCCTGACGGAGTTGCTGGGCAGTGACTGGCACACTTACATCCCCCGTGAAGGCGTGCAGCGCGAAGATGTGGATGCGTTTTTGCAGCAATACCGCGAGCGACATCACATAGTAAACTCCAGCGAGCGCAAGGCGATCCTGGCGGTCGGCAGCGAGAACTGGACACTGCCCATCCCCATGACAAAGGACGCCGGCGGTTGGCGCTTCGACCTCAAGGCCGGCAGTGCCGAGATCCGTGCCCGTCAAATCGGCCGCAATGAACTGGCCGCGGTGCAATCGGTGCTGGCCTATCACGACGCCCAGATGGACTATGCGTCAGTCGATCGAGACGGTGACGGCGCACTCGAGTACGCGCAGAAAGTCTTCAGCACCCCTGGCAAGCACGATGGACTTTATTGGGCGCAAGACGACAGCGGCCAGGTCAGCCCGCTGGGACCTTCGTTCGGCAAAGCCATTGCCGACGAAGAGTGGCATGGTTATCGCTTGCGCATCCTCGATGGCCAGGGTCCTTCGGCGCCGGGTGGCGCCTACAGCTACCTCATCGGTGACAAGATGAGCCGCGGCTTTGCCTTGATCGCCTGGCCGGCGAAATACGATGACACCGGGGTGATGAGTTTCATGATCAGTCATGAAGGACAGGTGTTCGAGAAAGACCTGGGGCCCGGTGGTGAAAAACTGGCGCAATCGATGAAGCGCTTCGATCCGGATGACAGCTGGAAAGAGGTGGCTGAAGATCAAGCACCGCAGGAGTGACCGGGGTGTCACCGACCTACTGCCGACGCTCGGAATCGCTGGCGGATCTTATCTGGATCATCAGGACGAATCGGTCTTCGTTCCCCGTATTTTCGTTACAGGAGGGTTGTTCCAGTTGGAATCCGCAACGATCAAGGACTTTTCTTGAACCCAGATTATCCTTGTAGGCAAAGGCAACCAGTTGCGTAAGTCCCCAGCGCGTCTTTGCTTCCTGTATCAGATGCCTCAGCGCCAGTGTCGCCAGCCCCCGCCCGCACGCGCTCTGAGCAATCCGATAGCCGACTTGCGCAGTACCCGTCGATGAGTCGATGCTTTTCAGATTGGCTCGCCCCACGATTCTTTGACTGGAATCCTCGATGACAAACGGGTGCCAGGCGCCAATGGCAAAATCGGACAAATAGCTTTCGATATGATCGGCGACACCCTGTAACGAGTAAAAAGCCGGGGCGCGCGCATCAATATGAGATTCGAACCATTCACGGTTATCAACTTCGAATGCCAGCAACGCTTGAGCGTCAGTCTTTTTCAGCTCGCGAACGCTAAACGATTCCATTCATCACCTCTCCTGAGTCTTGTGCCGAAAGGGCCCAAGTTTATCTCATACCTGAACAACCTTGCCGGGCCGAGCAATCCCCCCTCTCGAGGCCGAGCAGCTTGCTCATCACTCGTGAAGGCGACACGATTTCGAAAAAAAGTCGCAAGCCCCGCTACGCTTCAGGGCTTGCGACTCTTTGCCATACGTCCCTCAAGCTCCCGGGACGTTTTCCGTGGGTATGCCTGCCATATTCATTGCCGAACGTGCAGGTTTAGTTCTCGACCTCAACCGCGTCGATATCCGGGGCGTCCAGGGCCGCAGCCACAGCCGCTCTGGCTTCCCTCGCCTTGGCTTGGGCAGCCTCTCTGGCTGCGTTCACCTCGGCTTTGACGGCATCCCTGGCTGCAGCTACGTCGGCCTTAACGGCGTCCTGGGCTGCAGCTACGTCAGCTTTGGCAGCGTCCCTGGCTGCAGCTACGTCGGCTTTGGCGGCGCCCTGGGCTGCAGCTACGTCGGCTTTGACGGCGTCCCTGGCTGCAGCTACGTTGGCTTTGGCGGCGTCCCGGGCTGCAGCTACGCCAGCAGCTTTTGCAGCGTCCCGTGCTGCGTCCGCATCAGCCCTGGCGGCGTCTCTGGCTGCATCTGCATCAGCTTTTGCAGCATCCCTGGCTGCATCCGCGGCATCGTTGTCATCGGCATCGTCGTTGTCACGCGCATTGCCGGGACCTCTATTTCCGGTCATGCCACCATGGTCATCGTCGTTGTCATGCGCAATGCCGGGGCCCCTATCATTCCCGGCCATTGCGCCATGGTCATCGTCGTTGTCACGCGCATTGCCGGGGCCTCTATTCCCGGTCATGCCACCATGGTCATCGTCGTTGTCATGCGCAATGCCGGGGCCTCTATTCCCGGTCAAGCCACCATGGTCATCGTCGTTGTCATGCGCAATGCCGGGGCCTCTATTCCCGGTCAAGCCACCATGGTCATCGTCGTTGTCATGCGCAATGCCGGGGCCTCTATTCCCGGCCACTGCCCCATGATCAGCGTCGCCACGCCCCGGGCCGCCATTGCCTGCAGCCCCAGCACCAGCACCACCATTGCCTGCAGCGCCATTACCGGCACCGCCATTGCCTGCAGCGCCATTGCCTGCAGCGCCATGACCTGCACCGCCATTGCCTGCGGCGCCATGACCGCCGCCATCTCCATGGCCGCTACCAGCGTTACCGCCTCCGCCGCCTCCGCCGTGGCCACCGTGACCACTGCCACCGGAACCACCATCGCCGTGACCACCACCGCCTCCGCTACCGCCATCTTTGGCATACACGCTGGAGAAACTTGCGATGTAGTCGGGTACCAGGACAGTCGATGCCGACAGGACCCCGCCGATTGCCAGAGCCAACAAAGTTTTCTTGAGCAGCATGATGTACCTCCGCTTGGCGTTGCGTCGTCATCTCCGTATCGTACGCAACGTCCAGTGAGTTCCCGGCCGCCCACTGGAGCGGCCGGTCAACCGGCACGGTCATAAATGTGCAGCAACCACGAGCGGCTGCGGTATCCGCACGATCCTTGAGAGCCGGTTGGCATCATTGAGTGGGAAGCATTCCCACAGTTTTGTTGGATAAATGCGTTCTGCCCGAGTTCAACAAAAGAGCATCAGGACCGACGAATGGATTGCAGGGGTTGCCGTGCCCGGTCGGGCTTTTCATATCGTTGTAGCAGTCCATCCCCATGTGTTCTAAATCCAGCACCTGATAATTCCAGAGCGTTGACGAACCTTTGCGGCAGAAGGTAAATGCTGCCGGCCCCCCCGATAACTAATGGGCATTTGATTGAAAAGAGAAAGGGAGGGCATCCATGCCCTCCCCTCTACTGTTCCGCCCTCCTGCGACGGTACTGACCAGGACCTCAGACGACCAGAATGAAGTCCGTCTGATCAACGGCCGCGCTGCTGACACCCACCAGGCGGATGGAGTCCGTTCCAATCCCAACCACCGTGTCCGCCCCGTCAGCCGTTATGCTCACGTTGGTCGCGAACACCGCGCTGGTGACCCCCATCCCCCTGATATCGAGCAAGTCCTGCCCTGCGCCCGGATTGGCTCCGAAGTTCAGGATCGTATCGGTGCCGAAGCCTGGGGCAAACGCGAAGATATCGTTGCCGGCGACGCCGCCACTCATCACGTCGTTACCTGCTCCACCGACGAGGACGTCATTACCCGCCCCCCCCGCGATCGTGTTGTCGAGCGCGTTGCCGGTGCCCGCAAAGTCGCCGCTGCCGCCGAAAAACAGGTTGTCGACGTTGGCACCCAGGACGTAGCTCCCGAGCGAGGTCCAGACCGTGTCAATACCCTCGCCGCCAAGCTCGGTCACCACGTCCCCAGGGTCGGTGACTTCGTAGACATCGTTGCCGACACCGCCGGTCATCGTGTCGGCACCTGCGCCACCGATGATGAGGTCGTTACCTGCGGCACTGACGAGGATGTCATTACCTGCCCCCCCCGCGATCACGTTGTCGAGCGCGTTGCCGGTGCCCGCAAAGTTGCCGCTGCCGCCGAAAAACAGGTTTTCGAGGTTGGCACCCAGGACGTAGCTCCCGAGCGAGGACCAGACCGTGTCGTTACCAGAACCGGCGAGCTCGGTCACCACGTCCCCGAGGTTGTCGACTGTGTAGACATCGTTGTCGACGCCACCGACCATCGTGTCGGTACCTGCGCCACCGATGAGGATGTCGTTACCTGCGCCACCGACGAGGACGTCATTACCCGCCCCCCCCGCGATCGTGTTGTCGAGCGTGTTGCCGGTGCCCGCAAAGTCGCCGTTGCCGCCGAAGAACAGATTTTCGACGTTGGCACCCAGGACGTAGCTCCCGAGCGAGGTCCAGACCGTGTCGCTGCCGGCACCGGCGTTCTCGCTCACCACGTCCCCAAGCTCGGTGACTTCGTAGACATCGCTGCCGCCACCGCCAGCCATCGTGTCGGCACCTGCGCCACCGATCAGGACGTCGTTACCCGCACCACCCACGAGCGTGTTGTCGAGCGCGTTGCCGGTGCCCGCAAAGTCGCCGCTGCCGCCGAAAAACAGATTTTCGACGTTGGCAGTCAGCGTGTAGCCCGAGAGCGAGGTCCAGACCGTGTCGTTGCCCTCACCGCCAAGCTCGGTGACCACGTCCCCTAGGTCGGTGACTTCGTAGACATCGTCGCCCACACCGCCGGCCATGGTATCGGCACCCGTCCCCCCGATGAGCATGTCATTGCCTGCGTCACCATTGAGGATGTCGTTGCCGCCCAAGCCGCTCAGGATGTCGTTGCCAGCACCTCCGCTGGCCAAGTCGTCGCCTGGCGTGCCGGTGTATATGTCATCACCGGCGGTACCGACGAACAGTTCTCCGACCACTGTCGTTGCGGCAGAGGTGACCCGCTCGAGTGTGCCGAGGTCATCGACGTAACTCGCGACGACACGCAATTGCTGACCGGTCTGCAACGAGCTGGGCGTGAAGGTCGTGCCCGTCTCCCCGACGAGGTCGGTAAAGATCGCACCGCTCCCCACCTGCCACTGATGGGTAATCACCGAAGTCGTGGTCCCGTTGGCGTCGGTGAACGCATCCGTGGCGGTCAAGGCAAAGCCTGGCGTCGGAGCCGTATCGCTGATCAGCACAGTGCCGACCGGCAGGACATTGACGGTGCCGGTACCGGCCGGCGTGATCGGTGCGGTCGGCGCCGAGAACACCTCCTCCAGCACGCCATTGGCGTCCTTGTAGACCGCCCTGACGCGCAGAGCCAGTCCGGTTGGCACGACGAGTTGCGGGATAGCCGGCACGGCGCCGATGAGGGTCGCCGGTGGTGGGATCCTGAGCTCCGAGCCCACCGTGACAGTCAGACCCTCCGCGCGCGCGACCTCGCCGGCGGCAAAGAAGGTGATGTCTTCGAAGACGCCCGAGCCCGGGCTTGGTTCGAACTGCCAGAAGAAACTGATGGGGCTGGTGATTGCGCCACCGGTCGCAGTATTGTCGGCATCAGAAATGTCTGCCGCCGATACCGTCAGCGTCTGTCCGACAGCCGGCGTAGGATCGTCGATCCTCAGCGAACCGACTGGTGCCGAGTTCAAACCGCCCAGCACGATCGCCTGATCGGTGAACTGCAACCGCTCGATATTGCTGAGGGTGTCGATCCCGTCCCTGCCAGCGACACTGTCGGTGACCGTGACGGTGCCATTGACGTTTTCGACCACGGTGTAATCCGCAAAATTGCCGGAGTACAGCGCCGTATCGAAGTCAGGACCAGGCGCCGTCAGGATCTCGCGGACAATCTGGAGCTGGCCGGGGTTATAGGTACCGTTCAACATCAGCGGGACCAGCGGTGTCATGTCGTCGAAGCTGGCGATTTCCGGCCCGGTGCCATCGATGTTCTGCCGCACACTGATGCGTACGTTGAGCCACTTGTCGCCGTCGATCAGGTCATCGCCGGCACGGCCCTGGATGACGTCGCTGCCGGCACCGCCCAGGATAATGTTGCCCCCGTCGAACTTATCGTCTGCAGTACCCACGATGCCGTCGGCGCCAGCAGCAGCGGCACCAACGAACGCCCGCAGACCACTGATGAGGTCAAGGTTGGTAAGCACACTACCCGTGGCGCCAGCAATAGCGAGCGTTACCGCGGTGGAATCATCGCCGCTGAGGAAATCGGCGTGTGCCGACCCCGACAGCCCTTCCACCAGGTCCAGACGGGCAAGGATCGACGCGGTGGAACCGGGCACCGCCGGCTGATCGAAGAAACGCTGACTGGAGTTGAGGCCAATGGTCACGCCGACCGGATCATCCTTGTAGGTCGCCCAGTCGTAACCGGAGAACCCGATGAAACGGTCCGCCTCGCTAGGGCTGCCGATCATGATGTCATCACCGCCTTCCCCGTCGAAGTTGTCCGGTCCGCCATCGCCCATGAATACATCGTTGCCAATGATCGGGTCGTTGCCGAATGGGTCGAAGTTGTCGCCGGCAACGCCATCGGCGGATCCGCCCTGGATCCAGTCGTCGCCTTCACCGCCGCGCGCGAACTCGTTCGCCTTGCTGCCGAGGATGAAGTCGTTGCCCAGGCCGCCACTGCTGTCGGCCGCGTCCTCGCCGGTGATGATGAAGTCCTGGCCGGCCTGGCCGAGGATCAGGTTCAGGCCGTTACCGCCCTGGATGACGTCGTTGCCGTCCTCGCCATGGATGACGTCGTCGCCGCCGATGTCGGTGATGATGTCGTCACCGGTACCGCCAAGGAGTTGGTCGTTACCGTAGCCGCCATCGATCCGGTCGTTACCGGCATCGCCATAGACAGTGTCATCGTCCGAGTCGCCGGCAATGAGGATATCGTTGCCGGGCGTGCCGCCGAGCACGACCGTATCGGCACCGGTGTAGTGCAGGTAGTTGGTATCCGGGCCCACAGTGCCAGGGTTGTCGCGGATCACCAGCGGTGTGAGGAAGTCACTGCGTGGTGAGCCAATCGGATGGTTCGACGGGCCAAAGGGATCGGCGTTGACTGGCAGATCATCGATCGTGCCGACGATGCCGTCGGGCCCGGCGACCACACTCGGGTTGTACTGGCGCGTCTGGTCAGTTTCCAGGATGAAGGCCGGCGTCAGGAAAACCCTGGCCGAGAGGTGTGTTGCGTCGGTATTGGCCATCACCAGACTAGCGAACGTGTTGTTCTCAAGTTCCGCGCCAAAGTCCATCGAGGCGGTGCGCTCCAGATAGTAGAAGCGGTCTCCGTCCTGGAGCTTCTCCATCTGGTTCTCGAAGACGAAGTTGAAGGTCGAACCGAGCATGCCGCCAAAGGGCATTTTCTCCTCGGCCAGCCCGCCAACCCAGAAGTCGACGCTGTCCAGGCCAGTGATGGTCACGTCGTCCGCGGTGTTCAGAATACCGTCCGCACCGGCGGTGCTGGCCCAGGCTCCCGTGCTGTTGAGGAAGTCGACACGGTCGGCCGGTGCAGTCGCGCTGCCTAACACCAGGTCCGCAGCCGCGGCGCGCTTGTCCGCCAGCGTGAGGGCGCCGGTGATGGTCGAGTGTGTGCCGTAGGCGGCGATGAAGTTGATCAGCGATTCCGGATGTTTTATGTGCTGCACGAAATCGGCCCAACTGGTGTAAGGCTTGAGCTCTGCGTCGCCAGTAGGCAGATAGAACTCCCGCCGCGCCGCGTTCAGGGACGGAATGCCGGTATCGCGGCCGCGCGCCAGGTTGATGGCAGGCAGATCGAGCGGCAGGCCGAGCAGATTGTTGCGCAGGGCTTCGGTGACGAACTCGTCAATCTCGTTGCCTACCTGGCGGGTCACGCCGCGCACGATGGCACCGGCCGCCTGTTCCGGGGTCGGACCGCTGCCCGCGAACGCGATCGGGTTGAGGAAGGCCTGAATCAGCCCGATATCGCTCGAGGCGAAGTTCGGATCCAGCCGGTCGACCTGCTCCAGCAGCATCGAGTGCCCGAAGCGATAGACGGTGTGCGCGAACTCGGCAACGATGGTCGGATCGATCGCGGTGTCGTACACCTGGCCCGGGGCGAAGAAGGGATCGACCATCGGCTGGATCGTACGCGCGAACTCCTCGAACACCAGGTGCTGGTACTGCATTTCGGTGCCGAACTTCGCCGTCTGGAACAGGCGCTCACCGTTCCAGTCGAGGGTCGTGGTGTCGACGGGAACAGCAGTGACAGGCGTCAGCAGCCACTCGTTCAGGAACGACACGTCGCCGCTTGCCGCTGTTGCCAGGACCACCGCCATTGTGTGATCGACCAGGCGGTTGTGCTCATGGTGGAAGATGGAGTGGACGGTGGTCAGACCGATGTTCTCGTTGACCCGGCCGTCGCCGGCAATGTAGTGCGCGTCCAGCAGTTCGTTGTCGTAGAAGCCCGGCGCAGGCGTACCGCCAACAACAGTGTCCACATCGGGCAGGAGTGCTGCGCCGGTCACGTCGTCGATCGGAACGGCGGTGTGCGCGATGTCGTTGAGGAAGGCATGGCCGGTGCGTACGGCGTTGACCAGGCTGATGGGCGCCGCCGGATTGCCTTCAACGAGCACATCGTCGGCCGTGCCGGCAATGCCGTCCGGGCCCACCATCACCACCTGAGGGAAACCGTTCGGACCCTTGATGAAATTGCCGTAGGCGTCGGTCGCCAGCAATGGCACGTTGTTGAAATCGGCATCGGTGAGGTCGATCCCGAGCAGGTCATGGGCTTGCGCCTTGACCACCTTCCAGGTGGCCATGCCGCCGATCCCGACGTCGTCGGCCGTGCCGAACACGCCATCGGCGCCCAGATCACGATTTTCGATTAACTTGCCGGTGGCCACCGGGTCGCCGGCGGCGTTGAGCTCATAGGCACGCAGGAACACCTGGTGCGAAGGATGCGAGCTGTAGGTCTGGTTCTGGTCGACAAACGGCGAGGTGGTGTTGGTGTTCTCGTGGATGTCGTCGGCCGTGCCCAGGATGCCGTCGGGACCGGGCAGATTGGTGGCGCGCGTCAACACCATGAAGTTGGTCGGGCTACCGGGCACGAACAACGGATCATCGGGCTGCAGCGGAATGAACACGGTGCCCGAGCCGCCCTTGGTGACGAGGTCCAGGCCATGGTCGAAGAACTGGCCGAAGAAAGTCATCCATTGGTTGAAGGGCGCGGTCAGGCCCGCGTCGGGGCTGACGTTCGAGTTGAAGAAGGTCTGGAACGTCGTGCCGTCGGTGCGGGTTCCGGTAATCACCTGTGAGCCGACTTTCAAGACATCGTCAGCCGTGCCAAGGATGCCATCCAGCCCCGGATCGAAGGTAGTCGCGACCGCTGCCGGGTTGCTGGCGGTCTGGTCGACGATCAGGTTGCTGATGGTGCGCGGCTGCGAGTCGTTCACCAGGCCGCTGGTCTGGAGGTAGCTCGTGCCGGCGTCGGCCGTGCGGAAGTCCGGCGTGGTCAGGCGCGGGAATACCGTATCGGCGGCACCGAACTCAGGATGGAGCAGGTTGTTCTCCGTGCCTTCGACCGTGCGCAAACCGTACGGCACCCGTATGTTCGGCAGCAGAGAAACCATGTTCTCACCCGCCGCGTTGTGTTCCGCGATCTTGATCTGGTCAAGGATGAACGCCAGGTCCGATTGCGTGTAACGCACACCGTTGCTGGGGGCAGTGGTCTGCGGATCGATCAGCGAAGGCGCCGCTGCGGGGGCCGGCGCGCCGGCCACTACGGCCGTGGTCGGTGCCGAGAATACCTGTTCGGTCACGCCATTATCGTCCGCATAAAAGCCTTTGACGCGCACTGCCAGGCCGGCAAGATCCGCCGTCACCGTGAGAGTGGGCGCGTCCGCTCTTGTAAATCCGAGACCGATGCGGCCTGGCCCGAGGATGATGTCCTCGAAGACGCCCGAGCCCGGTGCCAATTCAACCTGCCAAATGTAACTGATGGAATTGTTGATCCCCCCACCCGCGTTGTCGGCATCTCTGATGCCTGCCGCCGACACGGTCAGCGTCTGGCCAACGGTCGGTGCGGTGTTGCTCACCGTCAGCGCACCCACAGGCTCGGCGTTGACCCCCTGCACGAGGACCACTGCCTGATCGGAGAACTGCAGCCGCTCGATGTGGGTGAGCCTATCGGTTTCTTCACTACCGACATTGTCGGTCACGGTGACGACGTCGGTGGCGACGAGATCGAGGGCAACGGCGGGATCGACGACGATGCCGTTGACGGAGATCGTGTAGTTCGCCAGAGGGCCCATGAAGTTGACGGTGTCGAACGCAGCCCCGCCTACGGATGTACCGGGCAGGATTTCGCGCACGGCGACGAGCTGGCCGGGATTGAAGGTGCCGTTCAGCATGAGCGGGATCAGGGGCTCCATGCTGTCGAAGGTGGCGATCTCCGGCCCGGTGCCATCGATGTTCTGCCGCACACTGATGCGCACGTTGAGCCAACTGTCGCCGTCGATGAGGTCGCTGCCGCCAAGGCCTTCGATGATGTCGCTGCCATCGCCACCGAGGATGATGTTGCCCGCGCCGAACTGATCGTCTGCGGTACCCACGATGCCGTCGGGGCCAGCAGCAGCGGCGCCGACGAAGGCCCGCAGGCCGCTGACGAGATCGAAGTTGGTGAGGATGCTGCCCCTGGCCGTGATGTTGGCGATGATGGCTGCGTTTTGGTTGTCGCCGCGCAGGAAGTCGGCGAAGGACGACCCCGACAGGCCCTCCACTTCCGCGAACCGGTCATAGATCGCGTCGGCCGATTGCGCCACCGCGCCCACGATATTGCCCGCGGCATCGGGCACCGCGTGATAGGGACTGAAGAACGGGGTGACCATGTCGACGGTCACGCCGAACTTGTCATTCTTGTAGGTGGTCCAGTCGAACCCGGACATGCCATCCATCTTGTCCTGAGCGTCGCTGGCGACGAACACTTCGTCGCCACCCTCGCCGATCATTTCATCGAATCCGCCTTTTCCGATGAAGATGTCGTTGCCGGGCACATCGTCGGACAACGTGGGGCTATTGTTGTCGCCGACCGCACCGTCCTGGGTGCCCCCCTCGATCCAGTCATCGCCTTCGCCGCCCTGCGGCGATAGGTTGACTTTGGCGCCGAGGATGAAGTCGTCGCCCGCGCCGGCGAAGGTCATGGTGATGTCTTCGGTGGTGATGATGAAGTCTTTGCCAGCGCCGCCGAAGACCAGGTTGTTGAGGCCGAGGGTCGAGTTGCCGGCCTGGATGACGTCGTTGCCGTCCTCGCCGCGCAGGGTGTCGCTGCCGCCTATGTCGGTGATGATGTCGTCGCCGGTGCCGCCAAAGACGTTGTCGTTGCCGTAGCCACCGTCGAGCCGGTCGTTGCCGGCGTCGCCATAGACGGTGTCGTCGTCCGAGTCGCCGGAAATGAGGATATCGTTGCCGACCGTGCCACCCAGCACGACCGTATCGCCGCCGGTGTAGTGCAGGTAGTTGGTATCCAGGCCCACTGTGGCGGGGTTGTCGCGGATCACCAGCGGCGTGAAATGGTCAATCCGTGGTGAGCCGATCGGGTGGATCGACGGGCCAAAGGGGTCGGCGTTGCCGGGCAGGTTGTCGGCGGCTTCATTGACTGGTGTCAATGGATTGTCGACCAGTATGCCATCCGGCCCGGCAATCACACTCTGGTTGAACTGCTTGGTCGGGTCGGTCTCCAGGGTGAAGGCCGGCGTCAGGAATATGTTGGCCGACAGGTGTGTTGCATCGCTGTTGAGCATCACCAGATTGGCGAACGAATTGTTCTCAAGCTCAGTGCCGAAGTTGAGTCCCGCGGTGCGGGCCAGGTAGTAGAGGCGGTCGCCATTTTGCAGGTTTTCCAACTGGGTTTCGAAGACGAAGTTGAAGCTCGAGCCCAACAGGCCGCCAAAGGGCATCTTCTCTTCGGCCAGGCCGCCGATCCAGAAGTCGACGGCGTCCAGGCCGGTGGTGGTCACGTCGTCTGCGGTGTTCAGAATACCGTCCGCACCGGCGGTGCTGGCCCAGGCGCCGGTACTGTGCAGGAAGTCCAGGCGATCGGCCGGCGCCGTGGCGCTACCGAGCACCAGATCCGCAGCCGCGGCGCGCTTGCCCGCCAGCGTCGTAGCGCTAGTGATGGTTGAGTGCGTGCCGTAGGCGGCGATGAAATTGATCAGCGATTCCGGGTGTTTCAGGTGCTGCACGAAATCGGCCCAGCTCGTGTAGGGGGTCAACTGGCTGTCGCCGGTCATGTGGTAGAACTCGCGCCGCGCCGCGTTCAGCGACGGGATGCCGGCGTCGCGACCACGCGCCAGGTTGAGGGCGGGCAGGTCCAGCGGCAGGCCGACCAGGTTGTTGCGCACCGCGTCGGTCACGAACTCGTCGATCTCGTTGCCGACCTGGCGGGTCAGGCCGCGCACGATGGCGCCTGTCGCCTGCTCAGGGGTAGGGCCGCTCGCCGCGAATGCCAGAGGGTTGAGGAAGGCCGCGATCAGACCGGTCTGTTGATTGCCCGGATCAATCGGATTGCCGTCGCCGACGACGTTGAAGTTGGGATCGAAACGATCGACCGTCTCCACCAGCATCGAGTGGCCGAAGCGAAAGACCGTGTGCGCGAACTCGGCGACGATCGACGCGTCGATCGTGGTGTCGTTGCCCATGGGCGCCAGGAAGGCGTCCACTTGCGGCTGGATGGTGCGCGCGAACTCCTCGAACACCAGGTGCTGGTACTGCATCTCGGTGCCGAACTTGGCCGCCTGGAACAGCCGCTCGCCGTTCCAGTGCAGGGCCGCGATGTCGGCCGCCGTGACCGGCAACGCTGCCAGTTGGGCGTCGGGCATCAGCCACTGGTTCAGGAAGACGAGGTCGGCGGAGGCCAGCACCGTCGCCTTGGTCTGATCAACCAGCCGGTTGTGCTCGTGGTGGAAGACGGAGTGGACAGTGGTCAGGCCGATGTTCTCGTTGACGCGGCCATCGCCGGCGATGTAGTGCGCATCCAACAGCTCGTTGTCGTAGGTGCCGGGTGCTTGCGGGCCGCCGATGATGGTGTCCGCATCAGCCGTCAGGCCGCCGGTAGGATCGGCGCTGTGAGCGATGTCGATGAGGAACTGGTGACCGGTGCGCACGGCGTTCGTCAGGCTGATGGGTGCGGCCCGGTTACCTTCGACGAGTATGTCATCGGCGGTGCCGGCAATGCCATCCGCGCCCTTCATCACGACTTGCGGCAGGCCGTTGGGCCCCTTGATGAAGTTGCCATAGGCGTCGGTCGCCAGCAGCGGCAGATCGAACACATCCGCATCGGTCAGGTTGATCCCGAGCAGATCGTGGGCCTGGGCCTTGACCACCTTCCAGGTGGCCATGCCACCGATTTCGACGTCGTCGGCGGTGCCGAACACACCATCGACACCCAGGTCACGATTGGTGATCAGCTTGCCGGTGGCGACCGGATCGCCGGCGGCGTTGATCTCATAGGCGCGCAGGAATACCTGGTGCGAGGGATGCGAGCTGTAGGTCTGGTTCTGGTCGACAAACGGCGAGGTGGTGTTGCTCTGATCGTGGACGTCATCGGCGGTGCCGAGGATGCCGTCGGGACCGGGCAGATTGGTGGCCCGCGTCAACACCATGAAGTTGGTCGGGCTACCAGGCACGAACAGTGGATCGTCGGGCTGCAGCGGAATGAACACCGTGCCGCTGCCGCCTTTGGTGACCAGGTCCAGGCCGTGGTCGAAGAACTGGCCGAAGAAGGTCATCCAGGCGTTGAAGGGCGCGGTCAGGCCCGCGTCCGGCGTGATATTAGGAATATTGAAGACGGAAACGTCGTCGGCGGTGCCGAACAGGCCATCCAGACCGGGGCTGGTGACCACCTGTGAACCCGGATTGGCTGCTGCGGCCGCGACCGCCGCCGGGTTGTTGGCGGTCTGGTCCACGATCAGGTTGCTGATGGTGCGCGGCTGCGAATCGAAGACGGCGCCGCTGGTCTGCAGGTAGGAGGTCGGCGTGGTTCCGCCAGGATCGGTCGGGCCAAAGAAGCCGACCGGCTGGACCTGCGCGGTATTGAACACCGGCGTCGTCATGCGCGGAAAGAAATTGTCGGCGGCACCGAACTGGGGATTGGCCAGGTTGTTGCCGAAACCGGAGACGGTGCGCAGGCCGAAGGGTACTTCTACGTTCGGCAGCATGTCAGCCAGACTCGCGCCTGCCGCATGCCGTTCGGCGATGAAAATTTGTTCGAGAATGAATTCGAGATCGGACTTGTTGAAGCTGGCCATGACTGTTTCCTCGATGCTTGACTGATCAGGAAACCACACGCAAAAAACACCGCTGCAAACGCGTGGTTTAGTGTTGAACCCCATAAACAAAAAACAGAAATTGAACGACGGGACCTGATTTCACGGCCATACGAAGCCCTTACTGAATCGCGTGCGATCAGCAGTGCTCAACTGAGGATCAATTCCCCATGACAACCGTAACTACAGGCGGGTATTGCGCCTCAAGGAGGCGACGGCCCATGAACACGGGTTGGATAGATGGCGTAACTTACTAATGGCCCCGTCACGTATCGGGGCTCTATGCATCTGTCCATGTGGCTCTCTCGGGCATAGGGGGCTTGTCACAGATGCCACACATCCAGCGATCAGAGTCATTGGCCGGAACAGGCTCGCGAAGATCGCCATAGTCCGGGAGTTCCTGAGGGGTGATGGCACGGTTCTGCGTCCATGCGGCTTCATCAACAAGCCTTTTATCCATGAGCAAACTGGCATCGACTACAAATTGACTAGTCTGTATTGGAGACGGGTTCCACACGCCTGATGGCGGAGTCAGGAAATCATTACTATTGGTAATAACTCCCGGCTGCTTTTGCCGGAAATAGCGATTACCCGGATCGATCGAGAATCTTTTTAAACTATTCATCGCCCCTCCCGCCCTCAACCTCAACCTCAACTGCTAGCTTTACACTCCATTGAAAATGAGTATTGAAGGGCTACCCGGATGTGTACAGAGACGAAAGCCCAGCCAAATTCTGAGACCTTGGTCAAAGAATCGGATCAGACCTTGGTCGAATCAAACGCTGGCCAAACGTCCAGTGACGCAGTGCCCGGGAGGCAGATCACCGGTACGAAATTGCGCCATTTAAGCCGCTCAACCCAGTTCGTCATCTGCGCCACAATAATTCTGGGTTTGACCATGACGCTCGTTGGAAACCTCGTAAGCCAGAGTATCGAAGAGGCAACGGTTCAAACGGCGGCAGAGACGGGCGCGCGTTATATGCAGAACTTTCTCGAACCTTACGTCCAGGGATTGACCACAGCCAAAGAACTCCCCGATGAAACGATTCAGACCATTGATCAGTTGCTGTCCAGCACCTCGCTGAGTACACATGTCGTCTCGGTGAAGATCTGGCTTCCAGACGGCACGATTGCCTATAGCACCGACAAATCCGCGGTCCAGAAAAAATTTCCGACAGAGGAGATCTCACAGGCGCTGACAGGCAAGATCTATACAGAACTGGACAATGATCTTGAGGATGATACTGACGATGCTTTTGAGCGAAGCCTGAATATTCCGTTCTATGAAATTTTTGCTCCACTGCGCGAAACGGGTACTGGAAAGATTGTTGCGGTGGGTGAGTTCTACGAAACCGCGCAAGCGCTACAGCGCGAAATCAATAACGTTCGCCAGAAAGTATGGGCGATTGTTGGTACAGCAACGATGGCCATGCTTTTGTTGTTATTTTTTATCGTTCGGCGTGACGACAAGATCATAAAGCAGCAGGAAACAGCACTTGAATGGCGAATGCAGGAGCAAGCCAGGTTGCACTCAAATAATGCCGCCCTTCAGCTTAAAGTCACTACAGCCAATCGCGAATTCTCAAAAATCAATGAACTTACCCTTCGTCGGATCGGGGCAGATCTTCATGATGGTCCTGCTCAGATGTTGTCACTTATTCTCCTTCGCCTTGAAGAGCTCGAAGATTCGCAAGGCGCCTCGGATGGGGAAGTCCTCGACATGATCAGACGTGCCGGCGAGGATGCTTTAAACGAAGTTCGGGAGATTTCACTCGGCCTGGCACTTCCGGAAATCAATGATCTGAGCCTGCACGATGCGCTGGTATTGCTTGCCGAGCGGCACGAAGAGCGAACCGAGACGCGAGTCGAACTGAAGCTTGATACGCTTGCGGACGATGTACCGATAGCGCATAAAATTTGTATTTACCGCTTCGCCCAGGAAGCATTGAACAATGCCTATCTTCACGCCGGAGGAAAAGGCCAAAAACTCAGCGCCTCTCATTCCGAAGGGCTACTGCAAGTGCAAGTCGAGGATGCAGGAGTGGGTATTTCAACCGAAAAACCGAGCGTGCCAGGTCGAGGCAGGACTCATCTGGGCCTTGTCGGCATGCGCTATCGCGTCGAATCCCTCGGCGGAATATTCATCATTGAATCGGCGCCCCATGCCGGAACCAAAGCCAGGGCGCAGTTCAGAATCTGATCACCCGTGCAAAAACGATCGTCGCCCCCAGGTAACCGGAAACGTTTGTGGCTCGTAGCTTGTCTAGCCGTTGTCATTCAAGTCGCGGCGTTGAAGAGCGCCACATAAGCCAGGTATATGGTCACTCTCCCAATGCCGTCTCACGGCTGCGACGGCCTGCGTCCGGTTACGAACCCGTAGCTTGTACATGACATTCGTCATGTAGTGCTTGATGGTCTTCTCGCAGAGCTCAAGCTTGATAGCCACCTCGCGGTTAGTCAGGCCCTTCGATACCTCCCGGATAACTTGTTCTTCGCGATGGGTCAGTTCGACCTTTTGCTTATCACCCGCGTGCTTTCTGAAACTGCCCAGGAGCTTGCTGGCAAGCTTGGGTGTAATGAAGGTTTCACCACCGGCGACCTGTCTGATGGCTTGTACAAGTTCACGACCGCTTATGCCTTTCAACGCATACCCCTGCGCGCCTGCTTCGAGGGCGGAATAGGCGTCCTCGATGGACTCGGATACCGTCAGCATCAAAACCTTGACTGCCGGCGAAGAAGCTGAGATCGCTCGCACGGCACCAAAGCTATCGCCCGGCATATTGACATCCATCAGCAAAACATCCGGAGCAAAACGAGCGGCAATTTCCAGGGCATCATCGGCAGACCCGCCCTGCCCGACCACTTGAAAGTCAGCTATTTTCCTCAGCGCCATCGTGACCCCATCCCTTAACAGCGGGTGATCATCAACGATGCCAATCTTGATCATGGAACTCATAAGAACTCCCCATAAGAGCCGATGGAGCTGCATGGTGGTGTCGCACGTTTCATTTTTCACCCCCCGCGCCATACCCGATCCGGCAAACCCAGCCGCCTCCAAGATGTCCGGGACGACAGCTGTTGCGGGTATCCAGGGGGCTGCAACTTATGAGCCATTTCAATAGGGCGAAGATAAAATTCAAATTAATTAGCACGCTGTTTCCGAGTGCTTCAAGCGAGAGAAAGAGTGAGGGGGGGAAATTCCTCAAAAACTGGGTGGTAAACGCCCGGTTGGGTGGGTGTAATGCCCCACTTATGGAGATACCGACCGCTTTCGCTCGGGGCTGATGGCCCTGAGGCGACCGGTTGAATCCACGGCCAATACCCGACAATTCCCCTGGCTCGATAGCTGGCGTTTTCGCTCCACGTACTGTCACAACCACCGCGCAAAAATCCGTCATGACATGTTATGACCTCCTGCAAAATCGGACTTTGCCCAACAAATACGGGGGGTTTAAGGACGAACGGTCGAGAGGCGTCAAGCGCGGGGAATTGCCGGGAGTTTGCAGCCACTACAGGCTTTTCAGGCGGGCACGTTCGTCGCGGTACTGTGAACTTCACTCTCATCACGTGTCACATT
>NZ_JAHBDJ010000053.1:0-24342 GCF_019956375.1 Pseudomonas sp. GL-R-19 | reverse complement strand
GGTGATAATAATAACGAGCAGGCAATTCACGACATGGCATTACTGACTGAACACGAACAACGCAAAGTCGCCGAGGCCATTGCCCGGGTCGAGCGCGATACTGACGCGGAACTGGTGACCGTGCTCGCGGCCCGCGCCGACGATTATGTGTACATCCCATTGCTGTGGGCCAGCCTGCTGGCGCTGCTGGTGCCGGGCATCGTGCATTACCTCACCGGTTGGCTGACCCTGCACAGCCTGCTGATGGTGCAATGGGCGCTCTTCATTGTGCTGTGCCTGGTGTTCCGTCTGCCGAAAGTCACCACCCATCTGATCCCGCGCTCGGTGCGCCACTGGCGCGCCTCGAACCTGGCGCGCCGGCAATTCCTGGAGCAGAACCTGCACCACACCGAGGGCAGCACTGGCGTGCTGATTTTCGTTTCCGAAGCCGAGCGTTACGTGGAGATCCTGGTGGATGAAGGGATTTCCAGTCGCCTGGACAACAAGAACTGGGACGCCATCGTCGCCACATTCACCCAGCAGGTGAAGCAGGGGCAGACGCTGCAAGGGTTTGTCAGCTGCATCGAAGCCTGCGGCGAGCTGCTCAAGGTGCATGTGCCAGTGACCCATGTACGCAATGAGTTGCCGAACCGGTTGGTGGTGCTCGGCTAAGTCTTGCCATGGCGTTGTGTAGCGCCCATCGCTACAACTCCCGTCGATTGTCCGGGTTCGGCCTGATCGTCAGTATTTCTCTCTAACAGTGGACGCCCAGCGACGGGTGTTCCCGCGAAGAGGGATTCTTATGACAACCCAACAATCGAATGACTCTTTGGCACGGGTGGCGCCCGGCGCAGAGGCAAGTACACCAACGGCGAAGCTGACGGCGAAAGAAACACAAATCCTGATGTGGTGTTTCAAGGGCAAGACTTCCTGGGAAATCGCCAGGATCGAGAATTGCGCGGAATCTACCGTCAATTTTCACTTCGCCAATATTCGCCGAAAGTTCGACGTCAGCTCTCGCAGTTCCGCCCTGCTCAAGGCGATCGAGTCGGGAGCGATCATCGTGGATTCGGTCGTTGCGCGAGGTGCGCATGAGCCTGACTGATTCGACCTACAACGGTATCAGTGGGCTCATGTTGGGAATGGGGATTGCATCGCTGCCAGTGGTTGATGGCGAGGTACTGTTCGGTGCAATGCTCGGCGCGTGGCTGGTCACAACCACTCGCACTGACTTCAAGGCCTGGCAGCGCATCGGTTCCTGGTTGCTGTCTGCAGGTGTCGGTTACCTCTTCACGCCTGTCGCACATCCGCTGGTGCCTTTTCTGACCGCAGGCGTGACAGCCTTTCTTTGCGCACTGGTTGTTATTCCTATCAGCATCAAGCTCATGCAATGGATCGATAGCGTCGGTATCGGCGAAATCATTCGACACCTGCGAGGGCGAAGATGAGGGTCCGTGAATGGGTTGCTCTGGTGTGGGTGGCGGGCGCGGCATGTCTTGAAGCAATGAAACTTCGGATTACATGGGTCATCAAGTTTCATTCGAAGGTTTAAGTGTTGCCAGAATGGAGGCCATTTCGCAAAGCCTGAGTTCCATATCACGCAGTCGCTGCTTTTCCACGAGTGCGTTTTGTATCGCGCAGCGATCATCTTCGTCGAGCAATCGCCAGAGCGTGAGAATGGTGTTTTCCCGTGTTGTGCTTTCCTGATTGGCTTCCGAAGAATTAGTAACTGTTTGTCTCAAAATCGGACCTTCGCCCAGCAGCAACCAGTCAAGGGAGATACCCCGAGTTTGAGCAATTTCTACGCATAATGAGTACGGCGTGCTGTCACGGCCTTTCCAGCTACTAAGGGTTTGCGGGCTGATCTTTAGCGCCGAAGATAAAGAAACATCGGTTTTAGTACCTGTAACTTGCTTTAAACGAGCCAGAACAGCTTGTGATTTTTTGCTACGCAATTTGAGCCTCTTCCTTTTGACATATGCTTTTTGAGTGCCTAATTTATGCGTAATGAGTACTTTTTTTCTTGTAACTAATCAATCATCAAAGATGAGTCAGAAGAATACGATGTCGAAACTTCCTAATGCTATCAGGGTGATTTCCTACGAGCATGGCTCGAACCCATTACGCGTCTGCCCGATGCACTTCCTTATGTCTGGCAGACACTGTTCGCAAGACCGGAACGCCGCGATGAAACTCTCAAGCAGTATTGCGTTTGATCAGGTTGATTGCCACCCAATGACCGTCGGGAATCAAGCATGAGTACCTATAAAATGGTGTGCCCGCACTGCTTGAACAGGATGCGCATCCGCACCAGCGAAGGCCGACATATTTTCCTGCGGGTGGCGTATCTGCAATGCACGTCGGAAGCTTGCGGTTGGTCCGTGCGTGCCGAATTTGAAATGACCCATGAACTTTCGCCCAGTGGCATGCCCAATCCGGCCGTACGCCTGCCTTGCGCCGGCCCCGATTTGCGTCGTGCCACCCGGCCCGTAGCAGTCAGTCCTGCCACCACAGACGTGCCGCAGGAGACGTGAGCATGAAGGTCATCGATGAAAATGCAGATATGAATGAGGAACTATTGGCTATAGCCCAGGCGTTTCTGGGACGCCATGAAAGTGAAGGGGGGAACGATGATCAAGTCCTGTTTTGTCGCGCGGTGAAGCATCTGCAGAATCTGGATGTACCGATGTACCTGGCGGAAAGGCTGGTTAGCCGTGCCTACGGCGTACTCAAGTCGTGCGACGACCGGCGGCGCCTGGATATCGAGGCAAGTTCCGAAACGGTCGCCGTGGTGACTGACCCTGCCAATGGCCTGACGTGGGCGGTGCCAGTGGGGCTGATCGTCAAACACATCATCAACTCGCCGAACAACCGCAGGCTTCGCCTGGTGGAACCCTGAGTTTTCAGCGGTGGTATTGAGGTCCTGGGCACCATGACTGGGACCTGCCGCAAAATAACCCCGTGCCCAAAGTCTTCGTCCCCCTTAAAATACCGGCATTCTCCGATTTGCATCGCCTGAGGCCGTTTTTCCATGTCCGTCACCGCCACTCCCGCCAGCCTCGCGCCGGATCATCACGCCCAGTTCATCGACCTGGTGCAAACCAGCCTCGAGCACAATGCGTTCATCAAACTGGTGCTGGCCAAGTACGTGGGCGATGAAACGGACCTGCAGCGGATCATCATCAAACCGGTGACGGTCAAGACGCTGCCTTGCCTGTCCTTCGTCTACCGCTACAAGACCCGCGACATCACCAAGAACCTGCCGCTGGCCGAAGGCGTGGCGAGCATTGCCGAGCTGCTGCCCGCGTCGTTCAAAAATGCGCATTTGTTGGCGTTGACCGACGAAGCCCAGCTCGAATACAGCAAAAAGGGCAAGTCATCGCTGTTCAAGAGCAAACCTCAACAATTGCGCGAAGTGCCGTCGACCGAGCACAACCGTGAAAAAAACCGTTTTCTGGACCTGAGCCGGCCGTTTCTCGCCGACCTGGGTGTGACCAACAAGCAGCATGAACTGATCCCGGCGATGTCGCGCAAGTGGAAGCAGATCAACAAGTTCATCGAAGTGTTCAGCCATGCGCTGACCTCGTCGCCCCTGGCGCTGGACAAACCGGTGCGTGTGGCGGACTTCGGATCGGGCAAGGGTTACCTGACCTTCGCCATCCACGACTATCTGCGCAACACCTTGAAGGCCGAAGGCGAAGTGACTGGCGTCGAGCTGCGTGAAGACATGGTCACCCTGTGCAACGCAGCGGCCGCCAAGCTTGAGCACCCAGGCCTGGTGTTCAAGTGCGGTGACGTGCGCAGCGTGGCGCCGAGCGAGCTGGACGTGATGATTGCCCTGCATGCCTGCGACATCGCCACCGACTATGCGATCCACACCGGCATCCGCTCCGGTGCGGCGATCATCATGTGCTCGCCGTGCTGCCACAAACAGATCCGCCTGCAAATCCAGAGCCCGGCGCTGCTCAAGCCGATGCTGCAATACGGCTTGCACCTTGGCCAGCAGGCGGAAATGGTCACCGACAGTTTACGCGCGTTGTTCCTTGAGGCCTGCGGCTACGAGACCAAGGTGTTCGAGTTCATCTCCCTGGACCACACCAACAAGAACAAGATGATCCTGGCGGTCAAACGCGCCGAGCCGGTGGCCCCGGCCCGGTTGTTGGCGAAGATTCAGGAGCTGAAGGACTTCTATCACATCAGCGAGCATTGCCTGGAAACGTTGCTGCGCGCTGACGGTTACCTCTAATCCTGTTGTTGGAGCGAGCTAGCTCGCGAGGGACGTCAACAACAACGCGTACTTTCTGAATCAACGCGTCGGTTTCAAGTCCTTCGCGAGCGAGCTCGCTCCTACAGGGCGGCTGATCGCGGTCTTGCGTCCCAGCATCACCGTCACGATCACCCCGCCCGCAAACAGCCAGGTAATCGGCTCCACATGTTCACCAAAGAACAGCGCCGAGAAGGCGATGGTGAAGAAAATCTGCAGCAACTGGATCTGACTGACCCGGGCAATGCCGCCCATGGCCAGCCCGGCGTACCAGGCGAAGAAGCCGATGAACTGCGAAAATAGCGAGACATAACCGAAGGCCCACCAAGTCTTGGCCGAGATCTCGCCCTGATGCTGCAGCGCCAGATACACCACAGGCCCGATCAGCAGGGGTGTCGATAGCACCAGTGCCCAGCAGATCACCTGCCAGCCGCCCATCTCCCTGGCTAGTCGGCCTCCCTCGGCGTAGCCCAATCCGCCCACTGCAATGGCACCAAGCATCAGCCAATCACCGGCCTGAATGCTGCCGGCACCGCTGATCAGTGCATAACCGAGCACCAACGCGCTGCCCAATGCGGCGCAGGCCCAGAAGGCTTTCGACGGCCGTTCATGGGACAACCACGCGGCATACAGCGCCACGCACAGCGGCTGCAAACCATTGACCAGCGCACCGTGGGACGCCGGCAAGGTTTGCATGGCCCAGGCCGACAATACCGGGAAACCGAGGATCACCCCGGCCATCACCAGCGTCAGGCCTTTGACCTGCTTCCAGGTCGGCCATTTTTCCCGGTGCCACAGCAACAGCAACGCCGCCGGTACCGCTGCAAACAGTGCCCGGCCCAGGCCATTGAGCAGCGGGTGCAGCTCCTGCACGACGATCCGCGTGAAGGGCAGGGTGAGGCTGAAGATCACAACGCCGAGCAGGCCCAGGGCCATGCCGGTGTTTTCGCGCGAGGACATGATGGCAACCAGAATCGTGGGTGATGGGAGGTGGTGTTATCTAGCCATAAACCGGGTGCAAGCCGCTGTTACAGCTGGGTGCAGAGTTATCCGTACAGTTGCGAGTAATGCGAGCAACGCGTAGGAGCTGCCGAAGGCTGCGATCTTTTACCCGTCGCGCCACAAATCCAACAAATCCAATAAATCCAAAGATCAAGATCGAGATCAAAAGATCGCAGCCTTCGGCAGCTCCTACAGTGGTTCTGTGCATTCGTAGTAGCCGGTTGTTACCCGACCCGCCGGAATCGGACTACCTTGAATACTCTTGCACGCCCACTTCCAGAGGAGTCCTCCCCATGGCTGCGAAAAAAATCCTGATGCTGGTTGGTGATTACGTCGAAGACTATGAAGTGATGGTGCCGTTCCAGGCGCTGCTGATGGTCGGCCACACGGTGCACGCCGTTTGCCCGGACAAGGCCGCCGGCCAGACTGTGCGCACGGCGATCCATGACTTTGAAGGCGACCAGACCTACAGTGAAAAACCCGGTCACCTGTTTGCCCTGAACTTTGATTTCGCCAAGGTCAACGCCGCCGATTATGACGCCGTGCTGATTCCGGGCGGCCGTGCGCCGGAGTATCTGCGCCTGAACGAAAAAGTCCTGGAACTGGTACGCGCATTCGACAAGGCCGGCAAACCTATCGCCGCCGTGTGCCATGGTGCGCAGTTGCTGGCGGCAGCGGGTGTTCTCGAAGGTCGCGAATGCAGCGCTTATCCGGCCTGCGCCCCGGAAGTGCGCCTGGCGGGCGGTACGTATATCGACATTCCGGTGACGGACGGCCACGTTCAAGGCAATCTGGCCACGGCTCCGGCCTGGCCTGCGCACCCGAACTGGCTGGCCGGTTTCCTGGGGTTGCTGGGCACCCAAATCACGCTGTAACGAGGGACATATCCATGTGCGAGCTGTACGTCAAAGCCGACCCGATACTCTACGAATCGCGCTCCCGCTCGCTGCGCATCTGCGGGGTGGTCACCACCTTGCGGCTGGAGAATCAGTTCTGGGACATCCTCAGTGAAATCGCCGAGGTCGACGGCATGACCACCAACCAATTGATCGCCAAGCTGTATGATGAGGTGATGGATTATCGTGGCGAGGTGGTCAATTTCGCTTCGTTCCTGCGGGTCAGTTGTACGCGGTATCTGAGCCAGCGGCGGGCGTCGGCGCCGGAGTTGTCGGTGGTGCGGGCTGCGGCCAAGTAAGGAAGATTGTGTCGACTCCATCGCGAGCAGGCTCGCTCCCACAGGGATCACGCTGAACCTGTGGGAGCGAGCCTGCTCGCGATGGGGCCGGTACAGGCGACAGAAACACCAGGCTGGTCTTTACTGTGAAGCGCGCAACCTCTCAATCGCCCAGGAGAAAGAGCATGTCCGGATGGTATGAAGTGAGCAAAAGCAGCAATGGCCAGTTCAGGTTTGTCCTCAAGGCAGCCAACGCCGAGACCATTCTGACCAGCGAGCTGTACACCACCCACGCCGCCGCCGACAAAGGCATCGCCTCGGTCCAGGCCAACAGCCCGCTGGATGAGCGTTACGAGAAGAAAACCACCAAGGATGGCCACCCGTATTTCAATCTCAAGGCGGGCAACCACGAGATCATCGGCAGCAGCGAGGCCTTTTCCTCCGCTGCAGCCATGGAGAAAGGTATCGCCAGCGTGAAGGCTAATGGCCCGTCCAAGGTGGTCAAGGACAAGACGTTGCCGGTGCTTTGAATCAACGTTTCAACTTCACCGATATCCCTGTGGGAGCGAGCCTGCTCGCGAAAGCGTCAGATCAGTCGCCGCTAAACCTCGACCGGAACCGCCAGCTTCGGGCCACCCAACGCATGGCTCTTGGAATCAAAAAACCGCAACTCAACCCCCGTCCCCTCAAACACCTTCGCGTAATGCCGCTTCTGGTGCTGGATGAATGCCTTGCTGCGTGGGTAAATCGAGATCGCCACCACCTGCGGTTTTGCCAGGCGCAGGGCGTGGATGATGTGGCTGTCCTGCTCCCCCAACGCATGGCCGAAGATGCACAGCGCCTGGCCGTGACCGAGTAGTTGCTCGTAGCAGAACGACAGATAGTCCGAACTGCGGATGGTCTTGAGCTTGTCCGCACTCGGCCCTTCGTTGACGAACAGCGGCACGTCGTCGAGGGTCTTGATCGTGTTGTTGATGGCGAAACTGCCCAGCAACGTGCCCTCGGTCGACATCAGCTTGCGCGCCGTGCCGTCCTGGTTGCGCACCAGGTGCAGACCGCCGTGCAGGTACAGCAAACGGGTTTTGTCGGTGGCCGTGTCGCTCAGGTCGAAACCGGGTTCGACGCCCTGGAACAGGTCGGTGATCGCCTCTGGCTGGTGTTGCACCGCCCAGTAGTTGAGCAAGTCGTAGTTGGTGGTGAACACCGTGCGGTAGCTGGCCAATTCCTGATTGATGGTAACCAGCGTCGAAGGCACCACCAGCCGCCACGGGATATGCACCGCATGCACGGTGTTGATCAGCGCTTCCTTGATCGCGTAGTAGCGATTGCGCGGGGCGGCGGAGCTGACAGCCAGGGCCTTGTTGACCCGGCTGGTGGTTTTCAGGGCGCTCAGTACCTGCTCGAAACTGCGGGTCTGCAGCGCGTCGAACACACTCAGCTCGGACGGGCTCAGGGGTTTCTCTTCAACGGTGCGGGCGTTTTCGAACAGCGACTCGTAGCCGAAATCGTCCCACACCGCGCGACTGGCGCCGTTGCCCACCAGCAAGCCACTGAACGAAGTGGTGCTGCGCAAGACGTTCCAGTCTTCAAGTTGGGCATCGACATCCTGGAAATCGGTCATTGCGGTCTTCGTCTCACGGCAAAAGGTCTGTGGGCGGCGACTTTATCACGACCGGTGCCCGGACCACGGCACGACGCGGGCGAAGAACGCTATGCTGCGACTTCGCCTGAGCCGACTTCGCCGAGTACCCGATGCTGCAAAAAAGCCTGATCCGCCGTCTCGACCTGATCACTCTGCAACTGTTCGTCGCCGTGCATGAAGAGGGCACGCTGACCCGTGCAGCCTCGCGCGAAGCGATTGCCGTCTCGGCGGCGAGCAAGCGCTTGATGGAGCTGGAGGAGGCGTTGGGCATCAGCCTGTTCGTGCGCCAGGCCAAGGGCATGTCCCTGACGCCGGCCGGTGAAACCTTGCTGCACCATGCCCGGCAGATGCTGTTCAACGTCGAGAAAATCGGGCTTGAACTGGGCGAGCACAGCCACGGTGTGCGCGGCTATGTGCGGATGCTCGCCAACCTGTCGGCGATCATTCAGTTTTTGCCCGAGGACCTGCGGGATTTTTCCGAACGTCATCCACAGGTCAAGACCGACCTCGAAGAACGGCCCAGCGCCGGGGTGATTCAGGGCGTGCTCGACGGGGTGGCCGACCTCGGGATCTGTTCCATCGACAGTGACATCAAGGGCCTGCACAGCGAGCTGTATCGCCAGGACAAACTGGTGGTGTTGATGCCGCCGCACCATCCATTGGCGAGCCGCTCGAGCGTGGCGTTCGCCGATACGCTGGACAGCGATTACGTCGGCTTGCATGCCGCCAGTTCGATCAACATGCGTACCCATGCCGCAGCCCGTGAGGCCGGCAAGGTGTTGCGGGTGCGTATTCATGTTCCGGGGTTCGATGCGATGTGCCGGATGATCCAGGCCAACATGGGGATCGGCATCCTTCCGCAGCGGGCCTATGAATTGTTTGGCCGGGCGCTGGGTTTGCACGCGGTGCCATTGACGGACGAATGGTCCGATCGGGCGTTGATTCTGGTGGTGCGCGATGAGGCGTTGCTGTCGCCGGTGAGCCGGATGTTGTTTGAGCATTTGCGGGGTTCAGCCTGATAGTTCTCGGCTGAATGGGCGGGACTCATCGCGAGCAGGCTCGCTCCTACAGGGATCTTCAGTGCGGCGCCGATCCATTGTGGGAGCGAGCTTGCTCGCGATGACTGACCTGAGGTCGCGACAATCTTCCAGAGCGTTCGCATTTCGCGAACGCTCGTTGCCAACTGAAGGTTGGATTCCCGAGCCACCTGTCCTCTAGCCTTGGCACATATTCCAAGAACAAGAGGTACCCCGCGATGACTGCCCCCTTGAGTGCGATCAAAGTGATCGAGATCGGTACGCTGATCGCCGCGCCGTTTGCGGCGCGCATGCTGGCCGAGTTCGGCGCCGAGGTGATCAAGATCGAAGCCATGGGCCAGGGCGATCCCCTGCGCAAATGGCGCAAGCTGCACGAAGGCACCTCGCTGTGGTGGTACCTGCAATCGCGCAACAAGAAGTCCCTGGCGCTGAACCTCAAATCCCCCGAAGGCATCGAACTGGTCAAGCAACTGGCAACCAGCGCCGATGTACTGATCGAGAACCTGCGTCCCGGCGCCCTGGAGAAACTGGGCCTCGGTTGGGAGGTATTGCACGCGCTCAATCCCAACCTGACGCTGGTGCGGATTTCCGGTTACGGCCAGACCGGCCCGTACCGCGATCGTCCGGGTTTTGGCGCCATCGGCGAGGCCATGGGCGGCATCCGCTACACCACCGGCACACCTGGTTCGCCGCCGGCGCGGGTTGGCGTGAGCCTTGGCGATTCCCTGGCTTCGCTGCATGCGGTGATCGGTGCGCTGATGTCGCTGCTAAGGGTCAAGACCGGGCAGGGCGGCGGGCAAATCGTTGATGTGTCCCTGGCCGAAAGCGTGTTCAACGTCATGGAAAGCCTGGTGCCGGAATACGACATGCTTGGCCATGTGCGCGAGCGCAGCGGCGGTGCCTTGCCGGGCATCGCGCCATCCAACACGTATCTGACAGCCGATGGCGCCTACGTGGTGATTGCCGGCAACAGCGATCCGATCTACAAGCGCCTGATGCAAACCATCGGCCGCCCCGATCTGGCCGAGGCGCCGGAATTCGCCCACAACGACGGGCGTGCAGCCAAAAGCAATCTGCTCGACGCTGCCATCACCCACTGGACCAGCAGTTTGCCCATCGACGAAGTTCTGGCCGCGCTGGAGGCCGCCGAGGTCCCGGCCGGACGCATCTATTCGGTGGCCGACATCGTCGCCGATCCGCACTATCAGGCGCGGGACATGCTGCTCAATGCCGAGCTGCCCGGTGGCGCCACGGTGAAGATGCCGGGCATCGTGCCGAAACTCTCCGAGACACCCGGCGGCGTGAACTGGTCCGGCCCCGGGCTGGGCCAGCACACCGATGGCATCCTCGCGCAACTGGGTCTTACCGTTGCCGACATAGAGCGCCTGAAAGTCGAAGGAGTGGTGCAATGATCACCGACTATTCCGATAGCCTTATCGTGCAGGAAGTCTCCCCGCGCGACGGCTTGCAAATCGAGCCGACCTGGGTTGAAACCAACGACAAGATTGCCCTGATCGATCAATTGTCGCAGGCCGGATTCAGCCGCATCGAAGCCGGTTCGTTCGTGTCACCCAAGGCCATTCCTGCGCTGCGCGACGGTGAACTGGTATTCAAGGGCATCGCCCGGCAACCGGGGGTGATCTACGTTGCGCTAATCCCCAACCTCAAAGGCGCGCAACGGGCACTGGCGTGCCGTGCCGATGAGCTGAACCTGGTGATGTCCGCTAGCCAGACCCACAACCTGGCGAACATGCGCATGCGTTGTGAGGATTCGTTGGCCGCGTTCGGCGAGATTGTGCAGTTCGTTGACGACGGTCCCGTGCGACTCAACGGCAGCATCGCCACCACCTTCGGCTGTCCGTTCGAAGGCAAGATCGATGAGGACCGTGTACTGCAAATCGTCGAGGCGTATCAGGAACTCGGCATCCAGGGCATCACCCTGGCCGATACCACGGGCATGGCCAACCCGCGTCAGGTCGACCGGCTGGTGCGTCGGGTGCTGCAACGGGTCTCCCCGGCGGACCTGACCCTGCATTTTCACAACACCCGCGGCCTTGGCCTGTGCAACGTGCTGGCGGCCTACGAGGCCGGTGCCCGACGCTTCGACGCGGCCCTCGGCGGCCTCGGTGGCTGTCCGTTTGCACCGGGGGCATCGGGAAACATCTGCACCGAGGATCTGGTAAACCTGTGCGATGAAGTCGGCATTCATACCGGTATCGATCTGCCGCTGCTGCTGAAACTGTCCCGAGGACTTCCGGCGCTGCTCGGCCACGAAGTACCGGGGCAACTGGTCAAGGCCGGGCGCAATTGCGATCTGCACCCGATCCCCACCTGACACCAATCCCTTGTAGGAGCGAGCCTGCTCGCGATAGCGGTGGGTCAGTCAACATCAATGTTGGATGTGACTCAGCCATCGCGAGCAGGCTCGCTCCTACAGTAAAAAGCACCTCAACCAGACAACAAAAACAATCGGACACCCACGGGAAGTCCGCCTGGAGAACCGCAATGAGCCTTAATGCACTGGAGGCGGGCGCGAGCCCGGCCGTTAGCCACGACACCGAAAAAGCCTTGGTCAGCAAAGTCGCCTGGCGTCTGATGCCGCTGATCATGGTCTGCTACCTGTTCGCCTTTTTCGACCGCATCAACATCAGCTTCGCCAAGTTTCAGCTGCAGACCGACCTGAGCCTGAGCGACACCGCTTACGGCCTCGGCGCCGGGTTGTTCGTGGTCGGTTATGTGATTTTCGAAGTGCCGAGCAACATGATGCTGTACAAGGTCGGCGCCCGCCGCTGGATCGCCCGGATCATGATGTCCTGGGGCCTGGCCACGGCGGCCATGGTGTTCGTCAACAGCGAATGGCAGTTCTACGTGCTGCGCTTCGTGATCGGTGCGATGGAGGCGGGTTTCGCCCCGGGCGTGCTGTATTACCTGACACTGTGGTTCCCGCAGCACTACCGCGGGCGCATCACCTCGATGCTGTTCCTGTCGTCGGCATTTGCCGGCCTGGTGGGCGCGCCGTTCTCCGGGCTGGTGCTGCAACACCTCGACGGCTTCCTGCAAATGCGTGGCTGGCACTGGCTGTTCCTGCTCGGTGGCGTGCCGTGCATCGGCCTTGGTTTGCTGGTGCTGACCCTGCTCAAGGACCGCATCGAAGACGCCCATTGGCTGACGTCTTCGGAGAAGACCCTGCTGGCTAGCCGCATCGCCCGGCATGAGCCGCACAAGAGCGGTGGGTCGCTGCTCGCCGCGCTGCGGATTCCAGGTTTCCTGACCTTGGGCCTGATCTATTTCCTGATTCAGGTGGCGTCCTACGGCTTGAATTTCTGGGCGCCGCAACTGATCCGCAGCGCCGGCACCGAAAGTCCGGTGATGATCGGCTTGCTCACGGCCATCCCGTACATCTGCGGTGCCATCAGCATGGTGGTGATCGGACGCCTGTCCGATGCTTCTGGCGAGCGGCGCAAGTTTGTCGCCGGTCTGGTGGCGGTCGGCGCGATCGGTTTCTTCTGTGCAGGGATTTTCGCCAACCACACGACCTTCCTGATTGTCGCGTTGGGCCTGCTCGGTGCCGGGATCATCGCCTCTATCCCGAGCTTCTGGACCCTGCCGCCGAAACTGCTGGCCGGTGCCGGCGCGGGCGCTGCCGGCGGGATTGCGGTGATCAACACCCTGGGCCAGTTCGGCGGCATCGTCAGCCCGGTGATGGTCGGCCGGATCAAGGACCTGACCGGCAGCACCACGCCGGCGCTGTATGTCATTGGTGTCTGTGCGCTGATCGCGGTGGCGTTGCTGCTGTGGGGGTTGCCGCAGAAGTTGCGCACACTCGACAAGTTTTAAAAGATCGCAGCCTTCGGCAGCTCCTACTCGGACCACGCATCCCCGTAGGAGCTGCCGGAGGCTGCGATCTTTTGATCTTCAAGAAGTCGCTGTCATCGCTTTTTCCGCAGCGTCACGAGTTGCGCTTCTCGAGGTCTGCGCGATATCCATGAGTCGACATTGGTCGTTGTGCCGCCACCCTTTCAGATTCCGTCGTTCACCTTTGTACTGGTCTGGCACAAGCGGCGGGGCGGGGATCAGGCGTTGAACTGGTTGAATCGCAGGATTGAGGAGGGGGAGCGATCGCTAGAGGCTTTTCTAAAATGGCCTTTACCAATTGGAAGGTGGCAGGCGACGCGTATGAAAAATTCGTAGTACCTGAAGCCGACCTTGGCGAACCCGGTAGGGAATCAAATAGGGGCGATCAGGCATGATCCATTCCCGGGTACCGGGTAAGCGTCCTTCACGACCTGTCGCTGGAAATCGGGCACGGTGATCGACACTGGCGAGAATTGCCTGGACAAAATCTGCAGCAGCTTTTGGGTTCTCGATGGCGATGTACGCGGCTTCGTCATCCAGATTCTTTAACGCCGTACGCAACCACTCAACGCGCATTCGCCGTCCACTTGTCAGCCATTGCGTTCACTTCTTCTTGTGTCGCGAAGTCACCTTCATCGGCTTCTTTCAAGGCTTTCTGAATTTCCTCGATTTGCCACGCTTCACGGGCCAGGTATTCACGCAGCGCATCCACGGCCAGAAATGATTTACTGCGGCCCGTTGCTTTGGAAAGACTCGCGAGGGTATCGGCGATATCGTCTGGTATGCGCAGGGACATAACTGACATGGTGGTCTCGATGTAGTGGTTTGTAATACAACATACTACACCGTCATCTGTGGGGCGGGGCCAGCCCGTTCGTCTGTCGAGATGTTTCAGTCGACAGGCAATGACCTGATATAGACTGGCCACCATTTACCAAGCCGTTCAAAAGGATTCCCCATGACCCCATCGTTGCTAATGGCCGTGCTTGCCTCGGGTTTTATCTACGGCATCACCCCGGGGCCGGGTGTGCTGGCGGTGTTCGGCATTGGTGCGGCCCATGGGCGACGGGCCGGGGCGGGGTTTCTGTGCGGGCATTTGCTCGGCGATGTGCTCTGGTGCAGCACGGCGCTGATCGCGATTGTCGGTGCGCGGGAGATCGGCAGTACCGCGTTCGACGTGCTCGGTGTGCTCAGCGGCCTGTACCTGTTCTGGCTCGGCTGGCGTGCGGTGCGCGCCCGGCGCAGCAGCGTTGATGCGCCACAGGGGCCGGCGCGGCAACCGTTCTGGCACGGCATTCTGTTCGGTTTGACCAATCCGAAGGCCTATCCGGTGGCGGTGGCGACGTTCACGGCACTGTTGTCGAGCCGCGCGGAACTGCTCCACTGGTCAATGCTGCCGGCGCTGATCGCTCTGAGTTTCGTCGGCGGGTTGCTCGCCTACGCTATTCTCATTGGCGTTGTCGGTGCGCGGCGAGTGCGCAGCCTGTACCAGCGTCATGAACTGGCAATTACCCGGTTGTGCGGGGTGATGTTCATCGGGTTTGCCATCAACGCGCTGGTCCATGCGTTGCCGGGGCTGATGCCGAACAAGGCTTGAATGTGATCACAAGGACGCAGGCCGACAGGGCAGGGATGATTGATGAGCACTGCATAATCGGGACACCCACGCTGAACCATGGAAAACCGAAACTCCGCGCCGCTGGCGAGCTATATCGATCTGTTGCTGGACGCCGTCTGCGCGGTGGATAAACAAGGCCGTTTCGTCTTTGTCAGTGCGGCGTGCGAGCGCATTTTCGGCTACAGCGCCGATGAAATGATCGGAGAGACGATGATCGATATGGTGCACCCGGCCGATCGCCAGCGCACCCTCGACGCCGCCCGGGAAATCATGGGCGGCGAACCCAAGCTCAACTTCGAAAACCGCTACCTGCGCAAGGATGGTCGCGTGGTGCACATCCTCTGGTCGGCACGTTGGTCCGAGGACGATCAATTGCGCATCGCGGTGGCCCGCGACATCACCGAACGCAAGCAGGCCGAATCCCGGCAGGCCGCGCTGTATGCGATTTCCGAAGCGGCCCACGCGGCGGAGGATCTGCTGGCGTTGTTCAAGCGCATCCACATGATCATCGGCGAATGGCTGCCGGCACTGAATTTTTCCGTGGCGCTGTACGACGAGCGCTGCGCGCAGTTGAATTTCCCTTATCACGTCGATGACCACGAGCCACAGCCCGAACAGCCCGGAACCATGACCGGGCGCCTGTGCACCGAAGTGATCCGCACGGGGCAGCCGATCCTGTTGACCCCGGACCAGAACACACCGCCTGCCGGCTTCGAAGTGCTGTTGACCGGGCAGAACGCCCCGTGTTGGCTGGGGGTGCCGCTGAACTCGCAAAACGGCACCATTGGCGCGTTGATCGTCAAAAGCATTCCGGGCGGCGAGCGCTACACCGAGCAAGACAAGGAACTGCTGCAATACGTCTGCGCCCAGGTCGCAACCGCCATCGAGCGCAAGCAACTGCATGCCCGCCTGCAATACATGGCCCAGTACGACCAATTGACCCAGTTACCCAATCGCGAATTGCTGCGCGACCGGCTCAAGGCATCACTGCAAGCGGCCCGGGAGGACCGCGGGCGCATGGCGCTGTTGTACGTCGACCTCGACCGCTTCAAGCAAGTCAACGACACCCATGGCCACGCGGTCGGCGACATGCTGCTGCAAGCGGTGGCCAACCGGCTCAAGGGCTGCGTGCGGGAAACCGATACCGTGGCCCGCATCGGCGGCGATGAATTCGTGGTGTTGTTGCACAGCATTCGCGCTGCGGGCGATACCGACATCGTGGTCGAGAAAATCCGTCAGGTCCTGGTCCAGCCCCTGCGCCTGGACGGGCACAGCGTGAACATCCAGCCAAGTATCGGCGTCGCCCGATACCCCGATCACGGCACCGAAGAGAAGCAATTGTTCCGGCATGCCGACGAGGCAATGTACTGCGCCAAACGCGAGCATCACCTGCGACTGGTCTGAAAACCGGGCACCGTTCGTCGTGGTATCCATGCAATTTTCTAAACCTTTTGGGACGCGCAACTTCAGATTCTATGGGGGCTACAGCTCGCCGCGATCATCACCAGGAGGAAGAGAATCATGCCTAATTCAAGAAACTCGAACTCGGGGAATTTCGCTAACGATCGAACGAAGGCCTCTGAAGCCGGTCGCAAGGGTGGGAAAACCACCACCACGACCGTCGATAAAGACCCGGCGAAACCCGACATGAGCCGCAAGGGCGGTCAGAAAACCCGCTAAAGGATGCAGGTGGTTTTGATTGAGAGGCGGGGGCGAACGCTCCCGTTTGAACTTTTCAAGGAGGGCGCGACCATGAACCGGATGGCCACCCGATTATGTAATGCCAGTTTTGCCACGTTACTGGGCCTGATTGCCAGCAGCGCCTTTGCCCAGTCGCCCGCCGAATTCATCGACGAGGCCTCGGCAAAAGGTATCGCCGATATCGAAGCGAGCCGCCTGGCGCACCAGAAATCCGAGTCCAAAGAGGTCAAGGACTACACCATCGTCGTCATCAACGACCGCACCACTGCGAACCAGCACCTGGCGAAAATCGCCAAGAAACTCGACTTACCGGTCGCTCCACGCGAAGAGGTTGTCGAAAAGGCCAAAGCCCTGATGCCACAAGTCATGGATGGGGTGACTTTCGATGAGGCCTATACAGCCAGTCAGGTGAAGACCACCCAGGAAGCCATCGATCAGTTGCAACGGGAAGCACAGACCACCGACCTGCCGGAAATCAAGGCGTTCGCCGAAGAAACCCTGCCGAAATTGCAAAATCATCTGCAAATGGCCAAGGCGTTGCAGGCTAAAAGTTGAGCATAAGGATTGAACGCACACGGCGCGGGACTTCGGTCACGCGCCGTTTTTATTTTTAGCTCTGATCCAGAGGCGGATTGGGGTTATGCGTTGGATTCAGGCCATTGAGGTCGAGTACTCGACGTGGCCGAAAAGATGATTCTCTGAAACATTTGGCGGTGTTTGCTGCGGTATCGTAGCCGCCCGAGGACAACACACCGACAGGAGAACGCAATGAGTTGGTCCGCCAAACAGTACGTCGCTTTTGAAGATGAACGCACCCGTCCCGCCCGCGACCTGCTGGCGGCCATCCCCGCCGGGGACGTGCGCTTGGCCATCGATATCGGTTGCGGGCCCGGCAACTCCACCGAGTTGCTGGTGGAGCGTTTTGCCGATGCCACGGTGCGTGGGCTGGACAGTTCCAGCGACATGATCGACGCCGCTCGCAAGCGCTTGCCGCAGGTGCAGTTCGACATCGCCGACATCGACACCTGGAATGACAGTGGCCCGTTCGATGTGATTTTCGCCAACGCGGTGTTGCAGTGGGTGCCTGATCACGCCACGTTGCTACCGTCGCTGGTGAGCAAACTGGCGCCGGGTGGCAGCCTGGCCGTGCAGATGCCTGACAACCTGAATGAACACTCGCACCGCTTGATGCGTGAAGTCGCCGCTGATGGCCCTTGGGTCGGCAAACTGGCAGGCGCCGCTGGGCAGAGGGCTGAAATGGCCGATGCCAGCGGTTACTACTCGATACTCAAAGCCTGCTGCACCCGCGTCGATGTGTGGCGCACCACTTACCACCATCCTTTGGCGGGCGGCGCGTCTGGCGTGGTGGAGTGGTTCAAGGGCAGCGCACTGCGGCCGTTTCTCGATCCGCTGGATGAGACGGAACGGGCTCAGTATCTGAAGCAGTATCAGGTTGCTATCGAGCGGGCGCATCCGGTATTGGCCGATGGTTCGGTGCTGTTGCCGTTTCCGCGACTGTTTATCGTTGCGACCCGCTGATGGGAAAAAGGGACAGGCTTATCTGTCCCTTTTTTATCCATCAACGCTGAACGCCGACCAACATCATCATTGGCCGTTCCCGCTCTTCGGCAAGGGCCGGTTGCGCCGCCACCTCGGCATCGCTCGGCCCCCATTCGTTGACATGGCGGATGCTGAAACCCGCCGCTATCAGCGAGTTGAACAACGTCCCGATGGTTCGATGCTGCTTGATCACGCCGTCCGCCAGCCAGTTGGTCACGCGCTCGCCTTCCATCTGATAACCGTCCACGGGCCAACTTTTGCGGCCCTCGGCATCGATGGTCCAGCCAGGATTGCGCGGTGCCATGAAGATCGGGTGCTCGATGGAGAACACGAAATGCGATCCGGGTTTGAGGGCTGCGTAGACATGCGTGAACAGTCCAGGCAAGTCCTTGATGTAATGCAGTGCCAGGGAGCTGTAGGCCAGATCGAACGTGGCGGCGGGCAGATCGAGCTGTTCCAGGTCGGCGCGCTCATAACGGATGTTGGATGCGGATGTGGACTTGCGTGCCTGTTCCAGCATCTTTTCCGAAACATCCAGACCGAGCACGCATTCGGCGCCTTGCTCACTGGCCCAGCGGCAAAACCAACCGTAGCCGCAACCCAGATCCACCACCTTCAAACCCTGCATGGGCGGCAGCATGGCCTTCAGTGCAGGCCATTCCGGCGCGGCATCGAGACCGCCGATGGAGCGGGCCATCTGGCTGTAGCTCTGGAAAAATTCAGGGTCGTCGTAGATGTTTTGAGTCATGTCAGGGCTCTACTCAGTTCACTTGATCGCGTCGATTTCCACCAGTGCCCAAATACAATCTGCGTACTTAGGATTCGTCGAATGCAGGGTAACGTCGTTGGCTGTGGGGATGAGTGCATCGTTCTCGGCAAGAATCTCGAAATGCCCCTCGATAGCTTCGCGCACCATAGCAATTGCATGGTCCAGATTTTTACCGGCGGAAAAACAACCCGGAACATCCGGCACTTCCACGCCCCACGCATGTTCGTCGTCGCCCATGGAAATCGCAATCGGGTAAAACATGTTCATCGTCCTCCATAGAAAAGGCGGATGGGTATGAAACTCAATAGGCGCCTGGAAAGGCGCCTTATGGTTCGTCACGATGGTTCTGCATCCATGCGTCGAGCGATTACATCCAGCACATCGCAACCATCACGCAACGGCACGCAGCAGAGCAATGCGAAGTCACTGAGTACAACTGAGTCAGAGGTCAGGTCGCCGCGCATTGCGAGGTTTTCAAGAAGCTGAGTTACGGCTCGAATTCTATAGCTGGCGGTGCTGAGCAGGGAATGCAGGGGTTGGGTGGTATTGACGTAGAGGGAGGGGAGGTCGTCGGCGTTGCTGGTTAAAGCCATGTATTCATTCATGAGTGAGTACCAATTGTAGGTGGAAGACCTACCACTCAATCGTCGCCAAACAATAGGGTGGTAGCTGTACGCGGGTTGGCGAACCGGACAATGGTAAAACCGGCAGACCCGAAGGTCTCCCACGCACAGCTACCGAAAAAGCAGCCAAGCGTGATCAAAAGTGCTCCGAGAAATCCTCGGAGCCTTCTGTACCGTTGTTACCGAGTCGCCAAACCCGATACGCCATTTGGGCGCGGTCAGACTATAGGTCTCATGACAAAGGCACAGCAATGCGCAAGTGTACGGACATTTCCCAGTGTCGTGTAGGACGTTGCTTTTTCTAGCGTTGATCTCCGTTGGGCCTTTAAAAATCAGGTCTTAGCACTGAGTTCGGCAGGCCCATCACCAAATCCCGCGTACAAAAAAACCGGTCACCCGGACCGGTTTTCTCCTGAGTAGCAGTTGCACGCTATCCAGTTCTACCGAAGATCACTCTTCACCAGCCCCCATCACTCGATCCTCAAACGCGGAACGCACGGCATCCACAACACGTTGCGCCATGCCTTCATCTTCAAGCTGCGGGTATCCTTTCTTCAGCTTTCCGGACACCATCCAGCCATTCTCCTTGATCGAACGGATGATGCGGTTCGCATCCTGATCCGGCATTTCGATCACTTCTTTGAGATGTTCCTGTGCTCGCTGAAAGATCACCAAGACTCGGGCTTCATCCGCCATCTCCGTACGAATCGTGTGCTCGACGACGCGGGCTGTGTACAGGACATGTTCCGTGAGATCAGGGTATCGCCAGGCAAAGCACGCATCCTCGTATTCATCGAAGATGAAGTTGCTGGGAGTTCCGTCCTCGTAGGTCACGAGTTCGTCAAATCGATAGGCTGCAGCATAACGTCGCATGAACGGTCGGGAGAACACCTCGAGCGTACGGTCGTAGCCAGCCCTGAAGTCGATCGAGCTGGTGATCGTGGCTGACACGGGCAGGATCACTCCGTCGGGCACTGCCTTGTCCCGGATCAAGGTATCGTTGATCAGGAAGCGATGAATCCGGCCGTTGCCGTCACGCATGGGATGGATGTACACGAAGCCGAATGCAAGCACTGCGGCACGTGCTACTGACTCCGCTCCACGTGTAGCTATCTCGAACTCGTTGAGGCCGTCCAGTAACTGGGCGAGATTTTCGAAGGGCGGGGCAATGTAATGCACGATGTCTTCGCGCATTGTGGCCTGACCTACAAATACCGGGGAGCGCCGCAACCCGAGCCCGATGGCATCTCGCCCCAGAATGCCGGCTTGCAGGGAACGTAGGCTGTCATTGCTTAATGGGGCTTCGATATGGCCGCAGTGCTGGGCAATGACATGCGCGAACCGCTGGATACGATCAGCCTGGTCGGCCTCTTTTTCGATGAGAAAGCTGGCTCGCGACTCCTTGAACGTCAACCAACTGGCCGTACGCATCAAGATATCGGCACCAAATGTTCGATCCAACTCCTTCAACGCAGCGCCGAGATCGAATTGCAGAGCCTCTCTGACTGCCGCCGTACGACGAACCAAAGGGCAAAACCCGGGTGTACCGGGCAGGTTGTTTTTGACTCGCCAACGTCGAACTCGTGGTGGTTCGCTACGGGTGAGGTAGTCCTGCGCAGAAAGTGCATCGACATAGCCGCCGTTGGTTACGTCCGGCACATCCAGACTTTGCCCTGTCAGCCATTCGTAGAGAAACCCCGTGCGGCGAGCGTATTGGCCGAAAGGCTCCCGCTGGCACCAGGCTACGATAGGGTCGGGGCCGGTCTTCGCAAACAGACGGGCAAAGAATTCGAGATGAATCTCTTCGTACTTGAGGCCGAATTCGAAATGCCCTGAGAAATCGTCGGCAGGCCGGTAGCTCGGGGGATACTGATTCTGCGTATGCCCGCTACTTTCGCGACTGACACGTGTCGTGCCAACCGTCGACTCGACGCGCAGTGGCTGTGCCAGAACGATGTCGTACTGGTTTGCGAGTGCCTTTAGACCGACCTGCATTGACGAAATCCTTTACTGGGGCGAAAAAAACGCTAACGAATACCTGATCCTACGCGAAAACGTTAATTTTCGCGGGCGTGAAAAGGCTAACGGTCACCGAAATTCGCTAACAAATCCCCATCCTGCGAAAAAAACGCTAACGGGACTTTTATAGTAGTCGCTTCTGCGCAGGAGCATTTTGCGTATGGATGGGCGCCAGGTAAGCCTTCTAAACGAAAAAGTTGCGGAAGGTTCGGATGAGGGGAGCCCCTATACCTGCGAGTCCCCCAAATCGCGGACACAAAAAACCGGCCATCAAGGCCGGTTTTTTCTGTCTCTGCATCCCCCGTCAAAACCACCCTGACGTGAGATCAAAATTCGATTGGAGCGGGTGAAGGGAATCGAACCCTCGTTATCAGCTTGGGAAGCTGGAGTAATGCCATTATACGACACCCGCTCAGAGCGCTGACTTTGTACCAGATACGGCCGCGGATTTGAAGTTTTTCTTTATGTGGGGCGGGTTTAACGCAGATGTAACAAAAAAGCCCGGACCGCCTGACGGTCGATCGCGGGCAAACCTCGCGCCTGCAGAATACGTTTAACGCAGCAGGGCGGGGCTTGCTCGCGATGACGCTACTTCAGATTGCCAATGCATGATGTTCCTGGACTTTGTGGTAACGCGGTCGGCTTTCGTGTTGCGCTGGTTTCAGGAAACCCATCAGTGCGTTGCGGCTGTCTCGGCAGGCGGCTTTGTGCTCCATGTCGAGAAAGTGGCCGGTGGCCTGAAGGGTACTGAACGTGCTGTGTTGCACGTGGCTTTCGAACAACCGGGCGTCGTCGGCGGCGGTGTATTCGTCCCATTCGCCGTTGAGGAACAGCACCGGTACGTCGATTTTCTTCGCCGCGTGCAGGTAGCACTGACGGTCGCTGTGCAACACCTCGTTGATGTGGAAGTGCATCTGCCCGTACTCATGTTCGGCCAGGGAGCTGACGTGGCGATAGTTGAAACGCTTGAACAACGACGGCAGGTGTTTGCCGATGGTGTCGTTCACCAGGTGCCCGACCCGGTCGCGGTCCAGGTTGCCGAGGTGTTCGACGCCGCGCTCGAGGTAGTCGAGCATATGCGCGTTGATCACCGGGGAGAACGAGCTGATCACGGCTTTTTCGATGCGCCGTGGTCGTTGCGACAACGCCATCATGGTCGCGGCACCGCCCCAGGAAAACGACAGCACGTGTTCGGCGGCGAAGTGGTCGATCAGCTCAAGCAGGATCTGTCCTTCGATTTCCTTGGTGAGCATTTTCTCATGCAGGTTGTGGGCTTTTGACCGGCCCGCGTAGGGCTGGTCGTAGCAGACGACGTTGAACTGCGGATGGAGGTTTTTCACGGTTTGTGCAAACGACGCAGTCGTGGCCATCGAGCCGTTGACCAGGATAATGGTCTTCTCTGCGGCGTCTGCGCGATAGAACTCCGTGTAAACCCGATACTGACCCTGTATATCCAACACAGCGATTTCTGGCCTCATGTCATAAGACTCCTGGCAAGCGGGTATGCGCGCAAATGAGATTGCACGAGCTTTGTGACAGGTAGGCATACGCCTGGAATTTGAGAGGCCCATGTCGATCCACTGCAGTCCGGTCGACGGGTATTGTTATTGGCGGGCAGTCTGCCGGATGAGGCCGGAACCCTTGGGTTCCTACCGGCAAAAAGTTTCTTAGAAGTATGTGGTGACTAGTCGGTCACATTTCGGCCGACGTCCTGATTCAAGCAGGGGTCACGTCATCGCGCAAGTGCCATTGGTAAATTGTTCGACAACTTTCTGCTCGGCGGTCGCCTGCTTAGATCAATCCGATCTCTGCATCGCTCAGTGAGCGGTATTCGCCCGGTTTCAACGCGTCGTCGAGCACCAGCGGCCCCATGCGTTCGCGGTGCAGGCGCATCACCTTGTTGTTGAAGTGGCCGAACATGCGCTTGACCTGGTGATAGCGGCCTTCGACGATGCTCAGGCGTGCGCATTTTGCCCCGAGCAGCTCTAACCCGGCCGGTTGCGTGGTGAGGTCTTCGAAGGCGAAGTACAGCCCTTTGCTGAACTTGATCGCGTATTCGGGACCGATGTCCTGTTCGGTTTCGACGTAATAGACCTTGGGCAGTTTGGTCTGTGGTTGGGTCAAGCGTCGCGACCAGCTGCCGTCGTTGGTGATCAGCATCAGACCGGTGGTATTGAAATCCAGGCGTCCGGCGATGTGCAGTTCTTCCTTGTCCGGTTCATGAATCAGGTCGAGCACGGTCGGGTGCTGCGGGTCCTTGGTAGCGCTGACGCAACCGGCAGGTTTGTGCAGCATGAAGTGGCGCAGGGGTTTACCGACTTGCAGCACGTCGTTGTCGACTTCGACGCAGCTGAATTCGCGGACTTCGCTGTGCGGGTCGCTGACGACTTCTCCGTCAACCCTGACGCGTTTTTCCACCAGCAACAGGCGCACCTGCTTTCGGTTGAAGCACGGCAGGTTGCTGAGGAAACGGTCGACGCGCATGACTTAAGGATCGGTGAAGAAAGGGGCGCGCATCTTACTAGAACGATTCGGGCGCTGCTTGCAGCTGCGCTTCGACTTCGGCGCAACGCGGGCACAGGCACGAGGCGTTGCGCAGTTCCGTCGGCAGCGCCTGGAGCACCGCCGGGTCGATACTGACGCCGTAGCACCAGCAGGCGCGGTCAGCGGTTCGCGGGTCGGCCAGGGTGCAGTCGTTGGGGGCGCCGCAGGCGGGGCAGAGCTCAGGCTGGTTCATGGACGGAGTGAGACTTCTCTACGCAGGTTCGGTTGCGGCCACTTTGTTTGGCCCGATACATCGCATGATCCGCCCGCGACAGCAGGCTGTGCAAGGTGTCATCGGGCTGCCGGTAAATAACCGCTGGATTCATAGGGTAAATCGGCAGGGATCAGGTGCGGCGGTGCCTGAGCTGATGCCTTCGCTGGCAAGTCGGATCGCCGCACCGCAGCTCCTACAAGTTCTGCGCTGACCCTGGACTGCACCCCAAAAGTTGGACACCAACCCTGACTTTTGGCGGTGTTTCCATGGGCAAGTTTTCGCTTCAGTTCAAAATTACGGCCATTGAGGCTTATATCAACGGCAATGAAGGCTTTCGCAAG
>NZ_JAHBDJ010000052.1:0-24666 GCF_019956375.1 Pseudomonas sp. GL-R-19 | reverse complement strand
TCCAGTATCAATTTAGTCATGACACTGGCCGGTGTCTTTTTTTCAAACCGCGCTAGAACTTCTGTCCACATCGTTTTCGTCACCCTGACTGGTTTTTAGGGGATTCTAAACGAAGACCTTGAAAGGGTTGGCCGTAAGGGCGGAACCATTAGTGGCCGTTACCGCAGAAACGGATATGTACACCATCAAAACAAATGCGCCCAACACATAGCCATCGCGTTCAGCCACGCTCCCACAGGGATTGCGGATTACTCCATAACGGCCCGCGCACGGTGAGGCGCAGCATCGCCCGCAGCGGTATAGGCCACCCTCGGCACACCCGGCAAGCGCTGTTCCAGCAGTGCACTCAAGGACTCTCCCGGCTCCAGGTAGGCATCGCCGAAGTCGGCGCCGAGCTGGTTCGGGTGGGCGACGATTTCCAGCAGTCCGTCGGGTGGCGGCTCGGCGTTGCGCAGATCCACCGGGGTGCACACGTAGTCGGCGGTGGCGCCGGCCAGGTTGCTCAGGCGACGGTTGAGCAGGTCCTTGAACACGCGCTTGGGCAAGCTTAGGTTTTGTCCCAGGTTGCGCGCCAGACGTACCGGCACCCCCTGGCGGGCGGCGAAGCGCGCGACGATCTCGCCGATCGGCCAGATGTTGTGCACGTGCTGATGGGAGTCCAGGTGGCTGGGGCGCAGGCCGTTGTCCAGGCAGCGCTGCCACTGGGCTTCGAGTTCTTCCAGTACGGCGTGGCGGTCCCGGCGCCCGAGCCAGAGGCGGGTGCGGGACAGGTTGAGATCGAACACACCGGCACCGTCGCAAAACGTCGGGCGTTGCACAATGCTCTGGCTCAATGGACGGCCGTAGGTCAGGTTGAAGTGCAGGCCGATGCGGCCTTCGAGCAACGGATGCCGGGCCATGGCACAGGCCGCTTCGAACGCCGGCATGTTGGCCATGGCGGTGGCGGAGCTGATGAGCCCGGCCTGGAACGCGCCCAGGATCACCGCGTTTTCACAGGCACTGAGGCCGAAATCGTCAGCGTTGACTATCACTTGGCGAGGCATGTTTACCCTCCTTGAGGTTTTCCGTAGGCGCAGGCGTTTTGACGACAGGTGTCGCGCCGGGGGTAGGGGTGGCGACTGCGGCCGCCGCGCGCCGGGCGCGCCATTGCTGCAATCGGGGTTTGAAGCGTTGCCAGACCCGCAAGGCCAGCCCCAGCACCAGACCGCCTGGACGCCAGGAGTAAAAACTCCAGCGCCAGTGTTCCAGTTGCCCGGTCATGCGTTCGTGCAGTTGATGGCTGGAGTTTTCCAGGCTGACCCGTGACGCATCGATCCACTGCCAGTTGTCTTCCAGGCCCCAGCGAATCCACTCTTCGAGCAGCACCCGGCCGCTGCCCAGGTCGGCATATTGCGGCAGGAACGCCAGGTTGTAGTCGTACAGTCGGCCCTGTTCCAGCAAGCCGAGGCGATAGCTGATGCAGCGCCCCTCCAGCTCCAGCACCACCACGCGCACCAGGCCCCGGGCCGCGAGGGCGGTAAAGGCGCGGTCCATCCACTGGCGATGGCGTGCATCGGAAAAGATCCCGACCCCTTCATCGCCTTTCCAGCTCACCGCTTCGACTTCACTGATGTCCTGCAACAGCGGCCCCATGGTCAGGGCGTCGGGGGTAATCCGCCGCACCTGGGCCCCGCACGCGGCGATGCGTTTGCGTGCGCGGCGCAGTTTGTAGCGCGGGTCGCCGGAGACTTCCTGATGGTCGGCCTCGCTGATCAGGTGCACCGGCACCCGACAACTGAGGCGTTGTTCCGCGGTCGAACTCAGTGCCTGCCACGGTGCCAGGGCCTGCGCCGTGGAGCCGGCCAGTTCGTTGAGTTGCAGCACGGCATGGGGCAGGTGTTGACGGATCTGCATCAACGCATTGCGCATAGCGTCGTCGTCCAGCCTCGTCAGCAGCGCGAGGCGGTCGGCGAGGGGATAGCCCAAATGATGCAGGACCCGAAACGGCAAACGCGCAAAGCGTTCCACGGAAGCCACCAGCGGCAGGCACAGCGCCAGTTCGTCACCCTGCCAGCCGAGCAGCACATGCAATTGCTCGCCGGGCTTGAGTGCCAGTTCCGACGCGTATAGCCAGGCCAGTTTGTTGAACGGCGTGTGGTCCGTTACGCGCTGGCGCAACGCTTCGTAAGCCGCTATCGGAAAGTCGTCGGTGCACAGCGAAGTGCGCCATTCGAATCGTGCAGACATAAGGTCAGCTCGCCTCGGCGGGAACGGGAGAGGGTGCCGGTTTGCGCAAGGCATCCAGGCGTGAACCGCTGTAGCGGGTTTCGCGGAAGAAGCGCCAGCCGAACAGGTGGTAGATGTTCATGATCCTTCCTTGCTCGCGATACCCCATGCGGATGTGCAGCTTGAGCGCGGGAATGTTATGGGACTCGCAGATATCCACCACTTTGTTGCAGCCCTGATCAGCCATGGCTTTCCACAGGTTCAGCTGGAAATCTACTGACAGCGTGGTGCCCCGGTAGGCAGGGATCTGCTCGAGAGCGAACTCGAAAAACTCGCCTGGCTGCACCGGGAACATGCAGCCGTAGTAATGACGGTCGAAATAATCGCGAGTGCTGCCCCAGATAAAGGCCACGGCATCGCCGTTTTCATCCAGGTACATATGCCCGGTGTACCCATCGGACGCCAACTCGGCCATGGTGCCCACGCGATCGCCGAAGTGTTTGGCGAACGCCACGGCGTTTTGTGGGGTGATGGTTTCCAGTCGCAGCGGTGTATAGGGCCGAAGGTTGTGTGGCGGTACCGGGCTCACCAGATCGCGCTCCATCCACAACAGTTCTTCGTGGAAAAATACGTAGTGTTTCCACAACTTGCCGACGGTGGCGCGCAGGCCTTTTTGTTTGATGTGATCGCTGAGTTTTTTCAGAACATTCATGTTTTTGACTCCTGACGGTGTTGGCCGTGAGTGGAGTGAGTCAATGCGCGGCGAATCGTCCACGGGCAAAAATAAATGACGTTCATGAGGCGCTCCAGCTGAGGGCAAACAGGGTTTCTCCCGGTAAATCGAAGCTGATGCGACCCTCCAGGCATTTGAAAGATGCGTCGCGGCTGCGGTTGTCGGCGCCGAAATAGCGCAATGATCCCAGGGGCAATGGACATTCCGTGCCGGCCAGGCTCACACGCTGCAAGCGTGAGCCTTTGTTGACGCCCAGCAGGCTGCGTTGGTGCCCGGCAGACATGGCCAGCACGTCAACCTCGAAGGCGTCGTTCTCCAGGCGCATGACATCGCGTAGCCAATGCTGGCGGATGAATTGCTGCGCCAGGCCTACGGGCTTGAGCTCGTATTCATCCTTGCCGAGCACGCGCAACATGCCCTTGGGATACTCAGGTTCGTCGGCGGCCTGGAACCAGCCGAGCATGTCGAGCAAGCCGTCCTGGGAAGCATTGATGATGACCGAGGCCCACCATAACGAGGCGTAGTGGGTTTCCTGATCGTAAGGGCTGAGGCTGGCCCCGCTGGACATGTTGGTCTGGTCCAGCAACAAGGCTTTGCGCGGTCGTCCCTGGGCGTCGAGCCCCACCAGCTCTGCCGCTTTGCGTACGCTATCGCGGTAGACACGGGTCGCCAGCAGGTCGCGGACCATCCATTCGTGCCATGCCAGTGCATCGATCTTGTCGCCGGACTCGGCCAGCAAGCGTCGGGCCCAGTCGATGCCGCGCTTGTCGGCGGCATTGTCGACGAGCGGGCCATTGACGAACCGGGAGCTGGCCGGCATGGCGATGCGTACGCCGGCTTTGGCGTTGTCTGGATTACTGCGCACTTGCCAGGCCATGCTCTTGAAGATGCGCTGGTAGGTGGCGTAGTCCGGGTAGTTGAGGTTCGGTTCGTCGGCAAAGCCGATGTAGTGCGTGCCCTTGCCGCCAAGTGCGCGCGTGGCGGCGAGCCAGGCATCGAGGCCGGCGTTGCTGGTGGTATCGGCGCGCAGGTCGGCCTTGCGCTGACGGCCGGCCAGCAGGGTGATGTCCTGAGTGATGCCCAAGCGATCCTGATACAACCGGCGGAACACGTCTTCGTAATGCGGCCGCGTCGCCATGATGTCGACCAGGCTGTAATAGGATCCGGCCTGTGGTTGCAGGGCATCGAGCACGGCGAAACTGGAATCCGGCGGTCGCGCATAGGGCAGGGCGATACCCAGGTTCGGGGTCTTGCCGAGCACGTCGTTGTGCAGCGTCAGCCGGGTCTGGCCTTCGTCTTCGCGCAAGGATTTGAGCTGTTGCGGGTTCTGGGCGAACAGGTTGGCCGTGCCGTCGAGCCAGAATGCGACCTTGCCGCTGCCGCGCAGGTGCAGGCGCCAGACTTGATCGGTGGTTGCAACGGGCAACTCGACTTTGTCGAACTGCCAATAGGCGGGGTAAGGCTCCAGAGACAGTGAAAGCTGTTGGCCGTCACTCACGCGCTGCGCTTGCAACGCGCCGACGCCGCCGTGGAATTTACCGGCCAGCACCGCGTGCTCACCGGCCGCGACCTTGAAATACAACTCGTCACCGTCCTGGGATTCGGCGCTGAAATGCACCTTGGCCGGGGCGAACAGTGCGACGGTGTGGTCGTCGTGCTCAACCGTATAACGGCGGAAGCTGTAGCCAGGAATTTCCAGTCGATAACTGGCGGCGCCCGGCGCCAGGTCCCAGCGTTGACTACCGCTGGGCTCATTGGCGGCTATCAGTCGTTCGCTCTGGAGTTTGCCCTGGCCGTCGAGCAAGTAGAGGTGTTCTTCGTTGGCTTGCGCCTGCCACACCGGGGCCCAGAGCACGGTCAGGGTGTCGGGGCGGTCCGTTTGCAGGTACAGGCTGCCGTCGCGGATATCGGCCCAACGCATGGTTGCGGCTTCGGCGTTCAGCCCGAGGCCAAGACTCACCAGCAATAACAGGTGCTTCATGCCGATTTCCGTTGCAGCATCAGCAACATCGGCGCGATGTCGCCGGGCAGGACGATGAGCGTTTGCCAGACCGGCACGTGGCTCAACCGGCAATACACCACCAGCAGCGCCAGGGTCACGGCCAGGTACGCGATAGAGGATGCGGCTGCTGCGCCGACGATGCCGTAGGTCGGGATCAGCAGCACATTGAGCGCCAGGTTGAGCAGGGCGCTGAGGCCCATCAACAACGAAATCGTGCCGGGCCGGTTTTTGCCCAGCAGGTCCAGGCGCAGAATGCTCATGTAGCACAGACCGAACAGGCCTGGCAGCAGCGCCAGCAACGCAGGGTAGGCAGGCTGATAGGCCTCGCCAAACAGCGTCACGATCAACCATTCACCGACCACGGCCATGCTCAGGCAAGCGCCGAGCATCACCGTAGCGGTCAGGCGCAAGGCCAGTGGCGTGACTTTTTCGATGCCTTCTTCCTGTTGCAGCAGGCGCTTCATCAGCGGCGTGGTCACCGCTTCCGGAACGATCAGCAGCAACTCGGCGGCCGCGCTGGCCATGGCGTAATGACCCAGCGCCGTGGTGCCGAGCAGGGCGCCGATGAACAGGTAGTCGGAGCGCAGAATCACTTGCTGGAACAGCAGGTCCGGATGGCTGCGGGCGCTGTAGCGCAGCAGTTCGTTTTGACTGGCGCGATCCCATTGCAGGCTCAGCGGATGCCCGCGCTTGAGCCACACCCACCCGGCCAGCACCACCAGGCTGATCCCCGCCAGCCAACTGATCAGCGCCGCTTCCAGGGCCGCGCTTTTCCACATCCAGAACAGGGCAAGGAACACCAGCAGCGGCGCCAGCGACTCGATCAGGCGCAAGGCATTGAAGGCGACCACGCCGCCCGAGGCGTTGTGCAAAGTCAGCAAGCCGCTTTTGAGCACGGTCAGCGGCACCGCCAGCAGCAACAGCCAGGCGAGCAGGCCCAATTGCGTGGTGATGTCCAGTTCACTGCCGAACTCGCGGGTCAGCGCCACCACCAGCAAGGTCAGCAACGCCGCCAGCAGACAACCGAACAGCAGCACCTGGCTGAGCAGCAAGCCCATCGGTCGTTGCTTGGCCGCCTGATAGCCCACGGCTGAATTCAAGCCGCCGCTGGTGGCAGCGCTGATCAGGTCGGGCAGGGTGTTGAGCAAGGCAAACAAGCCCCGTTCGCTGGGGCCGAGAATCCGCGCCAGCAATATGTTGCGCAGCAAGCGCAGGGCGATCATCGCCAGCTTGGTGCCCATGCTCAGGGCCAGGTGCCTGAGGTAGTTGTTGCGGCTCATGGACGTGCCCCACGGTAGATGCGCCAGGACAGCAACCCGGGATCGCGCGCGGTACGCTGGCTCACGCCGAAGCGTGGCAGGGCCAGCGGATCTTCGGTCCCCCGATAAATGCCGGTGCCGGTGCCCAGGGCAAACGGGAAGTCATGCCTGGCCACCTGTTGGCGCACCCGCGCATCGTTGTCGCCATTGGGGTAGCAGTAAACCGGCAACGGCTGGTTGCAGCCGTTGAGCAGCGCGTCGCGACTGCGGCTCAGTTCTTCATGCAGGCGTTGATCGTCGAGGCCGGTGAGGATGGCGTGGCTGGCACCGTGGGGGCCGAAGCGCACCAGGCCGGACGCTTCCAGGTAGCGCACTTGCTGCCAGTCCAGCGCCTGGGGCAACGACTCCTGCGGGCAGGCGTCGGTCAGGCGATTGAGGTCCAGCGGCGACAGGGTTTTCAGACTCTGCAAAAAATTCAGCAGTGCGAGGCTGCGGCGTTGTTCATCCGGGTTTTCGCACAGTACCGGCAACGGACGCCCAAGTTGCTGCAGGCATTCGATCAGTTGCAGGCGTGCCGGTTCGCCATGGCTGTTCCACAGGGTTTCGCCGATGCTTTCCCACCAGAACCGCTGGCGGCTGCCGATGAAATCGGTGGACAGAAAGATGCTCGCCGGCACCTGGTGTTTTTGCAGCAACGGGAAGGCATTCAGCGCGTTGTCGCGCCAGCCGTCGTCGAAGGTCAGCGCCACTTGCGGCCGCTCCGAGCGCGGCGTGCCGGGTTGCAGAATGTCCATCAGCGGCACGCAGTCGAAGTGTTTTTTCAACCACACCAGCAAGTGTTCAAAGGCCTTTGGCCCGACGCACAGTTCATTGCGATGGGGCAGTTCGGCGGCCTGGTCGCTGGCCAGCACCCGGTGCAGCATCAGGATCACACCGGCGCCGTGCAGTTGATTGCGCCCGACCGGAGAGTTCAGGTACAGCCAGCCACTGGTGCGTTTTAACAGTTGTTTGATCGCCATGGCACGCACCTCTCATCGATTTTGCTCGGGGTTCCATTGGGCATAACGCTGCCCGCGCAGGAACTGCCACAGACCGATGCTCATCCCGGCAAGGGTCACCAGGAGGAACGCGGCCAGGCGAAAGGGTTTGGGCAAGCGGTGTTGCGAATCCAGCAGGCCGGCAATGGCCATCGTGTAACCGAGCAATTGTGCGATCAGGCTCAGGCGATAAAAGCCGTGGTCTTCCCACAGCCAGAAATTGCTCAGCAGCAACGGCAGCAACAGGATCGGCGCCAGCCGCCGGATCAGCTTGTGGCTGATCAAGGCAATCGCATACAGGCCGTGGGTCAGCGGATTCATCAGCTCCCGGCGCTGGGCCAGGCTTTGCAAGCCACCCACAGTGACCCGCTGACGACGGCGAAATTGCTTGTCGGCTTCGTCCACGCCCTGGTCGATCACCCGGGCCTGGGGCACGTAGACAATCCGCTTGAACGCGACGGGTGCGCAGGTGCTGATAAAGAAGTCGTCGTTGACCTCCGCCGGCACGTTCTGGAACAACTCGCGGCGCAGGGCGAGCAATGCACCGTCGGCGGAGACCATGCAGCCGGTGCGATTTTCCACGTAGCGCAGCCAGCCTTCGTAATGCCGATACAGGCTGTCCCCCACGCTCAAGCCCTTGCCGGTCACCGGGATCATCATGTGCCCGGCGCAGCCACCGACCTGCGGGTCGTTGAGCGGTGCGAGCAAATGGCCGAGGGTGTCGGTGGACCATTGGTTGTCGGCGTCGGTGAACACCAGGATCGCGCCGCTGCTGATCGCGACCCCGGCATTGAGCGTCGCCGCCTTGCCCTGGCGGGGCAGGTCGAGCACGGTGATGCGCGGGTCGTTGACCTTGTGTGCGCAGGCCACGGTGTCGTCGGTCGAGCCGTCACTGGCCAGGATAATGTGCAGTGAGCGGGCCTGATAATCCTGGGCCAGCACGGTGCGCAGTTTTTCTTCGATATGCCGCGCTTCGTTGTGCGCGGCAATCACGATGCTCACGTCCATCGGTTGGGCCGGTCCATGGCGCGGTGCCGGGTAAAACGGTGCCAGCAATGTCAGCAACAGGGGATAACCGAGGTAGGCGTAAACCGGTAGCAACAGGCACAACCAGTAAATGAATTCAGCCACGGGCGGGCCTCCTGGCATTCCAATGACAAAGGCTGAGGATGAACCCGGCGCCCGCCAGGTGCAGGCGCACCCAGTGCAGGCCCCAGAGTTGCAGGGTCAGGAGCGGGTCGCGGTGCCTGGCACTCTGACGCAGGCTCAGGGCCAGGGCGGGCAGGACGGTCAGTAGCAGCATCAGCAGCGAATGCTGGGGGAAACCGTCGAACAGGGCGGAAATAGCCATGAAATCGATGACCCAGGCGGCTATCGACAGCAGCGGAAAGCGCAGCAAGCGCAGGCTCGGTCCATGGGTGCGCAGCAGTTGCAGATGACTGCCCTGGCGCCACAATTCCTTGCCCATCCATTCCCGCCAACTGCATTCGTAGCCCCAATGCAGCGCTACGCTTTGGTTGACCGAGCGCAACTTGGCACCGGCGTCGACCAGGCGCATGGTCAGTTCCTTGTCCTCGCCGGTGCGCAGTTGTTCATTGAAACCACCGACCTTGTCGAACCAGCGACGGCGCATCAGCAGGTTGCAAGTGGGCAGCCATTGCGCGACATGCAGCGGCTGCGTATCGGGGCGCAAGGTGCGGCGCTGCCAGGCGTCGGCGTACCACGGCGCTTCGGCCGGGGTGTGCAGGTCCAGGCCGATGACATCGCCCTGGCCGCCGGACTCGAGGTCGAACAACAGCTTGAGCCAGTTCTCGGGCATCTCGACGTCGGCATCGATAAAGGCCAGCCATTCACCGCTGGCGATCGCCGCTCCGCGATTACGCAATGCGCCGATGAGCAGGCCGGGCAGAACCAGAACCTGGGCGCCGAACTGCCGGGCAATGTCCGGGCCCTGGTCGTCGGAGCCGTTGTCGAGCACGATCAACTCGCATTCGACATTGGCTGCCTCGGCGGCATGTCGTGCCGCGAGCAGGGTCCGGGCGATGTGCTGTTCCTCGTTGTACATCGGGATGATGATACTGATGCGGTTCATGCCTTGACCTCTTTCAGCGGGGCTTCTTCGGCTTTCGTGCGCAGCACGCCGGTCAATGCGAGCATGATCCACAGGTACTTGTGGTTCGGTGCGCTGAGGAACATCAGGAATAACGTCAACGACAGAAAGCTCATGCCCAGGTGGGTCATCAGATCGGCCTGATGAGCGTCTCCTCGCAACAGCCAGGTGTGGCGGGCGCGGATCAGGTTGTACAACCCCAGGGCCAGCATGCCGACGAACATCAGGCCGGCGGGTATCCCCAGTTCACTGAAGATCTCCAGGTAGGTGTTGTGGGCGCGGCGGTACAGATCGTCGGTCTTGCCGCTGACGGAAAAGGTCTTGGCATAACCGGTGGTGGCATAGTGCAGCGGGAACGTGCCGGGGCCGGTGCCGAGCAAGGGGTTCTCGGCGATCATGGCGCTGCCGACCACAATGTAGGAGGCGCGACGGCCCAGGGACGCGTCCTGACTCTTGGCCCCGGAGCTGAGGATGCTCAGCGACTGGATGCGCGCCACGTAACTGGCCGGCATCGCATACAGCCCAAGCGCAATCACAATCGTCAGGCCGAGCATGGCAAAGCCCAGGTGGCGTGGACGAATATGTGGCAACTGTGCGCGGTAGTGCCACGTGCCGATCAACAGGCTGAGGAGCAACACCACCAGCCCCGAACGGGATTCAGTCTTGGTCATGCCGGCCAGCAGCACGAGGGAACAGCCCCCCCAGAACAACCGGTGCAACCGGTTCGGGCTGCGCACCACCAGTAACAGTGCCATGGGCACGGCGAAGGCGATCATCAGGGCAAATTCGTTCGGGTCATTGAGCATGCCGGACGCACGGCCTTCGTCCTGGTATTTGGCTGAGAACATCGCCATGGCGCAGGTCACCGCGACACTGACGGCAACCAGTTTGGCGAACATGTCGAGGTTCAACTCACGCCCGACCAGCAGGGTGATGACAAACAGAATCAGGCCGACGCTCAATTCGCGCAGATGGCCCAGGGACATGTCCATGTTGTCGGTGTTCAACAGGCTGAGCAGGTACAGCACCATGAACCCGACCAGGAAGCGCCAGATATTGCTGCGCAGGCGCTCGGCCGACCGTTGGTGAATCGCCAGTTGCAGCATCAGGATCAGCGCCAGCGAAGCCCCGAGGAACTTGGAGCCCGACAACGCGCTGTCCTTGAACAGGCCCTCGAAAGGCAGGATGGCGACAATGCCCAGCAGGCCCCAGGTCGGCTTGCGGTACAGCACCGCGACACCCACCAGGCCCAGCACCGCGCCCGGCGCCAGATACGGATAAGGGCTGGCCAGCAATCCGAGGCAGACCAGGCCGAGCAAGCTGACGATCGAGAGCGGAACAATCACACGCGTGCCTCCCGTGCAGTCCGGATGTAAAGCTGCGACCAGCGTTCCGCCAGGACCTTGAGGTCGTAGTGATCCCGTTGCGTACGTTTAGCGTTGTCGATCAACTCGCCGGCCAGGGCCGGGTCATCCAGCAGCGCGCCGATCTGGCGGGCGAGGGCGCTGCTGTCGGTGGGCGCGGCCAGCAAGCCGTTGTGGCGGTCCTGCAAGACATCGGGAATTCCGCCGACGCCGAAGGCCACCACCGGCACCCCGGCCTGCATCGCTTCGAGCAGAATCATCGGCGTGCCTTCGGTGCGCGAGCTGATCACCAACGCATCGAGTTGCCGCCACCAGGCGCGCATGTCGGTCTGGTAGCCCGGCAGCGTGATGCGCGCCTGCAAGCCTGCCTCGTCGATCCGTGCCTGCAGGCTGTCGCGCTCCGGCCCGTCGCCGAGCATCACCGCGTCCAGTTGCGGGTACTGCTGACACAGCGGGATCAGCGCATCGAGAAACAGGTCAGGGCCCTTTTCGCTACTCAGGCGCCCGACGTAACCGGCCAGCCAGCGTTGACGTGCGCCACTGTGCGGCGGCAAGTCGTTGGCCGCCGGCAGGCCGTTGGGGATCACCTGCAACTTGTCGGTGCGCACATTGGCCTGACGGTGCAGCGCCGCAATGCTTTCGGCGACACACACCACTCGGTTCACCGAGGCCGTGCGGCACAGTTGCAGGCTCAGCCAGGTGTAGAACTTCTGCTTGCGACTGCGCGGGGTGAAGCCGTGCTGGGTGATCACCAGTGGCAGGCGCAACAACGTGGCGCCGAGCCAGCCGAACAACAGGCCCTTGAAGTTGTGCGTATTGATCAGTGGCCGCTGGTCCCGTCGCTGGCGCAAATGCCCCAGCAATGCGCCCAGGCCTGCACAGCCGAGGCAATCGACACCGGCCTGGCGAAATCGCGTGATCAGCTCTGGCGGCGCATCGAGAAACAGCACCTGGTGCTGCCCCGGCGTCGCCAGGCAATGATCCAGCAGCATCCGCTCGGCGCCATAGAAGCCGCCGCTGCTGAGCAAATGAATGATCGGCAGGTCGTGGGTGGTGCCGAGCGGCGCGTTCAATTGCGCACCCAATGCACGAGGGCCGGTACGCTCCAGTTCTTGTGCGGGTTGTTCGGCTGGGTGCTGTGATCATTGATCACCAGCAGCACCGGCAAGCCCAGTTCATGGGTGATTTGCGCAGGGTGCTTGAAGCGGTGGTCGAAGAACTCACGCACATAGACCAGGGCAATCGCCAACAGCAAACCGGTGAACAGCCCGAACGGAATGATCAGCATCGGCTTGGGGAACGCCGCTTCGGTCGGTTCGAACGGCGGGCTGAGTATCCGTGCGTTGGACAGGTCGTTGTCCAGTGCGCGCGCGGTGCTGCTTTCAGCGAAGCGCTGGGCATAGGTGGCGAACGCCTTGTGCAGCGCGTTGATCTCGGTGTCCATCTGCCGCAGTTTGCTGCGGGTTTCCTGCAACTGATGGATGCGATTCTTGAACTCGGCAATGCGCGCGTTTTTCTGGTCGATGACCGAGCTGATCGTCACCAGGTCGCTGGTGCGCTCCTGAATCCGGTTGCTGACAATCTTCAGGAATTGCCCACGGGCCCGGATGATTTGCTCGCGGGACATTTGCATCGGATCACTGCCGGGCTGCAAGACCGCCAGGTCATCCATGTAGCGGCTGACCAGGGTCGTCAGTCGCTCACCCAGCTGCTTGATCTCGCGGTCTTCGAACGCGACGCTGTCGACCGTGGTGGTGAAGGTGTAGGGGAAGGTGTAGTCGTTGAATCTGGCATTGTTGGCGGTCGCCAGGCTGGTTTTCAGGTAATCGAGCCAGCGCTGGCTTTGCAGCAGTCGGTCCTGATACAGGTTGAGCGCCTGTTCCTCGGTGTTGATCGCGTTGAGACGGAACGTGATTTCTTCCCTGGGGTCGGACGAACCGATGCTTTCGAGCAAGGCCAGGCGATTGGCTTCCAGGCCATCGAGACGCACCTGGTACTGCAACTTCTTGGTTTCGTAGAAGCTCTGTGGCAGGTCGATCGATTGCATTTCCTGGCGGGTGACCAGGTAGTTTTGCAGCAGGGCAGTGACGAATCGGGTGCCCTGGGCCGGGTCAGGGAAGTGGTAGACGATCGAGATCACGTTGGAGCCCGGCAAGGTTTCAACCTTGAGGGCAGCGGACGCTTGTTGCGTGAGGGCATCGAGCAGGGTGTCGCGTACCGGATCGGTCTGCAGCCCGAGCAGGCTGCGAACCGGGTTGATCACGTGTTCGCGAACGGGATTGATCACAAACCGTTTGAGCGGCTGCACCAGCAGTTTGTTGAAGGCGCTCACGGGCTGCGTGTACTCACCCTTTTCGCGCAACTGGCCGATGGTCTGGCGGATCAAGGCCGGCGAACGCAGGATATTGCTCTCGGTCTCCATGTCGGCCAGCGACGGCGGAATGAAGGAAGCGTTTTCCTGATTGAGGGTGCTGGTGGCATCCCCCTGGGAAATTTTCTTGGATTGCACGATCACCTGGGCGGTGATATCGAAACTCTGCTTGAGCAACAGTGGCAAGACCACGGCGATCACGGCAAAGACCAGGAAGACTCGCTTCACCAACTGCTTGTTGGCGAAGAAGATCCTGAAGAACTCATGCAGGTAGTTTTCCTTTGGATTCATGTGGGTACCTGAGAGTTAGTTGCTGCTGTCGTCTTTGTTGTCGACGCGGTAGCTGAAGCTGAGGCCCATGCCCTGGAACAACACGACGTCCGCCAGTTGCCGCACGAGCTCACCGGTGCTGGCCAGTTTGGTCTTGGGCACGTACAGCATGTCGTCCGCTTGCAGGTAGGCGATCTGGGTGGCGTCGCCGGACAAGGCTTTTTCCACGTCGTAACGATGCGCGACCACCTGGTTGCCGTTGCGCCGCATGATCATCACCGAGTCCAGGCGTGCCTTGGCGTTGGAACCGCGGGCCATGGTCAGGGCTTCGAGCACCGACACCGGGCGGCGGATCGGATAGGAGCCCGGCTGGCCGACTTCACCCAGTACATAGATTTCGTTGCCGGCGGTGGACTTGAGCAGCACGTCCACGGTCATGCGCCCCGGCAGGGTGGCATAGCGATTATTCAGGTAGGCCTCGAGTTGGCTGATGGTCATGCCTTGCAGCGGCACGGCACCGATTTCCGGGAAGCTGGCGTAGCCGTCGCTGCCCACGGTGATTTCCCGGGTCATGCCGGTGGCGGGGTGGTTGAGCACGGACTTGAGGTTCCATTCACTGGCCAGCGGGTTCACCACCATCACTGACAGCTGATTGCGGTTGGGCTGGAACAGCTGTTTGCGATCGTAGGCGCGCTGAATGGCGTCCCGTGCTTCATCGCGGGTCAGGCCCTCGATTTTCACCGTGGTGTGGGCCCCGGGCAGTTCGATGGTGCCATCGGGCAGCACCAACTGGTTGCCGTTGAACTGGCTGGCGGCGGTGAAATTCAGCGCGATCGTGTCCCCGGACTGCACGCGATAGGCGGCCGAGCCGCTGGTGCTGATGTGGAAGATCACGTCCAGCACGTCCTGTGGGCGCAGGGTCTGCTCGACCTTGGGCACGTCGGTGGCCTGGGCATTGGCCGGTGGGGCCGTGAGGATTTGCACCGGCATGCTTTGTGATTCGTCGGAGGAAATGCTGGAGCAACCTGCAAGGGGTAGCAACAGCAGGACAAGCATCTTGGCGTTCATGGCGTCATCCTTGTCTGACTGCTCACAGGTTTTTGTACAGCCATTCGGGCATGTAGTACTTGCGTCGGTTGAACACGCTGCCGACCAGCTTCGCTCCCGCCTGGCTCAAGCGCTTGGCCGCGGCCTGGGCCACTTCCCAGCGGGTGTCTTCCGCGGGGACGACCAGGACCACACCGTCCACCTGGGTGCTGATGACCAGGGTGTCGGAGGCCGAATACACCGCGTCGCCGTCGATCACCACGAAGCGGTAGCGGATGCCGAGTTGATCGAGCAGCGGGCTCAGGCACTCAGGTGTCAGGTGCTCGTTGCCACGGAAGTATCGGCCCAATGGCAGAACGTGAAAGGGCAGGCTGGAGACGTCCACCACGCAGTCCTGCAACAAGGGCGGGCTCTGGGTGTTGAACATCAAGTCGCGAAACCCCCGTTCCTTGCTCAGCCCCAACTGTTGCGTGAGGTTGGTCGCCGAGTGGCTGGCATCCACCAGCAGCACCAGGCCGCTGCTCATCTTCGCCAGTTGACTGGCCAGCGCCAGGGCGCTGGTGGTGGTGCCCGCGCCGGGGTTGGCGGCGGTCAGGTACAGGATCCGCAGGTTCTGGTCGAGTACGGTCGATGTCAGGTTGGACTCGCTCGGGCTGGCAATGCTGAGGCTTTTAGCCGATGAACCGTCCATTTAACTCGCTCCGTGACCGCTGAACACTTTGAAAGGGGTTTTCAGCAGAATCTTCAAATCAAGCAGCAGGCTCTGCTGGGCGATGTAGGCGAGGTCCAACTCAACGCGCTGGTCGAAGTCGATATTGCTGCGCCCGGAGATTTGCCACAGGCCGGTCATGCCGGGGTAGATGCTCAGGCGCGCGAGATGCTTGTCCTCGTAGCGGTAGGCGTTGAACGAAGTCGGCCTGGGGCCTACCAGGCGCATGTCGCCGGTCACCACGTTTAACAGGTTCGGCAGCTCGTCGAGACTGGTGCGTCGCAGGAAACTGCCGATACCGGTGATGCGCGGGTCCTTGTCGATCTTGAAATCGATGGCGTCGGCGCCGTGCTTGTTCAGGTGCCGCAGGGAGTCCTTGAGCTCCTCGGCGTTGACGACCATGGTGCGGAATTTGTACATGCCGAACAGGCGGCCGCGGTAGCCGGTGCGTTTCTGCACGAACATCACCGGCCCCGGGCTGGTCAGTTTGATGGCCAGCGCCAGCCCCAGCAGCACCGGGGAAATCAGCACCAGGACCAGCGCTGCGCCGAAGCCGGCCAGGACGCGGTTGGTGCGCGACAGGGTCCACGGCCGGCCACCTTCGCGACCGGTTATCCAGCCACAACCCTGCATGTGGATGGCGGCATCCATGCGCTTGCGTTGCTCGGGGTCCAGGCGCTTGTCCCTATGCATTTTGTTAAGGGGCACACTTTTTTCGTGTTCAGACATAGATTCTCCGCAGAGTTAAGCCGTGTGCGGCATGGCCGACGCAGTCAGTCGTAAGTGCGGGACCAGGCAACGACGCGCCCCGGTCCCTCATCGGACACCCATAAACCGGCTGCTGCGGTGACGAGAGTCTTCATGGATGGACGGCTTCGGGCACGATGTGGCGCAAGCCAATGCCGCAGTAATGCAGGCCGGCGGCCGCCACCTGTTCCGGGCTGTACAGGTTGCGCCCGTCCACGATCACCCGTTCACGCAGTTTGCTCGCCAGCATGTCGAAGTCGACCACGCGGAAGTTTTTCCACTCGGTGCAGATCACCAGGGCATCGGCGTCTTCGAGTGTGTCATCGCGGGTGGCGCACAGATGCAGGTCGTTGCGGTAGCCGTAAAGGCGCCGGCATTCGGACATGGCTTCCGGGTCGTAGGCCTGCACGCTCGCGCCTTCGGCCCAGAGTGCTTCCATCAGGTAGCGGCTGGGTGCTTCGCGCATGTCATCGGTGTTGGGTTTGAACGCCAGGCCCCACACGGCGATGGATTTGCCGGCCAGTCCACCGGGAAATTGCGCCTTGAGTTTGCTGAACAGGATATGCCGCTGGTGGTCGTTGACGTCGGTCACGCTACGCAGCAACTTGAGGGGCATTCCGGCATGTTCGGCGGTGTGCAACAGGGCGCGCAGGTCCTTGGGGAAGCACGAACCGCCGAAGCCGCAACCGGGGTAGATGAAGTGGTAACCGATGCGCGGGTCCGAGCCGATGCCTTTGCGCACGGCTTCGATATCTGCTCCCAGCAACTCGGTGAGGTTGGCCAGTTCGTTCATGAAGCTGATGCGCGTGGCCAGCATCGCGTTCGCCGCGTACTTGGTCAGCTCGGCGCTGCGGTTGTCCATGAACATCAATTTGTCGTGGTTGCGGCAGAACGGCGCGTAGAGCTCGCTCATCTGGCTGCGGGCTTGATCGTCAGTGGTGCCGACGATGATCCGGTCCGGGCGCATGCAATCGGCCAGGGCACTGCCTTCCTTGAGGAATTCCGGGTTGGACACCACCCGTACCTTCAGCGAACTTTTGCCGCGGTGCTGCAACTCTTCAACGGCAGTCGCGCTGACCTGATCCGCCGTGCCGACCGGTACCGTGGACTTGATGATCAGGGTGCGGTCGGCCTCCATGAAACCAGCAATCTGCCGGGCCACGTTCAGCACATGGCTGAGGTCGGCCGAGCCGTCTTCGTCGGCGGGCGTACCGACGGCGATGAAAATCAGCTCGGCATGCTCCACCGCATCGCTGGCCTGGGTGGTGAAGAGCAGGCGACCGGCCTTGATGTTTTCTTCAAGGGTGCCGGACAGCCCCGGCTCACTGATCGGTGGCACGGCCTGTTGCAGTTGCCGGATCTTGTTCGGATCGATGTCGACACACAGGACGCGATGTCCGACATCGGCCAGTGCCGCTGCTTGAATCAGGCCAACATAGCCCGTACCAAATACGCTTACGTCCATATTAGCGTGCCTCGCAAGACGTGGAGAGTTGCAAAACAAGACTGTCAAAAGGGGTATAGACCAGCCTCGGTAAACCGTGTCAGCAAACCGGCATGTAATAGGGGCAAGACACTCCCAAATGTGGGGGCGATTGCCATCAAGGTCGCAGCACTATTGGCTTTCCCCCCGATTTTGGCTGTTCAGCGAAAATCTCAAGAAAACGACAGGCGGTCGTAAGCCTTGAAGTACAAGGGTTGTAGCTGCTAAGTGTGTCAGGTTTGAGTCGCCGGCTTGATGACCATTTTTAACAAAGGTCGCCAGTTCTCACGCACGGATGGCGTAAAGCCAGTGTTAAAAAATGTCCAACAACCTGCTGGTCAAGTGCCTGATACACCGCGGGCATTTCGGCGGTGTAGCCGAGGATCGGTGGACAGGAGTCCATGAGCATGATGTTGCTGGGCCTGGATCAGCAAGGCGGCGCACTTGCGTGGTTTTTCATTGACCTTGCCGGGTTCGCCAGGCGCCCGGTGAGCACCCCAGCCACCGCAGGCAGGCACGGTTGAAGCTTTGCACGTCGCTGTAGCCCAGGCGGTCGGAAATCTCCACCAGCTCCAGGTCTGTCCCCTGCAAAAAATCTTCGGTCCGGTAGCGGCGGTATTCGTCGAGCAACTCGGAAAAACTCCAGCCCAACGCCTTCAAGCGTCGGGCGGCGGTGCGCTCGAGCAAATGCCGGGTGGTACAGAATCGCTGCCAGTTGGCCTCGGCGAGGTCGGTGATCAAATAGTCGCAGACTTGCTCCAGCAAGGTCGGTTCGCTGTTGCGTCGGGTCTGCTCCAGCAGTTCGACCAGCATGAGTTCCAGTTCATGATTACCCGGCGTCAACGGGATCACGAACAGCTGTGGATCGAGGCGGATCGAGTGCTGCGCCTGCCCCCATTGCACCGGTGCGCGAAAGGCTTGTTCATGTTCCTGCAGATTGGCCGTGCAGGCACCGGCCAGCCCGATGCCCAGAACCGGATCACGCTGCAGGCCGCTGGCGAGGAATTTGCGCCGCAACATGCTGCACAGGCTGATGAGGATGTAATCGGCGGTTGACGCGCTGGTTTTCACGCTGCCATGGTCGAGCAGATGCAATTCGACGCGGTCGTCGCCGCGCACGATCCGGGCCTGGAAGTGTCCGTTGAAAAACGGAAAGAAACGCACGAAATACTGGCAGGCGCTGTCCAGTGAGTCGGCCACGTCGAACAGGTACGTCAGGCCGTTGGTGGCGGTGGAAACGAATCGCCGACCGGCCGCCAGGCCGATCAGCGGGTCGCCGGTCTGTTCCAGGGAAAATGCCCAGAAGCGCCGCGACATGAACAGCGGAATGCGCATGAATGGCGTACGCAACTCGAACAGGCTGCGTCGCAACAGGCCTTCGATGCGTTCCCGGTCCACACCGCGGGCCAGCAACTCTTCGATGGCCGGCAACAGGGTCGGCGCGTAGAACGCGTTGGGTATTGATTGATCGTGCAGCGGCTGGTCGCTTTTTGTCATGCAGGGCTCACAGCTTGTTGCGGAACACGGGTCAGGCTGGCCGACGTTAAGCGATTTGCCGGAGCAAGACCATGCTTGATTTACACCAGCTCGATGCCTTGCTCGAATCGCCCCACGCCGATTGGCAGGTGCGTTATTTCGAGGTGACACCAAACCCTGTGGGAGCGAGCCTGCTCGCGATAGCGGTGTGTCATTCAATAAAGATGTCGACTGACACGGCCCCTTCGCGAGCAGGCTCGCTCCCGCAAGGGTGGTGGCGTTGCAGACAGGCCCTAATTCGACGCCAGCAAGCGCCGGTCGACCGTCAACACCGCATCGACCATCGCCAGCGCGGCGGGTGTCAGGGAGTGGCCGGCGCGGCTGACGATGCCGTAGTGCAATTGCAGGCCGGGATCCTCCTTGGGTACATCGGCAAATTCCAGCAGGTGGACCAGGCCCTGGTCGACCAGTTCGGCCAAGGCCTCCACGGTGGCGATGCCCACCGCGTCGGAGCGCATCACCACGCGGCGGATGGCGTCGAACTGCGCGCATTCCACGCTCGGATTGAAGTCCGCCTCGCCCTGCACGTCGGCGAGGATCTTGCGGATCATCGGCGGTATTCGCGTGCCGACCACCGCGTAGTCGAGCAGGGCGCGCAGGGACAGATTCTGCTGCTGCGCCAGGGGATGGCCGACACGGCAAAAGAACCACCCGCGCCGGGGGCGCAACAGCTGTACCTGGTATTGCGGGTCGCCGGTGAAGTACCGCGCGTCGGCCACGAGGAATTCGATCTGCTGTTCACGAAGCCAGACCGCCAGTTGTTCCCAGTCGCCCTGGTGGAGACTGATGCGGATCGCCGGATGGGCCTGAATGAATTCCGCCAGCGCCTCGGGCACCAGCACCTGGGCCGGATACGGGCCGCAGCCGAAGCGCAGCTCGCCACCGGTCAGACCGTTGTATTGCGTCAGTTCGTTGTGCAGGGCCTGGCTGCCGGCGAGCAGGCGCCGGGCATGTTGCAGCACCAGTTCGCCTTGACCGGTCAGGCGCAATTCGCGGCTGCTGCGCTCCACCAGCACGCAGTCGAGGTCGCGCTCCAGGGTCTGGATGCTGCGACTGAAGGCCGGTTGGCTGAGATTGATCGCCTCAGCGGCGCGCCCGAAGTTGCGGTAATCGGCCAGGGCGACAAGGTGGCGGAGCTGTCGTAGATCCATCATGCGTCTCCTGCATTCGGTGGATACTTTTAATGCATTGGATCGATAGCACAGAGGCTGGCATAAGTACACGCCTGTCCTCTCGCCGTAACCTGCCATGACCAGCCAACCGTTCATTTCCAGCGCCTTCACCCGCACCATTCTCAGCCATGCCCGGCAGTCCGGCCTGTGCCAGGACCAACTGCTGCAACGGGCCGGCATCTGCCTGTCGTTGCTCGAAGGTCAGGACCTGCAGGTGCCTGCGCACCTGGTCGAACGCCTGTGGAATGAATGCGAGCGTGCGGGTGCGGGCGCATCGTTTGGCTGCGAACTGGTCAACGGTATGGCGACCACCACGCTGCGAGGTCTGAACATTCTGTTGGACTCCGCAGCGACCCTGCGTGCGAGCCTGGCGTGCTTCATCGATTTCCTGCCACGGGTGACCAACTACCTGGTGGCGGAACTGGAGGAGGGTGACGGGCAGGCCCACCTGCACTTGCGCGGTGCCGGTCAACAGCCGCATTTTTTCGGCCTCGATGCGGCGACCCTGACGTTGGTGCGCAACATCGCCCGACGCCTGGGACGAGCACCGGCGCAGGTGTTTGTGGCCGTTCGCGTGACGCCGCAACAGGCTGCCGGGCAGTGGTTGCGTAGCGTTGGTATCGAGGTGCTGGAGGGGGCGCATCCGTGTTTGAGCCTGCCAGCGGCCAGTCTCGATGAGCCGTTGCCGGGGGCCAACGGGTTTTTGCATCAGAGCATGTTGCGGCACTGGCAGACTGCTGCTGCGCAACATACCCGCAGTGACAGTCTGGAGTTGGCGCGGCACTGGTTGACGGCAGGTGATCAGCCGATTGAGCGGATTGCCGAGCGGTTGGGGTATCGGCAGCCGAGTAATTTCATTCGGGCGTTTCGCAAGCAGTTCGGAATTACGCCCAAGCAGTTTCGCCTCTGTGATGTATCTGGTCGGCCGGCAGGTCGCCTTCGTCGGAACGCCGCCCGGACCAGGCTCGCTCCGTGATCAACGATTTTGCAACCAGCTCAAAAAACCACCTTTCTTGACCGCCACCGGTTTGGCCATCAAGGCCATCCGGCTGTTCTGCTGGCGCACCGCTTGCAGCTTGTTCAACGCCCGGTCGACTTCGCGGCGTTGCTCCATGCAACTGCGGGTCAGGGATTTGTCGAGGCGGTAAATGATGCTTGAGGTCAGAGCGGTGAACCGTGCCTGGGACGGCGTGTCGGCAAGAATGCTCTGTTCACCCATGACTTCACTCGGCCCCATGCGTCCGGCTTCGATCTGCGTGCTGCCGTCGGGGACAGTGGCGCTGACCACACCGGTGGCGATGACGAATAAACTGTCCGGCACTTCCTCCAGATCCAGCACCACCTCACCAGCCGCATATTGCTGTGCCACCATGTTCCGGGCCAGACGATCACGTTCCTCGGCGCTCAGGGAACGGAAGATTTTCACTTCATCGAGCAAGGCCCGTGCGCGGGTCGACGGCTCGATCACGCCATCGGGCTGCCGGGAAATGCCGGCTGCTTCGAGGTGCCGATGGGCCAGGTCGAACAGTTGATTGCGCACTTCGCCCTTTTTGCCCAGTTCGGCGATGAAGCCGCTGGCCACGTATTCGGACATGGTTTCGCCGGCCTCCTTGAGCACGGCCTTGGGCGGTGGGTTGAGCAGCAGACTGCTGCTGCCCTGAAGGGTGCGGTCCAGGGCATCGAGTACCCGACGCGGGCGGATGTGGTTGGGCACCTGAATGCTGATCGACACGCCGTGCAGGTTGGTCGGGCGGCTGAGGTTGACGATCTTCGCCTTGGCCGCCACCGAGTTCGGCACCACGGCGGTGCTGCCGGCACTGGTCAGCAGGTGGGTGGCGCGCCAGTCGATGTCCAGCACCTTGCCTTCGACACCGTCGATGGAGACCCAGTCATCGACCTGATAGGGCTTGGTGGTGTTGAGCACGATACCGGAGAACACGTCGCTCAAAGTGCTCTGCAATGCCAGACCCACCACGATGGCGACGACGCCAGAGGTCGCCAGCAAACCTTTCACTGGCAGCTCCAGCACGTAGCCGGCGGCGGCGACGACGGCAACCAGGAACACCAGTGCGCCGATGACATCCTGCAACAGCCGGCCGCTGTGGCCTATGCGTCGCATCAGGACCAGACCGATCACTTCGGTCAGCACCCGCGCGGCGTACAACCACCACAGGATTCCCAGCGCCGTAGCCCCGAGCTGCGCCACGCGATCATCGGCAAACAGTGGCGCCTGCAACGGGCTGACGCCGGCGTTGATGATCACCGCGCTGAACAGCACAAACAGCGCCAGACGCACACCGACCCGGCTGACGCGATGCTTGAATGGCGCGAGGTGCCAGAGCAGGGCGTCGATGGCCAGCAGCAGGGTGCTCAGGGAGAGCAGGTGGGCATAGACAAAGGACATGGGGATGCTCCGGAAATGAGGTAGCGCAGATCAAGAGTGCTGTTGTGGGAGCGAGCCTGCTCGCGATAGCGGTTCAACATTCAATGAAGATGTCGACTGATATTCCGCATCGTCGGAACGCCGCCCGGAGCCGGCTCGCTCCCACAGAAAAGCCCTTCACCACACAACCAGTGTGCGATGAAGGGCAGGGTCTCACTGCAAATGAACCTTGAGCTCCAGCGCAGCCTGGCGTACCGCTGCTTTCACTTCGGGAATCTGGCTCAGCGGGTTGAGCAGGCCGAAGTCGTGGATCATGCCGTTGTAGCGGACCGAGGTCACCGGCACGCCCGCCGCATCGAGGTGGCGGCGCTTTTTGCTCCTTGGCCATCAAGGCCACGACCGCCGCCATGTTGCCGCCGACGCTGTTGCCAGCCACTGCCAGGCGCTTGCCGTCGAGCAGGGACGCAGTCAGGGTTTTCTGGACGAGGTTCATGGTCAATTCCATTTTGATCGTGGGTGTACGTGGTTAGGCAGGAGCTGCCGAAGGCTGCGATCTTTCTGGCCGTTTCGAAGCGCTGGATCAAAAGGTCGTCCGAACGCGGCCCGAGCCTTCGGCAGCTCCTGCATGTGAGGGTGGGTTCAACACCGTGAACACAGATTAATAGGGTGCCTGGAAGAGAAAAAGCGGCTATAAAGTGATTGACTGTCAACCAGGACGCGACAATGAACCCCTTCGAAGATATGCGTATTTTTTGCCAGGTGATGGACTCCGGCAGTTTCACGGCTGCCGCCGATCAACTGGGCCTGTCCAAGCAGTTTGTCAGCCGCCGCTTGATGCAACTCGAAGAGCGCCTGGGCGTGCGCTTGCTCAATCGCTCGACCCGGCGACTGGATGTCACGCCGCTGGGGCAAAGCTATTACGAGTCAGCCTTGCGCCTGCTCAGCGAAGTCGAACAAGTGGAGCAGGGCATCGCCGGCCAGACCACCGAACCACGGGGGACCATTCGTGTGAGTGCGCCGCTGTCGTTCGCACTGGCGCATCTGGGGTGTCTGTTGCCGGTGTTTTTGCAGCGCTATCGCGATGTGACGGTGGAGATGGATTTGAGTGATCGCCCTGTGGATTTGCTCGGTGAAGGTTACGACCTGGCATTGCGCATTGGCACACTGGAAGACTCGACGCTGATCGCCCGACGCATTGCCTCCATTGAACGGGTGTACTGCGCAAGCCCCGCGTACCTGGTCGAACGCGGCACGCCGCTCAAGCCTGAAGATTTGCACGGACACGACTGCCTGCCGTACGGCCATGGTCGTCAGGTGCAATGGCGTTTTGCGGGGCAGGGCAAGCCATTGAGCGTCAATGTCAGCGGACGGATGCGGGTCAACAACGGCGAATTGCTCAAGGACGCAGCGATCGCCGGGCTGGGGATCACCTATTTGCCGACGTTCATTGTCGGTACGGCGCTGAAGGATGGAAGGCTGGTGGAAGTGCTGGAGGATTTCAGGCCGGAGCCGCTGACGTTGTCTGCGGTCTATCCGCAACACCGGCAGAGTTCACGGCCGGTGCAGGCGCTGGTTGAGTTCTTGCGCGAACGGCTGGATCAGTCTGAGGGTGGGCTGTAGAGCGGTTGATTGTCTGACTCACATTGACCACTGTAGGAGCCGGCTTGCCGGCGAAGGCGTTTTTGATGGCGCTGCACGTCCCAAGGCCGCCTTCGCTGCGATGCGGCGACCCGACAAGCCAGCTCCTACAAAAACGGGTACACACCGTCATTTTTTGTGTCCACACATTCCCTGTAGGAGCGAGCCCGCTCCCACAGGGTTTTGTGTTGTATGGGAGTCAGTGGGAATCAGATCCTTTTGTCATCGCCGGGCTCGGCATGGACGCCACGATCATCGCCGGGCTCGCCATTGGCATGGACGCCACGATCATCGCCGGGTTCGCCATTGGCATGGACACCACGGTCATCGCCGGGCTCGCCATTGGCGTGGACGCCACGGTCATCGCCGGGCTCGCCATTGGCATGGACGCCGCGATCATCCCCAGGTTCATCATGGGTCCCGCTGCGTCCTGAGGACGAGGCCGTTCCGGAGTGGCTCGAACCGCTGTTGGCACTGCCATGACCGCTGTTGCTGCCATGGTCGCCACTATGGCCGCTGCCGCTGTTGCTGCCATGGTCGCCGCCATGGTCGCCGCTATGGCCGCTTCCACCGTGACTGCCGCCACCGCCGCCACTACCG